>DAONGM010000052.1:8023-9661 GCA_035404105.1 Pontiellaceae bacterium
AATTTGACTCTCTTTGCCCGGCAGCCCGGGACGAACCTTGATGGTTTTTTCGCGCTTAATGCAGACCGATCCGGGCTTCGCGCCGCGCGGTTTGGAAACATTCTTTGCTTCCGTGCAGGAGACCGGAACAACGCCGGCACTGCGTGCTTTGCTGTGCCACGCGGCAATCGCAGCGGCGCTTTTAATCAGCTCGTTCGACGCCGTTTCGCCCTCCGGACCGCGCAGAACAACGTGACTGCCGGGCAGCCCGTGAACGTGAAACCAGAGATCGTTTGCGCGCGCGACCCTCAGGCTGAGTATGTCGTTGTCGGCATCGGTTTTTCCGGCCAGCGCCTCCCAGCCTCCCGGCAGCGCATAGCTCCAGACATCGGGTTCTGTCGTTCTTTCATTCATCGACGGGAACCTACCAGAAAGTGAACGCACTGCCATGGGAAGATTTCAGAAAAGGTGCGGGCTCCCGGAAACCGGGAGCCCGCGGGATTTGATCTGCTCACGCAGATCAGGCAGTCGAACAGGAGACTTAAAACTTGAAGTTCAGATCGGCCTGCAGGGTGTTTGCTTCCCTGTTTTTGTAATCGGTGCTGAGGATGTAAGCCAGATCGGCGGACATATTTTTCAACACCATGTATTTCGCATTGAACCGGTGGCCGTAACAGCCGGTCCAGGTTTCGCCGGCAAAGTCAGAGTCGTTCAGGCCGCCGACAACGGCATCGTTACCGATGTCGCGCCAGCTGTAACCGAGTTCCCAGGTCCCTTTGTCTTTGGCTTTGCCGACGGTTACCCCGAGCAGGTAAGCCTTGTCGTCACTGCTGGCAGCCAGGGTATTAACCACATACTGACCGTTCAGAGTTATCGGCATCTTGAGAACTTTGAATTCGTATGCACCGAATCCTTCGACAAGATTGAAATCGCCGTTCGGGGTATTGGCCGATTTGGAATTCAATGCGCCGGTCAGGTTGGTCGCCCCGGATGCATTCTGGAAGGCATAGTCACTCACACCAAGTGTCAGCGTTGTATCACCGATCTTTTTCTCAACCGCCACCTGTCCGCTCCAGAGCCGGATGTCGTCTTCGAGGTTGTCCTGAAAAATGAACGAACCGGCATTGGCTTTCAGCTTGAAGGGGACGAACTGTTTTTCATACGTCACTGCGGCGCCTTCCGGGTTCAGATCAGTATCCCAGATCAGTCCGGTATTATAAGTTATCCAGGGCTGCGGCATTTTTCCGACGAACGTATGCAGCCCCTCAACCTGCTCCGGGTGGTAATCAATAAATGCCTGATCCAGATAAATATTCTTCATGCCGGCGTTGTCGCCCATATCCTGATTGGAAGAAGTGCGTGTTCCGCCGGTGGCCAGACGGATGCCGAAATCAACCTGATCATTGACTTTTCCGTAAGCACCGACCCGCAGACGGATGCGCTGACGGTCTTTGGTTGTTGTGTCGGCCACATCACGCTTCTCATAACGGGCGCGGATATCGCCGGCCAGTTTAATGTTATTCGCCCACGAAGAGGCCTCGTTTTTCTTCGCTTCAGCCTGAAGCTTCTCCAGCGAATCTGTTTTTTTGGCATTGTCCTGCTCGATCTGGGCGATTTTAGCCGCATTCGCGTTTTCGACCTGCGCGGTCTGTTCCGCCA
>DAONGM010000052.1:9761-11707 GCA_035404105.1 Pontiellaceae bacterium
GCCCGTTAAGAATATGCGCACAATCTACGGTGTCTTGGTTAGGATTTTGTTAGGCGCATGCTAGAAATCCATAAAAGACACCCGTCCGGCTTAACCGGACCGGCATCGCGATCCGCCGATATCGCCAGGAAAACCGCTTGCCAGAGAAGGTTTTCCTGCGTATAACCTCGCCCCTTAATAGCTTCCGCATGAAGCGGAGCTGAAGCGAGTGTTTTCCGGATGCCCCCGGAAAGCCAAAGCGGATTGTTCAACAAAGAACTATAGGAGGGGCTGCACATGTCTCAGAAAAACGTAACGATTCAGGAACTGCTGGACGCAGGTCTGCACTTCGGTCACCAGACCAAACGCTGGAACCCCAAAATGAAGCGCTTCATTCACGGCGCTAAAGGCGGGATCTACATCATCGACCTTCAGAAAACCGTCGTACAGCTCAAGCTGGCGCAGGAATTTCTGAGCAGCGTCGTCGGCAACGGACGCCGCGTACTCTTCGTCGGCACCAAGAAACAGGCTCGCGCCGTGTTCCAGGAAGCCGCTGAAAAAGCCGGCCAGCCCTACGTCATCTACCGCTGGCTCGGCGGTATGCTCACCAACAACCAGACCATCCGCCAGAGCGTCAAGCGCATGGAAGAACTCCAGGCTCTCTTCGCCGACGAAGTGAAGCTCAAAGCCTATCCGAAACAGGAACAGTCCGTTCTGCGCCGCGAACTCACCAAACTCGAACGCAACCTCACCGGCGTTAAAGATATGACCTCCCTGCCGGGCGCCCTTCTCGTCATCGACATCTGCCGCGAAAAACTGGCCATTGCCGAAGCACAGCGCCTCGGTATTCCGGTTGTCGCGCTGGTTGACACCAACGCCGACCCGGACCTGGTCGCCTACCCGATCCCCGGCAACGACGACTCCATCCGCTCGCTCACTCTGATCGCCGACGTTCTTGGCGGCACCATCGCCGACGCCCACGACGCCTACGTCAAAGCCAAAGCCGCTGACGACAAGCGCCGCAAAGACGAACAGGAAGCCGAACGCAAAGTCGCCGACGCCGCCCGCGAAGAGCGCAAAGCCAAAGAAGACGAAGAAAAGAAGAAGCGCGCCAAGGTTCTCGACAAACTGAAAAAAGAAAAAGCCGCAGCTGATAAAGCGAAAAAAGACGAAGCGAAAGCTGCCAAAGTGAAAGCGGAAGAAACTCCGGCTCCGGCAGCTGAAGCCGCCGCGGAAGCTGCTCCGGTCGAAGAACCCAAGGCTGAGTAATCTAATTGAGAGGATCCAACAATGGCTGAAATTACAGCAAGCATGGTCAAAGAACTTCGCGACGCCACCAACGTCAGCATGATGGAATGCAAACGCGCACTCCAGGAAGCCAACGGCGATAAAGAAAAAGCCTTCAAACTGCTGCGTGAACGCGGCATGGCCGTGGCCGCCAAAAAGGCGGACCGCGTTGCCAAAGACGGCAAAATCTCCGCCAAGGTTTCCGATGACGGCAAAACCGGCGTCATGATCGAAATCAACTGCGAAACCGACTTCGTTACCCGCAACGAAATCTTCCAGAAGTTTGTCGTCGAAATGACCGACAAAGCGATGGGAGCCAGCGGCGACCCGGCAGAAGTATTCAAAGCCGACATCGTCGCCAAGGTCGCTGAAATCGGTGAAAATATCGTTCTGCGCAAGAGCGAAAAATATACCGTCTCCGGCACCGGCGCAGTCGCCAGCTACATCCACATGGGTGGTAAAGTCGGCGTCCTCGCAGAATTCGGGTTCAGCAAAGCCGATACCGTCAACAGCGCGGCCTTTAAAGAACTGGCGCTCGACGTCTGCCTGCACATCGCGGCGGCCCGTCCGGCATCACTGGACCGCTCCGGCGTTCCGGCCCAGCTCGTAGAAGACGAAAAAGCCCTCTTCGCCAAACAGGTCGAAGGCAAACCGGCCAACATCGTCGAAGGCATCCTGAA
>DAONGM010000053.1:0-2570 GCA_035404105.1 Pontiellaceae bacterium
TATCGGCTGAATGACCGCATTTTGTTCACAGCCAGAACCCCATCGAATCGCGATTAAGGCACGAGCGCTTCAGTTTTGTTTTTAGCAATCTGCGCCAATCAAAATTATCAGCGCAGCTACATTGATTAACATCCCGTTTGAATCATAAAAAAAGAGCGCCCATGAGAGCGCCCTTCTTTTAATGCTGAAAATGACAGGTGTTCTATTTGTCAATTTCGATACTGGAGTAGACAACCTGATGAGTCTGCTCATTGGTAATGGTAAATGCTTCCATGTGCATGTGCGGGTCGGAAACAAAAGTCAGGTGTCCCTGGAACTTTTTCTCCATGTCGATCAGTGTCTGCTCATCCTCGTGGCGGAGGCGGTTGAGGACAGTCGGGTTGACGGTGATTTTCATGGAATGGATCCCCTTCCGGTCTTTTCGCAAGGCAGCGGAGAGACGGCGCTGGAGCTCAACGCTCATGGTGAGCGCTGATTTTACACGACCGCGTCCGCCGCAATAATCGCATTCAACATACGTGGTGGTATAAATGCTTTCTTCGAAGCGCTGGCGGGTCATTTCCAGCAGTCCAAGCTGCGAGATCGGCAGGACGTTGGTCCGGGCACGGTCTTCGCGCAAGGCATCTTTCATGGTTTTGTAGACCAGGTTCTGGTCGCGCTTGCTCTTCATGTCGATGAAGTCGATAACGACCAGACCGCCGACGTTCCGCAGGCGGAGCTGCCGGGCGACTTCTTCGGCCGCTTCCATATTGACGGACAGGATGGATTCTTCGGCGGATTTTCCGCCTTTGTGCCGTCCTGTGTTGACGTCGACGGCCACCAGCGCTTCGGTTTCGTCGAAAATCAAATAGGCTCCGGATTTCAGCCATACTTTGCGGCGAAAGACCGATTCGATCTGTTTTTCAACTTCGAAGTAATCAAAAATGGGTTCTTCACCGGCGTAGAGCTGAACCCAGTTGCGGGCGCGGCGGGAATATTTGGCGATCATTTTCCGGATCATTTCGTACGCTTCGCGGTCATCGACATAGACGCGGTCGATGTCTTCCGTCAGATAATCGCGCACGACGCGTTCGGCCAAGTTGGGTTCTTTATAGAGAACACACGGGGCGGGCTTTTCGCGCATGCCGCTGTCGATTTCTTTCCAGATTTCGATCAAGGTGCGGGCATCGCGGACGAAGCTTGTTTTTCGCGTTCCGGATCCGGCGGTTCGCACAATGATACCGATGGTGTCGGGAATCGGCAGGCGCGCCAGTATTTTTTTGAGCCGGACGCGTTCTTTTGCGTCGCCGATTTTTTTGGAGATGCCCTTGAGCCCTGTGCCGGGCATCATTACCAGATAACGGCCCGGAACGCTCAGATTGGCGGTGACGCGCGGACCTTTCGTCCCGATGGCATCTTTGGTGACCTGTACGACGATTTCTGACCCGATCGGAAATTTTTTGGACATTTCGCCGGGTGAAAATTTACGGCGCCGGCGGGCGCTGTTGCGACTCCCCTCCTGCTCTTCCAGCCGGGCGGCATCTTCCGGGATCATATCCCAATAGTGAATGAAGGCATTTTTCTGCATGCCGATATCGACGAATGCGGCCTGCAGCCCGTCTTCGAGGTTCTGAATTTTCCCTTTAAAAATGCTGCCAACCAGCCGGCTTTCTTCAGACCGTTCAATATGAAAGTTATCGAGTTTCCGTTCATCCAACACGGCCACGCGGGTTTCGAGCGGCTCAATGTTAATCAGGATCTCTTTCTTCTTCCGGCTTCCGGCCAACAGTTTTTCTTTAATTGCACTTATACTGAGCATGGATGCTCCTTTCTTTTTAAATACGACGACGCAGGCAAACACTTTGAACCAGTCCGAGCGCTGTCATGATACTCACCATGAAAGTTCCGCCGTAACTCATCAGCGGCAGCGGTACTCCGGTAATCGGCATGAGGCCTATGGTCATCGCGATATTTACAAAAACATGTGAAAAAATAAGCACGCCGATACCTGCCGACAGCAATCGCCCGAACATGTCCCGGGCAACGATTGCGGCGTGCATGCAGCGCACTACCACCATTGTATATAAAGCCAGCAGCAGCGAGCTGCCGGCAAATCCTGTTTCTTCAGCCACGACTGAATAGATGAAGTCAGTCGGGGCCACCGTTCTCGGCAGGAAGCCGAGAATATTCTGAGTTCCTTTCAAATAACCTTTTCCAAACCATCCTCCTGAACCGACTGCAATCTGCGACTGGAGTTTATTCCAGCCGGATCCCAGCGGATCCTGATTGATATTCAAATAAACCAAAATACGGTTTTTCTGGTAGTCCTCGAGCGGGCAGCTGTCGGGAAAAAACAGCAGCCAGACGACCAGCACAAGAACCGCTGCCACACCTATTCCCACAAGGGACAGCAGCGGACGCAGCGGAACTCCCGCGCAAAAGAGAAGCACCATAACAATCGGAACCAGTATCATGGCACTGCCTAAATCCGGTTCGGCGGCAATCAGCAGAAACGGGATACCGGTCAGCAGAAACGCCAAAATAAACGTTTTAAACCGTTCAATATCAGTTGCCGGGTCTCCCAGCCAGGC
>DAONGM010000053.1:2670-11683 GCA_035404105.1 Pontiellaceae bacterium
TCGGTGTTACGGCAGTCGGCACTGTAAATGAACAGACAGCTGAGTATGAGCAGCGCCGCAATGGCACCGAACATCACCCAGTCAAAATGACGGAGACGACTGATCATGACTGCAGGCGCCCTTCCCGCTTCATTTTCGCATAGAGGCCTTCCATAAGAACTTTCAGGCAGGGTCCGACGGTCAGTCCGCCGGTATCGCCGTCTTCGATAAGTATGGCTACGGCGTATTGAGGATTATCAAGCGGTGCAAACGCGGTCATCCAGGTATGCTTCGCACCTTCTTCTTTAAGGCCGTATTCAGCTGTACCGGTTTTGCCTGCGAACTCAAAGCCTTCCACGGCTGCGCGATGACCGGTGCCGTCCTTTTCCATGATTACATCCCGCATACCGTTACGTACGGCGCGTAGCGCTGCCGCGGACCAGTTCATTTTTCCAATCCGATGGTTGGGATTCAGAACATAATCTTCGGATCCCGGCTGACGATATGCCTGAACCATCCGCGGACGATATAGATAACCGCCGTTTGCAATAGTCGCCGTCAACATCGCCATTTGAATCGGAGTCGCTGTCACATACCCCTGCCCGATGGCCAGATTGCAGGTATCACCGTCCGACCAGCCTGTCCGGTTATCTTTCTGCCACTTTTCATCCGGTATGGTACCGCTGCTTTCAAAGTCGACTTCGACGCCGGTTTTCTGTCCGAGCCCGGCCGCCAGAGCCTGTTGAATGATGGGTTCCGGACCGCAGGCCAGCGCGGTTTTAAAGAAATAGACATTCGCCGAAAACTTCATGGCCTGCCGCATATCGACTTCACCGTGACCGGTCGTATGCACGACACGGCTGCCGATACGGAAAACCGACGGGCTGTCATAAACTACATTTATGGCCGCCGGGTTAAGTGTAGCTGCGGTCAGCGCGACCAATGGTTTAAAAATACTTCCGGGCGGATAAACGCCGGCAACGGCACGGTTCAGCAGCGGCTTGCCTGGATCTTCACTCAGCGCTTTCCAATCCGCCGTGTTGATATAAGGAACAAACCGGTTGGCATCAAAACCGGGCGTACTGAGCATCGCCAGCACGTCACCGTTGTTGGGATCGAGCACAACCGCCGCACCGCGATGTGTTCCCAGTGCTTTATGCGCCAAAAGCTGAATTTCCATGTCGAGCGTCAGGCGAAGATCGCCGCCGGGCTTCGGCGTACGGTGCGCCAGTTCATTATGACGGTAGCCGGACACATCAATCTGCACCAGCTTACCGCCCGCTTCGCCGCGAAGGAACGGGTCGAAAAGTTTTTCAAGCCCGGCCCGGCCGGTCATTTCCGGCAGGTAATACGAATAGCTCTCCTCTTCGCTCATGGCGTCAATGTCGGCGCGCCCGACATAACCGAGCAGATGTGAGGTGTAGGGACTGTACGGATAGATACGGGTTGCCTGTGTATAAATATCCACACCCGGAATACCGCAACCCAATTCCGCCAGCCGGGCCATCGACTGCGGACCGATGTCGTTCCAAAGCACAAGCGGCAGCGGCAGGCGCAACCGTATGTGCTTCCAGATGCCGTCGCGATCCATCACCGGCTTGAGTCCGGTTATCTGACTCACCTGCCCGACGACGTCCATCGCGCGGTCGATCGTTTTCGACCAGGGGCCGGGACGGCGCATGTCTTCGAGAAACAGAGCAATGGAATAAACCGGACGGTTATCCGCCAGACACAGACCGTTGCGGTCGTAGATTTTTCCGCGGATGCCCGGCAGCCGCACACGGCGGAGACTCTGGATCTGCTGGCGGCTTTCGAATTGCGAAACCTTCGCTACCTGCAGCCGCCAGAGCGAAACTCCAAGCAGCAGAAAGGCGCATACCAGCAAGCCCGTCAGCAGGTAAACGCGCGGTATATAGTGGCGGTCAGTCCGTCGGACGCGCATCATATGTACCGCCTCCGGTTACGCGGGATTAACCGATCCAACTGCTCAACCGTCAGCGCCACCAGCGGAACCACTACCGTGCCGGCCATCAAACCGCCGGCCAGCCGAAGCGCCAGTAATCCTCCGGACATCGGCCGAAGTCCGCTCAATTTGAAAATAGATGCATAGTACAAAAGTTCAAAAACGGCGGCGACTGCACCAAGCACAGCATAGGTTGCCGGCTGATCACCGAATACCTCATCGCGGATCCAGTTGACCCCGGCAGCCAGAATGACAAAAAACGGAATCGACAGACCCAGCGGAGCCGGACAAAAGGAGTCATGCAGCAATCCCGCCAGCACTGCGGCATAGAACATCCGTGCACGATCTGTGTGCAGAGCAATGAAAATGATCAGTCCGGTCAGCAGCGGAAGTTCCAGCGCGCCGAATGCATTCCAGGACGGCAGCACCGTTTGAAGAACCGTGCCGGCCGCCAGCAGTACAGTGATGAAGCGCCGGCTCATTCCTCAGCCTCCGCGTTCTCTTCTTCGCCGGTAACGAATACCACATCCATCAGTTCGGTTACCGCCTTCGGAATAATGTCTGCGTACTGATAAAGTCCCGCTTCTTCCATGCCGACGGTTTCGATGTACCCGATCAGAATGTCTTTCGGGAAAACCCCGCCGAGACCGGATGTCACTACGGCATCGCCGGCCCGCACCGGAGAATCTTTGTGAATGAACTGCATGCGGGCAACCGGATATCCCTGAGCGTTTACGCCAAGCCCTGTTACCAGGCCGAATGAACCGGTGCGGCTTACACGGGCTGAGACTTTGCAGGCCGGATCTGAAATCAAAAGCACTTCAGCGGTATACGCCGAAACTTCATCGGTTCGTCCGACCAGACCGTCGGGAGAAATAACGGCCCGCCCGGCCTCGACGCCCTGGGTGCGGCCTTTATCCAGACGCATGCTCTGCCACCATCCGCTGATAGTACGGGCTGTCACCTGACAGGGAATCAGCGTGTGTTTCTGGCGTTTATAGAAATCGAGCTGGTCCTGCAGATGGCGGTTTTCCTGTTCCAGATTTTCAAGCCCGACCAGTTTGGCCTGCAGATAGATTACTTCCTCAGAGAGGCGGCTGTTTTTTTCCATTACTCCGCCAAATCCCCGTACCGTATCGGCCCCCGCTTTCAGGCTGTGGGCTGTTTTTATAAAGAATGTTTCTACAGGAGAAACCGGATCTTTGAAAATGCCTTTGATGCGGGCGGTGCATCCGCCCGGAAGATTAAAAAGCAACAGCAGTGCTGCCACCGCTATCGCCCATTTTAAAAAACTTTTCCGTTCAACCATAGACCCGTTCCGGTCTTTAATTCAGAGAACCCGGAGGGACAGAGAAACTGGGAGTCCGCGCATTTAGCGTGCGCGGGCTTCAGAGAGTTTACGAAGGAAGTTGATTTCGTGCAGCACCACGCCGGTACCTTCGGCGACCGCACTTAGCGGGTCGTCCGCGATATGAACCGGCAGGCCTGTATTATCAGCAATGAGCTTGTCGAGTCCGCGCAGTAATGCGCCCCCGCCGGCCAGCACCATCCCGCGGTCCACCAGGTCGGAAGAAAGTTCCGGCGGACAGCGGTCCAACGTCACACGGACAGCATCAACGATGCCTGAAACAGGATCTTTGAGCGCGCCGCGGACTTCTTCAGAGCTGATAATCAGCGTTTTCGGAAGGCCGGCGACCTGATCGCGGCCTTTCACTTCCATAGTTGTCTCTTCGCCTATCAGCATAGCCGAACCGATTGAAATCTTAATATCTTCTGCGGTTCGTTCACCAATAAGCAGATTATATTCCCGTTTCAGATACTGGATGATCGCTTCATCCAGGTCGTCCCCCCCGATACGCACGCTGCGACTGTAGACAATACCGGCCAGAGAAATCAATGCGACCTCTGTTGTACCACCACCGATATCGACAATCATATTGCCGGCCGGTTCCTGAACCGGCAGTCCCACCCCGATCGCAGCAGCCATCGGTTCTTCTATTAAAAACACATCCCTTGCGCCGGCATGGACTGCAGAATCCTTGACAGCGCGTTTTTCAACTTCTGTGATACCGCTTGGAACGGCCACGACCACGCGCGGACGCACCATTCGACGGCGGTTATGAACTTTCTGAATGAAATACCGCAGCATCGCTTCGGTAATTTCAAAATCGGCAATTACGCCGCCCTTCATCGGGCGGATGGCGGTGATGCTGCCCGGAGTACGGCCCAGCATGCGTTTGGCTTCGTCGCCGACGGCAAGAACGCGGTTGGTGCCGGCCTGCACGGCGACTACGGAAGGCTCGCGAAGAACAATGCCGCGATCACGGACATATACCAGTGTATTGGCAGTACCGAGGTCGATACCAATGTCGCTGGAAAAAAGGCCCATCAACCGGTTTAGCATAGTTTCAATTCCTGTTTTAAATCCGAAAACGTAAAAATCTCATTAAGTGCTTCATAATTGCGCGTTTAAACAAAACCGGTCAAGCCGAAACATCCGAATCTTGCCCGCTGATCCGCTTTTTCCGGAGGACTCCACCGAAACGCAGAAAGTCTAACTTTAATTTCCGGCAGTATACAGCATTTAAATAATTGCCGGAAAATAGGTTATTGCAAATCGGCACTAAATAACTATGCTTTCGCGCGGAGGAAGAGACTATGGGTGAGACAGGTTCAGTTTTTTCCGGAGTGTGCTGTCACGAGGTTGAGCGTCAAATGCTCGAGTTGTGGGACACTGAAAAACGGCGCATCGGTCATGATCTTCACGACGGTGTAGGCCAGCAGATGACCGGTATCGGTCTGTTGAGCAAAGCGCTCGAACATCGGTTGCGCGAAAGCGGTAATCCTGAAGCGGAGGAAGTACACAAAATCGTTGAGCTGGCCGATGAGGTGGTCAACCGGATCCGTGAAGTGGTGGCGGGCATGGCCATTTCTGAAATCCAGGATCAGGATGCGGCAACAGCCTTATGCCACCTTTGTCAGCGGATTGAGCAGTGCTATCAAATCCGTTGCGTGTTCTCGAACCGGCTCACCGCCCCTCCAATTACAGATCCGGACATGGTTAAACATCTCTATCTGATTGCGGCGGAATCAATTCATAATGCGATCCGGCACGGCGAGGCCGATCAAATCGAAGTCCGGCTCTGCCAGGGAACCGGGTCAAATCAAGGCGAGCTGGTCATTCAGAATAACGGCAACTGTGTGCCGGACGATTTTGAAAAATCGTCCGGAATCGGCCTCTGCGGTATGCGTTTGCGCGCGCAGGCATTGAACGGCTGTTTAAACATCGAACAGTATTCAAATCACACGGTCGCCGTGCGCTGCCTGTTCAGTCCGATTAACGGGGCGTAAAAAGGAGATAAAGTATGCCTGCAGCAAGGTCATCCAGAATCATCGTTGTCGACGATCACCCGGTGGTCTGCAACGGGTTGTGCCGATTGGTGGCGGACGATTCCAGACTGTCAATTTGCGGAACAACCGATAATGCCGGAGAATGCATTTCTTTAGTCGAAAAAACTCATCCTGACATGCTGCTGCTGGACATTTCGTTGAAAGGATCCGACGGAATTGAACTGACAAAAAAAATCCGGCAGATCAATCCTCATATTGTCATATTGATATTCTCGATGCACGACGAGGAGCTTTACGCCGAACGGGCTTTAAATGCCGGCGCAAACGGTTATGTGATGAAACAGGAAGATCCCGATCTGCTGCTGAAAGCCATTCATCAGGTGCTGGGCGGGGAGATTTTTCTGAGTCCGGCGATGACCGGCCGGCTGCTCAGACGAATCAGCGAAGGTCATATTCCAAAAAGCGGGGTGCTTAAACAAAGCATTGAAAAACTCAGCGACCGGGAACTGGAGGTTTTCGAGCTGATCGGAAAAGGGATGTCGACCCGGCGGATTGCCGAAGCTCTGAACCTGAGTGTCAAGACCGTTGAGACCTACCGGATGCACATCAAAGAAAAATTTGATTTGAATGATGCCGCCGAACTGGCGCACCACGCGGTGCACTGGGTAGAGGTCGGTTTGAGAACGCGGTAACAAAAGACTATCAGCAAAAAACTGAGCCGTTCTCGGCTGTTTGCCCGACCCGATCTTCCGCTTTCCCCTAATTGTGAAAAAAATACACACAACCCACAGTGTCCTCGTAAGCGGAGGATGCTATGGAACCCAACTCGATCACGAAGCTTCTCGAACAAGTCAGGGATCAGAAAGCTTCCGACCTGCTCTTATCAGCCGGAGCACCGCCGCAGATCCGGATCAACGGGCTGCTGCATAAGGTTTCTGAAGAGCCGCTGACCGGGAACGATCTTAAGACTCTCGCCGAAGAACTTCTGAATGACCGGCAGCGGCTTATTCTGGAAAGCTATAAGTCCATCGATTTCTCGTACGACTTCCCCGGCATCTCGAAATTCCGCTTTAATATATATTTTCAACGGGGACATGTCGCACTCGCGGCGCGGATCATTCCGGATCAGATTCCCTCATTCTCCGCGCTGGGTCTGCCGCGGATTGTAGAGGAATTTGCAAACCACTCCTCCGGGCTGTTTCTGGTGACCGGCCCGGCGGGCAGCGGAAAATCGACCACTCTTGCGGCTATGGTCGATCACATCAATCGAAACAAAAAACTGCACGTCATTACGATTGAAGATCCGATTGAATACGAACACAACCACGGCCTGTGCATCGTCGATCAGCGGCAGGTCGGCAGCGATACCGAATCGTTTACCGATGCGCTGCACAGCATCTTCCGCCAGTCGCCAGATGTCATCATGGTCGGTGAGCTGCGCAGCCTCGAAACAATCCGGCTTGCACTGACCATCGCGGAAACCGGGCATCTGATTCTGGGTACCCTCCATACACAGGACACGGTTCACGCCATCAGCCGGATTGTCGATGTCTTTCCGGCGGAGCAGCAGCGGCAGATCTTTTTCCAGCTCTCGCAGGTTTTAATCGGTGTCATATCGCAACAGCTGATTATGACGCAGGACCAGTCACGGCGTGTGCTGGCCTGCGAAGTGATGCGCGTTAATTCCGGAATCCGCAATCTGATCCGGGAAATGAAAGTTGAACAGATCTACAGCATGGTTCAGGCCGGGCGCAGCGAGGGAATGATTACCATGAATGAGTCGCTCCAGGAGCTGCTGGCGCTTGATCTGATCCGTCCACAGGCCGCCCTGAGCAGGACGGCCAAGCCGAAAGAGCTGCTTCGAATCATCGAAGCGCACAGCAATGAAAGGAAAAGAAAATGAACAGACCAATACAATTCAAGCCGCCGGTTCTGCTGGCGCTGATGCTGGCGGGCAGCCTATTCGCGGGTGCGTTCGGCCAGTCGACCACAACCGCTGCCGGCAGCACGGTGACCCCGCCGGCCGCTGCAACAGATTACGTCTCCATTCAGGTTGATGGAGGCACGATTCTGCAGGTGCTGAATGCATTTGCGATTCAGACCGGACGCAACGTAGTCGTTGGTCCGGAAGTCGTCTGTGAAGGCGTCAATATTCATCTGAACCGTGTGCGCTGGGACGAAGCACTGGAAGTGATTCTGAAACCGTACGGTTTCGGATACCGGAAAGTCGGCGACACCATCGTGATCAGCAAACTGGAAAAGCTGACTGAACTCGCAGCGGTCGAACCGCTGGAAACCAAGGTGTTTGAACTGCGTTTTCTGGATGCAGCGGACGTTCAGGAGATGCTCGCAAAACAGCTTTCTCCGCGCGGCACGATGAGTGTCATGACAGTTCGCGGTCAAAAGGGATGGGAGTTTGCCACGCGCAGCGGCGGTAACAGCGGTCAGCGATCCGCCTATGGAAACCTCGGCAAACTTGAACGCGCGATGGGTAAAGCGGATGCGGCGGATCAGGGAAAAAGTAAAACACTGATCGTCACGGATGTGCCGAGCAGTCTGACGCGCATATCGGCGATGCTCGACAAGCTGGATGTCATACCGCAGCAGATCGTCGTGGAAGCCCGCTTCATGGAAGTGAACAACAATCTGCTGAGAGATCTGGGATTAGACTTCACTTACGCAAAAAGCGAATACTCTGTCGGTCAGATTCTTTCGACAGTCGCTCCGGGAAACTTTGACCCGACATCTACCGGGTTCTGGCCGAACTCTCTGACCCCGCTGAATCAAAATGCGTTTCTCACCCGGAACGGACAGTCGCTGGATGTGGCGATCCGGATGATTCAGGAAGACAAGGATACGAAAGTGCTTTCCGCACCGCGTGTCCTGACCATGAATAATCAGGAAGCGACCATTATTGTAGGTCAGAAATTCCCGATCATTGAATCCAATGTGTCCGGCGGCAGCGGCAACAACAACACCTCCACGACGCTGGACTACTATGAAAATATCGGCATTCAGCTCAATGTGGTTCCGCAGATATGCGCTGACGGGCACATTAACATGATCGTTCACCCCTCGGTCAGCTCGATTGTCAGCTTCGAGTCCGGAAAGGTGAATACCGGAGCATCAAGTAACACGACTGCTCTGACGCAGTATCCTGTCATTGATACCCGCGAAGCGGAAACTCAGATCATGCTGAAAGATAAAGAAACTGTAGTGATCGGCGGACTGCTGCAGGATCGTAAAGGAACGACCGTGAGCAAAGTTCCTTTCCTCGGCGACATTCCGCTGCTCGGCCGTCTTTTCCGGCGGGATATCACCGACAACAGAACAATTGATCTGTTGATATTCCTCTCAGCGACGATCGTTGATGAGAAGAATTACGACACGATCATTGCCAAAAACGGTGAAGAAACCATGGAAGGCAGCAAGTCGCCCTCTACAGCTGCTGTTCCCGCCAAACGTCCCTGGTGGCAGTTCTGGGACAATAAAGAAAAGAAATCCGAACCCGACATGATCGAATAAATGCAGCGCGGGCAGAGGGTGCGCCGCAGCGCTCCCCTGCCCGCCCAACCGGCAACAATATGAGCGCTGACGGAAAAATCAAAATTGAGCAGCTCCGGAAGGTCTTCATCGACCACAAGGATAAAGACGGGGCGCTGCAGCGTCTGGCGGCGGAATGCGGTCTGACTTCTTCGCGGGAGCTTGCGCTGGCTCTTT
>DAONGM010000054.1:0-11658 GCA_035404105.1 Pontiellaceae bacterium
GTGAGGACGAGATCATAGTTCGCGTCGAGCGGCAGGACGGCGCAGTCGTCGCCGACGGCTTTCAGGTTTGCAGTCAATGCCTTGATGGCGTTATGTTCTCCGACGTCTTTCAGTGTTTTCATGCACATTGAGTCTAGTTCAGGAGCGTTTTATGAACAAGAAGGTTTTGGTCACCGGCGGAAGCGGGTTCCTCGGCATTAATATGATCCGCTACCTGCTCCGTCAGGGCGTAACCGACATCACCGTGCTGGATCTCGTGGAGTTTGATTATCCGGAACGGGACCGGATTAATGCGGTGGTCGGCGACATCCGTAATGCCGGAACCGTCCGCGAGGTGATGAAGGGCGTGAACTGGGTCGTTCACACGGCGGCGGCCCTGCCCCTGTATACGAAAGAAGAAATTTTTTCCACCGACATTGAAGGTACCCGTATTCTGCTGGCGGCGGCGGAAAAGGAAAAGGTTGAACGGTTCGTGCATATCTCGTCGACCGCCGTTTACGGGATTCCGGATCATCACCCGCTGTTTGAAACCGACCCGATGATCGGCGTCGGCCCGTACGGCCACGCCAAGATCGAAGCGGAAAAGGTCTGTCTGGAATACCGCGCCAAAGGAATGTGCGTGCCGATCATCCGCCCGAAGTCGTTCGTCGGCCCGGAACGGCTGGGCGTGTTCGCCCTGTTCTACGACTGGGCAAAAGACGGCAAGAATTTCCCGATGATCGGAAGCGGCAATAACCGCTACCAGCTGCTCGCCGTCGAAGACCTCTGTGAAGCGATCTGGCTCTGTCTCACCAAAGACGAGGCGGCGGTGAATGATATCTTCAACGTCGGAGCAACGGACTTCACGACGATGAAAGAGGACTATCAGGCGGTGCTTGACCGCGCCGGCTTCGGCAAGAAAGTAATCGGCACTCCGGCCCGGCCGTTGATCTGGGCGCTGCGCATTCTTGAGTTCTTCAAGCTCTCGCCGCTCTATAAGTGGGTCTACGAAACCGCCTGCGAAGATTCGTTCGTCTCGACCGACAAGATCGCGCAGAAGCTGAATTTCCATCCGAAGTTTTCCAATAAGCAGGCGCTGGTTTGCAACTATGAGTGGTACCTCGCCAACCTGCATACCTTCGAAGGGAAAGGCGGGATCTCGCACCGCGTGCCGTGGAGTCAGGGCATTCTGAAATTCTTCAAACTGTTCTTCTGATTATGAAAAAGTTCTTTTTTATCATCACTTGCGCACTGCTGCTCGCCGGATGCGGCCAGAAGAGCGGCGCACAGCTCGACACGGCAGACGAAAAAGACAGTCACGTCCGCAAGGGGCTTGAACTGCTTCAACAGAAAAACTGGGACGCAGCCATCGGGCAGTTCGAAACAGCGCTGGCAAAAAAACCGGAACTCGGCCGGCCCGATCTGGAACTGGCGATGATTTATCACCAGCACGAAAAGAATTATGCCCGCGCGATTTACCACTATGAACGCTATCTGGAAAAACGTCCGCTCACCGAAAAACGCGCGCTGATTCAGGACTGGATCCGTCAGGCGAAAATTTCGCTGTCCGGAGAGGCCGGCATATCCGGCGGCGATGTTTCAGAAGAACTGGTACGGCTGACACGCGAAAACAATATGCTCCGCAAGCAGCTCGAGACCGCCGGCGGAGCTGCTCCGGCAGCGGTCGCCAATGTGAAAACCCTTCTGACCCAGCCACCGGCAGCCCGGCCTGCGACGGCTCCGGCTGCAGCGCCTGTTGCCGTCAAAGCAGCGGACCCGGTAAAAGCAGCCCGCACCTATCAGGTCCGCCCCGGCGATACCCTTGGCCGGATCGCCGGATCGGTTTACGGCGACACAGGGAAATGGAAAAAAATCTACGATGCCAACCGCGACAAAATGAAAAGCGAAACCGACATAAAGGTCGGCCAGACGCTTACCATTCCCGGTCTGTAGCAGAACCGCGTTTTGCCGCGTCCTGTTTATATTCGCTATATTTCTCGGTTTGGACTATATTTCCGGCGGTTTGATGAGGTCTTTTTGATCGGACCATCACTCGGAACCACAGGAACATTTAACCGGGGAGCGTCGATTATGAGCAACTACCGTTCTCGTTCTGCATCTTGGATCATTTCATTTCTCGCAGCGACATCACTGGGCAGTCACCAGTTGTCGGCACAGGATATCTCTACGACTCCTCCGGCAACACCGGCTCAGGAGCAGCCCGAAGTTTTGAGCCGAGGTCCGGTGCATGAGGCTTTTGCCGAACCGGTCACCCTGCAGACTCAGGCGGGGCTGATTGTTCCGCAGCAGCCGCCGGCCAATATTCAGGAAGTTCCGCCGGCAGAAAAACCGCAAGGGTCTCAGTATGTCTGGATTCCGGGATACTGGTCCTGGGATGCGGACCGGTCGGGTTACATCTGGGTCAGCGCCTGCTGGCGTGCAGCTCCGCCGAATATGTCCTGGGTGCCGGGGTACTGGATGCAGGTCTCCGGCGGCTGGGAATGGGTTGCCGGTTACTGGGCGGCGGCCAACACCCGGGAGATTGTATATCTGCCCGCCCCGCCGACAGTCGAAGATCTGGAGCCGGTTACTCTTCAGCCGTCTCCGGACATGATCTGGGTTCCGCCCTGCATGTACTGGTCTGAAGGCCGGTATATCCGGCGGGCCGGCTACTGGCTGACTGCGCAGCCGAACTGGGTCTGGGTGCCGTCGCACTACATTATGACCCCTCGCGGTTATATCTTCGCCGAAGGACACTGGGACTACGCGCTGGAACGCCGCGGCGTTTTGTTTGCGCCGGTTTATTTTCCGCCGGCAGTTTACGGGCGGGTCGGATTTACGTTTTCGCCCAGCATCGTTATCGACGTGGGGCTGTTGCAGGTCAGCCTGTTCGCCTACCCGCGCTACTGCCACTATTACTTCGGCGATTACTACGACAGCGTCTACCTGAACATCGGTATTTTCCCGTGGTTTGAATGCCGCCGGTACCACACCTGGTACGACCCGATCTACGAACATGACCGCTGGAGACATCATGCCGAACCGCGCTGGGAAGAGCATGAGCGGAATGAATACCGCCGGCGCTGCGACGACAGAAATCTCCGTCCGGCGCATACGTTCCGCGAACAGGAATCCCGGCTGTCCAGACTGCCCGAACCGCAACGCCAGGCTTCTCAGCTGGTTCAGCCCATAGCGTCTGTCGCCAGCCGGAAGACCCCGATGAAATACGAACGGATCGACGCCGATGCGCGGCAGAAGATATCCCAACAGTCAACCGCAGTGCATACCTACAGCGACAACAGGAACCGCTGGGAATCTCCGGCGGCAACATCCAGAACGACTCAGCCGACTGCGGAACACCGAACCACCACCGGCACCCAGCCGATTGAACGCAAACAAACTGTCCGGCCGGTTGAAGAACGAAAAACCGCCGTGTCGCCGACGACTCAAACGGTTCAGCCGGACCAACAACTCAGACCGGTTGAACGCAGACAGACCGTTCAGCCTGCTGAAGAGCATAAAACCGACGCCGTACCAACGATTGAACACAGGCAAACGGTTCAGCCTCAACGCGGGAATACGGCAAGCCCGGATTTACAACGTGACCGCACATTCACCCCGGCCCGTGAAACTCAGGTATCCAGACCGGAACGTATACAGGTTCCGGCTTCGCCGGTTATTGGAAATTCCGGCAGGCAAAGCATCTTCCAGCGGGGCCCGCCGACATATCCCTTTGACGAATCCACGGATCATGACTGGGATAAACGGCGGAAGTAGAACGGCACTGAATTTGGCCTGCAAGTGATAATGAAAACCGTGAAATTCAAAACAACGTGGGGCCCGATCACGCTGACGCTGGACGGTGACGGCAAAGCGGTTGAGCTGAATTTGCCTCCGCTCAAAACCGAACCGTGCAGAAAATTTGCCTTTCTGGACAATGCAGTGGATTTTCAAATGGTTGAAAAAATGTTCCCGAAGAGTAGCGTCCTCGGAAGCACACCGTTCCAGCAAGCGGTCTGGGATGCGCTAGAGAAAATTCCGCGCGGACAGACGCGCACGTATGGCGAGATCGCCGCAGCGATCGGACGCCCGAAAGCGGTACGCGCTGTCGGTACCGCCTGCGGAGCAAATCCGCTGCCGGTTTTTATTCCCTGTCACCGTGTCACCGCCAAAAACGGACTCGGCGGTTTCGGCAGCGGCCTCCCGTGGAAAGTTCTGCTTTTAAAATCGGAAGGAGCCGTGTGAACAAACAGTCGACGCCTTACCTTTGCCACATCTTCATCTGCTCGAATATCCGGGAAAATCATCCCGCAAACCCCGGCTGCGGAACAAAGGGCGGCGGCGCACTGAAGAGTAAACTTAAGGCCGCGGTAAAAGAACGCGGCTGGACGGGCAAGGTACGGGTTTCAACAACCGGATGTCTCGGTCTTTGCACGAAAGGCCCGAATATCCTGCTTCACCCGCAAGGCACCTGGTTTTCGGGTGTTACGGAGGCGGATATTGACAGCATTCTGGAAACTGCCGGAAACTTTATCAGTTAGGCTTTCCGGTTCGCGCTGCGCGGCTGGAAGGGTTTGCGGAACGCTTCGTCGAAATCATATCCATTGGCAAAATCAGCGCGGCTGTCTTTGTCGGTTTTTCCGAGCAATCCGGTCTCCACCATGTTGAACACAATTTCGCCGACGTCTTCGGTTCTCATAATCCCCCACCTGTTAAGAACCGTCTTAGTCATCGGTCCGAATTCAGCCAGGGCGAATTCACGAATGCCGTCGAGCAGTTCCTGCCCGCTGACATGGCGGGGCGTTTCAAGGCGGCGAACGGTGTAATCGAGTCCGGCACGGACAAACGTATAGGCCTCGACCGTATAGCGCGAGTCACGATCCAGAATACCCTGTAAAAGTTCTTCGGCGTTCGGGTGCTTCATCCGGCCAGCCCTTCGCGGATTTGTCCGGCAAGTTTTTCCATTTCAGCAGGGCTGTCATATTTCTTGGCCGCCCAGTTCCAGTGGTGCCCGTCGCCTTCAAAACGCGGGATGACATGAAAATGAATATGCGGCACCACCTGTCCGGCGGCTTTGCCGTTGTTCTGGATAATGTTGACGCCGTCGGCCCCCAACCCTTTGATCTGTGCGGCGGCAATGCGTTTCGCGACAAGCATTAGCTTGGCGACAACCTCATCGGGCGTTTCAGTGACCGGATCGTAGCAGGTTTTCGGAATAACCAGCGTATGCCCTTTGATGACAGGACCAATATCCATGAACGCAAGCGTGTCGCTGTCTTCATAGACAATGGTTGCCGGGATTTCGCGGTTTACGATTTTTTCAAAAATGTTCATGGGAGCAGTGTAACCGCACCCGCCGGTTTTTCCAATATCCGGAAAAATAAAAACACCCCGGAAACCGGGGCGTTTCCTGCCGCCTGCCGGGCAGACTTACGAGAACAATACCCGGCGCAAAAGGCAGGCAGCCAGCCCGCCGAAACTGAGTATGGCAACTGTCGCCGGCTCCGGCACAGCTTCTACCGTGAAGGAGTTAAGACTCCAGCCGTTTCCTCCACCCTCATTTACAGCGATTACCTTGAAATAGGATCCTTGGCTCAGAATTGAATCAACCGTGTAGGTGCCGCTGGCGGTAAAATTAACAAGACTTCCGTCAGCAACCTGATAAGCACCGGTTTCAACATTTCCGCCGGTAAAGCTGGAAACCGTAATTGACTTGATCGTTACCGCCCGGTTGAACGAAACCCACAGGGCTTCCTGTCCGTTATTGGTATCAAAGAGGGCCGTATCATCACCGCTGCCCGCAGCATTGATGCCGAATTCCGACACCGTCGAATTAAGCTGACTCCCTGAGCTGTAGTTTCCGTTTAAATAAGCAGACAGGGAAGCTTCAAGGGTCAGCCCGCCGGTGTTGGTATAAACTCCGACTGAAAATCCGTCCCAGGATTCGCCGTTTTTATTGATCATGTTGAACGTGAACAACTCAGCGTAACCGCTGTTCAGCACCATACCCGCAAACAATATGATAACCGCTTTTTTCATTTTCTCCCCTCATTAATGGGTAAGTTATTTTCGCGGCATGTTACTCTTTAATGTTCTTATGTTAAGCGGTTTCTTTAAAAATTCATTGCAAAATCACCACCGTGTGAAGGGGTGGCGGGCCAGCACCGCGTTGGTATACCGCGGATCAAACGTGACTTCAGCCCCCAGCCACGCCGGTTTACTGAAGGACTGATCTTCGCTTTGGAGTTCGATTTCAGCTACGATCAAACCCTCGTTGAGCCCTGAAAATTCGTCGATTTCCCAGGTCATTCCCCCGGCTTCAAGCGTGTACCGTTTTTTTGAGACCAGCCGGTCGCCGCAGAGATTTTCAATTATGTATTCCGCATCAGCGGCAGGAATTTCATATTCGAATTCAGGTCGGGATATGTTCGCCGTCGGTCCTTTAATGGTCAAAAACCCCTTTTCTCCCAGCAGGCGGGCGCGAACCGTGGCGCCGTCCGGCCCTGAGGTTATATAACCCTGACAGCAGATTTTTCCGGCTCCGGCACGGACACGCCAGCCATCGCCGACCACTAGAAATTTGCGTTCGATTTCCTGCTGCATGAACTAATCCTTGCTTTCCGGCCGTTCTTTGGTGATTTTTAGCGGAACCAGATTTTAAGGAAAGGAATAAAATGAACCCTGCTTTGATTGTTGCACTGGATGTATCAGCCGCACGGGAGATGGAAGAGGTTCTCAGCCGGCTGCCGGATACTATTGAATGGTATAAAGTAGGCCTTGAACTCTTCTGCGCTGAAGGCCCGTCCATTCTCGATCCGTTGAAAAAAAGGAAGAAAAAAATATTCCTGGATCTCAAGCTGCACGATATCCCCCGCACCGTTGCCAACGCTGTGAAAACCGCCGCCAGCCACGGTGTAAATCTGATGACCGTTCATGCCATCGGCGGCCGGGCAATGCTGGAGGCTGCCGCCGAAGCGGCGCGCGAGTGCCCTAATCCGCCGAAGCTGGTGGCCGTCACTACGCTGACCAGCCTGTCTCAGGATGATTTTATTGATCTGGGCATCACCCGCAGCGTATCCGATCAGGCCCTGGCGCTCGGGAAACTGGCGATCAGTTCAGGAATCGATGGTTTGGTGACCAGCGCCCATGAAGCCGGCGTGTTACGCCGGAATTTTCCGGAGGCTTTACTGGTAACACCGGGAATTCGTATGCCCGACGGCGAGATCGGCGACCAAAAACGCGTGGCGACACCTGCTTTTGCCGTACAGCAGGGAGCCACTCATCTGGTCGTAGGCCGCCCGATTCTGCAAGCTAAAGATCCTGCAGCCGCAGCAGACGCGATCTTTGCCGACATAAAAAGCGCTCCGTGATTACGGAGCGCTTTTCGTAATATTTTCAGAGAAAATATCCGTCGAAGTCCGGAGAAATTTCCCTACTTCTTTTCAGCCAAGGTCAATTTCTTGCCGGACTGGAGCCACTGCTGAAGAACAATCTTGCAGTACTTGCTCTTGGAAATATGCATTGAGTCTGCACGCTTTTCCAAATCTTCCGCCATTCCCCTCGGCATATTAATACCGATGGTCTTGGTTCCTTTTCCAATGGGGTTTGTTGCCATACACCTGCCTCCTTTTCTATTGTTTAACTATTATAATAAAATCTTAGAAAAAGCAAACTGAAACACCGGGCGAAACAGACGAAAAGATGACCTGCCGAACCGGCTATTTAATCTCTTTGTGGTCTGTCCGCCAAAGAGACTGTCGTTTGATGCTGAATAGAAGCCTCCGCCCGTCTACGGGCGGAGGTTCATCTCCGGTTAATAACGGTAATGCTCCGGCTTGAAAGGCCCGGACTGCGAAATACCAAGATATTTAGCCTGGGCGCGGGAAAGCTTCTCAAGTTTCACGCCGACTTTTTCCAGGTGCAGCCGCGCTACCTCCTCGTCGAGATTCTTCGGCAAGGTGTAAACACCGACCGGATACTTACCGGGGTTGCAGTAGAGCTCCATCTGAGCCAGAACCTGATTGGTAAAGCTGTTAGACATCACAAAACTCGGATGGCCCGTGGCGCAACCGAGGTTCACTAGACGCCCTTCAGCCAGCAGAAGGATGCTCTTTTTGTTCGGGAAGGTGATCTTGTCGACCTGCGGCTTGATGTTGGTCCATTTATATTTCTTCAGCTTCTCAACCTGAATTTCGCTGTCGAAATGGCCGATATTGCAGACAATGGCCATGTCTTTCATCTTACGCATGTGCGCTTCTGTAATGACGTCGCAGCATCCGGTCGTGGTGACAAACAGGTCGCCGATCAAACAGGCATCGTTCATTGTCATCACTTCATAGCCTTCCATCGAAGCCTGCAACGCGCAGATAGGATCGATTTCCGTAACGACAACCCGCGCGCCCTGTCCTTTGAGCGACTGGCAGGAGCCTTTACCCACATCACCGTAACCGGCGACCACAGCGACCTTGCCTGAAAGCATGACGTCGGTGGCGCGCATAATACCGTCCACCAGCGAGTGGCGGCATCCGTAGAGATTATCAAACTTCGACTTGGTCACTGAATCATTCACATTGAACGCCGGGAAGAGCAGCTCGCCGCGTTCCATCATCTGGTAGAGCCGGTGAACGCCTGTGGTGGTTTCTTCGCTGACGCCGATAATGCCTTTGGCGATGCGCGAAAACCGTTTCGGATCTTTCTTCAGCGCGGTTTTCAGCTGAGCCAGCAGAATTTTTTCCTCATGGCTGCCCGGCTTGCGATCCAGAACGGAAGGATCGCTTTCCGCTCTCAGCCCGAGATGTACAAACAGCGTCGCATCGCCGCCGTCGTCGAGAATCATGTTCGGGCCTTTGCCGTTACCCCAGTCAAGAATGCGGTCTGTATAGTCCCAGTATTCCTCCAGCGACTCGCCTTTCACGGCAAACACCGGCGTACCGGTCACGGCAATTGCAGCGGCCGCGTGATCCTGTGTTGAAAAAATATTGCAGCTGGCCCAGCGGACCTTTGCGCCGAGAATCTGCAAGGTTTCAATCAGCATCGCCGTCTGAATCGTCATATGGAGCGATCCGGTGATGTTTGCGCCTTTAAGCGGCTTATCCTTGCCGTATTTTTCGCGCAGCGCCATCAGACCGGGCATTTCGTGCTCGGCCAGCTCCATTTCCTTTCGTCCGAATGCCGCCAGAGAAAGGTCTTTAACCGCATAATCCTGTTTCTTCGAAATCGCTTTCTTCGCCATATCTATTTACTCCGTTTCTTCTCTTCTTTTGTTGCAACAATCATCACTACCGAAAAAGCCGGCTCCGGCCCCTCCAACGTCTGAAAAGTCTCCAGCTTCAACCCGGCCCCGGCCAGCCAGCCCCGCAGCTCACGCTCATCAAACCCGAGCCACTGATCCGCCCACTCACTGCGCACCCACTCCTGATCATGCTGAGCCAGATCCAGCAGAATCAGCCGCCCTCCGGATTTCAAAATACGCGCCGCTTCCTCCAGCGCCTTTCCCGGCCGCGCCGCATGATGCAGCACCTGGCTCACAAAGGCTGAATCCATGCTGTCGGTATCCAGCGGCAGTTTTTCCAGATCACCTTTTTCCACTGTCACGCGCCGCGACACGCCTGCTTCCGCGGAACGCTCCTGCACCACGCGCAGCATCTGCGCAGACAGATCAACCGCCACGACCCGTTTTGCAAAACGCGCCAGCAGCAGCGTCAGATCGCCTTCGCCGCAGCCGATATCGGCCACCGTCTGCCCGGCGAATCCGGCGGCAAGAGCCGCAGCCATCGCCTGCCAGCCGCCGCCCGGCTGCGTCAGCGAGCCGTAGCGACCGGCGATCCCGTCAAAAAATTTCGCACTCTCCCGGCGGCGCTGTTCAATCGCACGGTCGACTGCCGCGCGGTCGCGGCTTGCGCCGCGCAGTTCCGCCAGCTTCTCGCTCATCAGCTGGGCAAACCCCTGATCCTGGAAAACCGGCCCGCGCCGGTAGTAGACCGACGTGCCTTCGCGCCGCGTATCGAGCAGTCCGCTGTCGCGCAGCGGCTTCAGATGCCGGCTCACCGACGACTGCGGCATTTTGAGCGCTTCCACGATTTCGGCTACCGACAGCTCGGCAATTTCCACGGCACGAAGAATCCGTAACCGGGCTTCGTCGCCCAGCGCTTTGAAAACCTCAAGAATATTGCTCTCCGCCATATTCACTCCATCCGCTTTTCCGGATGAAAGGATATTTACCGGCCGGAAGCAAGACAGAAAAAAAGGCGCCCCGTTTTCCGGTGCGCCTTCCACTAAGTCTAAGGTCTAAAGCCTATAGCCTTTCGTCTTCTCAGCCCCACTTGCCTTTTTTCATGTGCAGCTGCTGTTCGGTCATGGAAAGCTTCATGATCTGCCACGCCATAGCGCGGGATTTTGTGAATACATCAACACAGCCCGGATCCAGTTCGTCTTTGATGCCCGCGTTGCAGGCGGCTTCAAGCTGACGCGACAAATCGATGACGTGCGAATGCAGCGTATTGGTATGCCGCGAGCGCTCAACCAGTTTCGCCGCCGCTTCATCCAGCAGCGTGAACTGTTCCTTCGGCGCGCCGCATTTCGGACACTTGGCCGGAGCTTCGTCGCCATCGTGAATATATCCGCACCCTTCGCATTTCCATTTCTTCATGACTCTTCCTCCCTTATGGGTTTCCTTGTAATGCCTCGAAGCATACCCTCTGCGCCGCGAAACTCAATGTCTTAATCCAAGTGATTTGGTCGGCTTTAGCGCGCGTGCCGCAGCAGCCGCTGGGCGCAGGCCCGGTTGACCGCATCGGCCTCCTGCGCCGCGGCGGTTCGGACCGTCTGCCAATAGTCGCCGTCCGCAAACCAATAGCCCCAGAACAGCCCCGCGCGGCGGACCAGCGGATCTTTGGATTGGCTGAAGATCCGCAGCAGCGAATGCAGCCGGACGGTAGACGGCAGCGCATTCATCAGCGGACGCAACGGTTCGCCGTTTTCCAGCGATTGGAAAAAGGCCTCCTCGGTACCGAAGAGGCGGCTCATCATCCGCCGCTTCGTCTGATCCGTTTCCAGCGTTTTACAAACAAACTGATGCTGCGCCGCCGTGCCGTTTACCGCCAGAAACAGACCGGAGAGCCCGGCTTCGCCCGTCGTCCGGGCGGCTGCGAAACGCTGCCGGTTGAACTCCAGCGCCTCCGTGGACGGCGCAAAATAACCGGGAGCCAGCCAGCCGCCGCGCATCATCTCCACCGGAGAGAGCTCGTCGCCGTCGATCAGCGCGGATAATTCGCTGAACGTGGCCGGATAATTTTCCGGCAGAGCCGCCGGCGAGAAACCGGCCGGCAGAAGAACCGCTATCACAACCGGCAGGTATTTAAACCGAAACTTCATACGCCGCATAAAATGCCTCATTCCCTCCGGCAAGTCGAGTTCGGCGGACGTCTCCTCCGGAGAGGAAAGAAGTGGCAACGGTTGACCGCGCGCTGTAGTCTCCGGCCAAAACCGAACGGGGAGAAAAGTTATGAGCGGCCACCACAACCAGCTTACCACCAACGACGGCCTGGTCAGTTCGCAGATGCTGATCAAGTCCGTGGCGGAAATCCTCAAGCGCGTCCAGCTCGACCGCGACCACGACATTCCGTACCTCGCCGGCTACAGCGTTGACCGCTCCAGAATCTACATCGACCGCCACCTGCA
>DAONGM010000055.1:0-2490 GCA_035404105.1 Pontiellaceae bacterium
AATGCATGATGTAAACACCGTGCTGGCGGCGGTCGATAAAGTACTGGAGCAGAATCAATGAGCGAGACAGAGCTGGAATTCGGAGTTCAACCGCTGGATGCCATCATGGAAGAGCGCGGGCTGAAAAATCATGATCTCGTGGCGGCGTCGAAGGACGGGCTGACGCATAAGCAGGTGCAGAAGGGTCGCAAAGGCCGGCGCCTGACGCGCAATATTCAGGATAAAATTGTTGCAGCCATTTCCTCTTCCACCGGAGAGGCTTATAAGCTTGATCAGCTTTTTAATTACCGCTGACCGTACTTTATGTAAGGCAAGACCTTGCAAAATGCTGTTGCCTTCCAGGGAAAATACGCATAATCGATGCGTAATTCGGAAGGTGTTTTATGCATCTGAAAGTACATTCGGCGAACCGCTGCCCCGCCTGTGGAAGAGAGAACGCATCGCACTGCACACGCCGGAGCCAGCTTACCCGGTGGCTGAAACCTAACAGCCGGCTAATGAAGTGCCGGCTTTGTCTTACCCGTTATCTGGTGCGCGGCTCTACGCAAGGGTGAATCCGGCTTTGCCGATTTTTTTCAGCAGATCCGGACGGGTTTCGGACAGGAATACGGTCGTATTTTTGAATTCCCGTCGTACACCGTAGTGAGCACGCAGCTTGTCAAACCGCTCAATATCTTTTTCGGTCAGGCAATCCGTGCCGATGTCATAAACCGCCTTGACTGCTTCAGTCAGCACCTCAAGGTCGCTTTTGCCGCGTGAATCAATCTTCAGTTCCGGTACAGCGGGTTCAGGCAGCAGCGGTGCAGGATCCCAGACCGGAGCGGTTTTAAAAAACCGGCAGGCTTCGCGATAGACCTGAACGGTTCCGTTCAGTTTGCCTTCAAACGAGTGGCCGGCGATATGCGGCGTTGCAATCGTTGCGGCAGCCAGTACGTCGGCGCGAATGGACGGTTCCGGATCCCAGACATCGAGTGCGGCGTGCGATACGATTCCGTTTTCTTTGGCGTGGAGCAGCGCATCGGAATCGAGAACCTTGCCGCGCGAGGCGTTGATGAAGACCGCGCCGCGTTTCATTTTTTTGAAAAATGAATCATCCGCCATTTTAAGCGTCGGCCACGGCTGTTCCTTGATCAGCGGCACATGGAGTGTGACGATGTCGGCTTCCGCCAGCAGTTTTTCCAAAGATTCGAACCCCGTATCACCTTCCCGTGCGGCGCGCGGCGGGTCGTTGAGCAGAACGCGCAGGCCGAGTGCTTCGGCGCGTTTTGCGACGCGCGAACCAACCTGTCCGACCCCGATGATGCCGATGGTTTTATCTTCGAGCTCAACGCCGTATTTGGTGTGAAGAGTCAGCAGAGCGGCCGTCATGTAGTCGGCGACGCTGTCGGCGTTGCATCCCGGCGCTGCGCACCAGCCGATTCCGCTTTTTTCCAGATATTTGAAATCCATATGTTCAAATCCGGCGGTGGCGGTGCCGACAAAGCGGACAGCGGAACCTGCGAGCAGTTCCGGTGTCACCTTGGTTTTTGATCGGATGACGAGTGCATCGGCATCCTTGAGGTTCCCCGGCCCGATCTGCCGGTCAGGGATGACCACCACGTCGCCGAGCGTTTCAAACGCGTTGCGGCCCAACAGTACAGTTTCTGCTACAACAGTTTTCATTGGCAGGGAATTTACGGTATAAGCCCTGCACATGAAAACGGAAAAAGCAAAAGGCGGAGCAATTCTGACGCTGATGATTGCGCAGAGTGCTGCGGAAACGATCAGTGACTGGGTGGCGGAGAATCTGGAAAAAACAGTCGTAGAGCTGAAAAAGCCGGGCGGTACTGAATGTGCGCTCGAAATCTATTTTGACAATACCATCGAAGCGGAAATCGCCGCGCGGGCGCTGGAGCATTTTCCCCTTCGGCAGGGCTCAGGGCAGGCGGTCAAAGACCGGTCGATCCGTGAGTATGCCGCTGAAGAGTGGGCGGAAAGCTGGAAAAAGCATTTCAAGCCGATGGATATCGGCCGGCGGTTGCGCGTAGTTCCGCCCTGGCTGGCCGGGCAGAGTGACCGCATTGAGCTGGTGATCAATCCGGGGTTGAGTTTCGGAACCGGCAACCATTTTACGACCCGGTTCTGTCTCAAACAGCTCGACCGGTTTGTTCCGCAGAGCGGTGCGAAAACAATGCTCGATGTCGGCACCGGCTCCGGTGTTCTGGCGATTGCCGCCGTCAGACTGGGCGTTGAAAAGGCTTTGGGTGTGGATTTTGACCCGATCTGTGTCGAATGCTCGATGGAGAACGCGCAGGCGAACGGTGTGGCTGAACAAACCGCTTTTCGTCAGCACGATATCACCGAAGGCTGGCCGGATGAGAAGTATGACATTGTCTGCGCCAATATTTACGCGTCGCTGCTGATTGATAATGCGGCAACGCTTTTGCGCGTGACCGGAAAATACCTGCTGCTGACCGGTATCCGCGAAGTGGAACTCGACGGCGTGGCCGA
>DAONGM010000055.1:2590-11581 GCA_035404105.1 Pontiellaceae bacterium
GCTTCTTTGGAAGGGAAAGCGGCAACATCGCGGACTTTCTGAACTAAACAGACTTCGATCGTCCGGCCGTAAAGATTCCCGTCAAAATCGAGCAGATAGGATTCGATGACCGGTTCTGAATCGCCGAATGTTTTCCGTTCGCCGATGAACAGGGCGCTGGGAATCGGGAGAGTCAAAGGTTCAAGGTCGAAGGTCGAAGGTCGGGTATTAGATTCCTGACTTTTGACTTTCGACTTTTGGCTTTCGACTTTTGTATATGCTGCGTAAACGCCGGGCGGCGGAATCAGTTCGTTTTCCGGTTCGATGTTGGCGGTCGGAAAGCCCAGTCCGCGGCCGATGCCGCGGCCTTTGACGACGGTGCCGAAAATACAGAAGGGGCGGCCCAGCATTTTTTCCGCCAGCGGAATATCGCCGTTATGCACCGCCTGCCGGATATGGGTGCTGGAAATCCGCTCCTGATTGCAGAGAACCGGCGGCACCGCCGTCGCCGTAATGCCATGTTCTCCGCAGAGTTTTTCCAGAGACTGGAATTTGCCGCGTGCTTTGTAGCCGAACGACCAGTCGGTGCCGCAGACGATCCCGCTGAGGGTCGGCAGTTTTTTCCACAAGGCGGCAAGAAACTGTTCCGGCTCCGTGTGCGCAAAGGATTGATCGAACGGAATAGCGATAACGCCGTGTACGCCGAGCGCTTCGAATTGCCGCAGACGGCAGCTTTCCGCACTGATCAGCGGCGGCGCGGTTTCAGGACTGAGTACTTTGGCCGGATGCGGGTTAAAGGTGAAAACCCACGCTTCGCCGCGGCGGGCTTTTGCCTGTTCGACGGCGGTGGAGATGACTTTCCGGTGGCCGATATGTACACCGTCGAAGCATCCCATCGCCAGAACGACAGGTTTGTCGGTTTGCGGAATCGCTTCGAGGTTTTTAACGTGCAGCATCAGGCTAATTGACTAACAGAAATCATGTTTTTTTCAAGTTCTGCCCGATCCCACTTGAGGACGTCTTCAAGTTTCCAGGCGTTGGAAAGGCTGAAGTCGCCGGACTGCGTGCGGCGCAGCTGCGACAGGCATGCACCGCAGCCGAGGCGCTGCCCGAGGTCGTGGGCGAGGGTGCGGACGTAAGTGCCTTTGGTGGATTTGACTTCAAAGGTGACGCGCGGAGGGTTGAATTCCTTCAGAGCGAATTTGTAGATGTGAATGAAGCGCGGTTCGCGCTCAACGTCCTGTCCCTTGCGGGCGAGTTTGTACAGCGGGACGCCGTTCTGTTTGATGGCGGAAACCATGGGCGGCATCTGCATCTGGTCGCCGACCGCTTTTTTCATTTCAGCGCGCAGCTGTTCTTCAGTGACGCCGGAAGGATCTTTTTCTGCGGTGATTTCGCCGTCGGTGTCCTGCGAGTTGGTTTCGACGCCGAGGAGGATTTCGCCTTCGTAGGTTTTGTCGCCGCCCATAATCCGGGCCGAGAGCTGTGTGCCGCGTCCGATGAGCAGGACGACCAGACCGGTGGCGTTCGGATCAAGTGTTCCGCCATGTCCGGTTTTGTTGAGCTGAAAATGGTTGCGGACTTTGGCGACGATGTCGTGCGAGGTCCATTCGCAGGGTTTGTCGATGAGAAGAATGCCGTCCGGATCAGGCAGGAAATTGCGTTTTTTCATTTATGATTTCCGATTGCCGATGGGTTGCGGTTCACAGTTCTTCTTCTGCCGCGGACGTGCTGTCTTCAGGGATGTCGAGCTTCGCCAGAATGCCGAGTACGCGGTCGCCGTTTTCAATGGAGCTGTCGAGTTTGAAGTGCAGGCGCGGCGTGTATTTAAGGATAACGTTCCGGCTCATGCGGTGCTGAATCTCTTTGCGGTGCGCATTGAGAAAATGAATCATTTTGGCGCGGCTGTCTTCGTGTCCGAAGATGGAGACGTAAACGGAGGCGTCGTGCAGATCCGGCGCGGTTTCAACGCCGGTGACGGTGATGGCGCCGGTATCGAATTCGCTGTTGGCAAAAAGCCGGGGGATATCAACCGCGATTTCGCGTTTGAGCAGTTCGTTAACCCGGATGATACGTGCGCTCGACATGACTGAATTATGAACTATGAAAACGGAATGAATCCGTTTTCATCTTTCATCTTTTCCCCTCTACAGCTTTTGGGCGATTTTTTCGACGGTGTAGGCCTCGATGATATCGCCTTCCTGGAAGTTGGCGAAGTTGTCGGGACGGATACCGCATTCCTGACCGTTGTGCACTTCGGCGGCATCGCTCTGGAACCTCTTGAGCGAACCGATGGTGCCTTTGTAGAGCACTTCGTTTCCGCGTTTGATGCGGATGCTGGCGCGCGAAGTAATCTTGCCTTCGATAACCATGCAGCCGGCCACTTTGTTGCGCTTGCCCATATCAAAGATTGCTTTGATTTCAGCTTTTCCGAGATAGGTTTCGCGCAGTTCGGGATCGAGCAGTCCGCACATCGCGGCTTCAACTTCTTCGAGCAGCTCATAAATGATGCTGTAAAGACGGATTTCAACGCCTTCTTTCTTGGCCGCTGCGGTTACGCCGTTTTCTTTGGCGACATGGAAGCCGAGAATGATCGCATCGGAGGCGCTGGCCAGCATGATGTCGTTTGTGGTGATATTGCCGACATCGCTGGAGAGAATCCTCAACTTCACCTTGTCGCTCTTGATTCCGGACAGCGAGTGGGTGATGGCTTCGACTGAGCCTTGAACATCGCATTTAACAATGACATTCAGCTCTTTGACTTCGCCGGCGCCGACCTGTGAAAAAAGATCGTCGAGCGATACTTTACCGCGCGAGGTCTGGTTCAGATCGGCGGATTTGATGTCGGCCTGGAGCGTTTCCGAGAGTTGTTTGGCTTCGGCCAGGTTGGCGCATACGGTGAACTCGTCGCCGGCACCCGGAACGCCGGTAAGGCCGAGGCATTTCACGGCGCAGGACGGTCCGGCGGTGCGCACCTGTTTACCCTGATCGTTGATCAGCGCTTTGATGCGGCCATACTGGGCGCCGCAAATCACATTGTCGCCGACTTTGAGAGTTCCGTCGCGTACAAGCAGTGTCGCGGTCGGGCCCATGCCCGGTTCCATCTGCGCTTCAATGACGAAGCCGACGGCCCGTTTATGTGCATTGGCGCGGAGTTCCAGCATTTCGGCGTCGAGCGTGATGCGCTCGAGCAGGGCGTCGATGCCCGCGCCGGTGGCGGCGCTGACAGGAATACAGCCGACCGTTCCGCCCCATTCTTCAACCATCACGCCATGCTCATTGAGCTGCTGCTTGATACGGTCGGGATGGGTGCCGGGCAGATCCATTTTGTTCAAGGCGACGATAATACAGACGCCGGCGGCCTTGGCATGCTTGATGGCTTCGATCGTCTGCGGCATTACGCCGTCATCGGCCGCAACAACAAGAACTGCAATATCCGTGACGTTGGCGCCGCGGGCGCGCATGGCGGTGAAAGCGGCGTGGCCGGGCGTGTCGAGAATCGTAATTTTGCGCGCATCCATATCGACCGTGTAGGCGCCGATATGCTGCGTGATACCGCCGGATTCGCCCGCCACCACTTTCGTGTTGCGGATACGGTCGATCAGCGAGGTTTTGCCGTGGTCGACGTGTCCCATGAAGGTGACAATCGGCGGGCGGATTTCGAGATCTTCCGGCCGGTCTTTTTCCACCGGAGCAACCGGTTTGCGCGGTGCGGCTTCGGCCGGCTTGGGCTGCGGTTTGTCTTTTTTCTTCAGTTCGACCGTAAAGCCGTGTTTTTCGCCGATCTGTTTGGCGATCTTGATGTCGATATCCTGATTGAGCGACGCGAAGATGTTCATTCGCATCAGCTCGGCGATCAGCTGGTTGGGTTTGATCGCCATTTTTTCAGCCAGCTCTTTGACGGCAATCTGCGGTTTGGCGAAAGCGAGAACACTGGACGATTCTTCAGCAGGTTCTTCCGTCGCGGCCGCCGCCGGTGCGGGAGCCGGTTCTTTTTTCGGGGTTTCTACTGCTGCCGGTGCGGGAGCCGGAGCGGATTTGACCGCTTTGGCTGTCTTGGCCGCACGGGCGGCTTCGATCGAGGCAAAGCCGAGTTCGTCGCAGACGACGGCGACTTCCTTGTCGGCAAGGAGACTCTGACCGTCTTCGGCTTTGATCTCCACATCGCTGAGGATTTCAAGCAGCTCGTCGACGGTTACGTCTAAATCAGTGGCTAGTTCGTGGACTCTCATTCTTTAATTTCACCATGTTTTGCCGTGTAGGCTTTTTCCGCAGCGCTCCAAAGAGCCTGCGCCTGTTCGGGGGTAACATCCTCGATCTCTACGAGGTCGGACAGATCGGCGGCCATAATGCCTTCGATGGTGAGGAACCCGGCGTAAACCAGTTTATCCGCCCATTCTTCACCGATGCCCTCAACCGCAGCCAGACTGTGGACAGCTGCCGCAACGCGTTCTTCAAAATTCATCGCCTCTTCATCCTTCTGGATGTCGACGCGCCAGCCGATCAGTTTGGATGTCAGGCGGGCGTTCTGGCCGCGTTTGCCGATGGCCAGCGAGAGCTGGTCGGCATCAACCGTGACGGTGACGGTATGTGTCGGTTCATCCACTTCGACGGTTTTGAGCTTGGCCGGGGCCAGCGCATTGACGACGAGCGTTTTGATGTCGTCGCTCCAGCGGACGATGTCGATTTTCTCTCCGTTGAGTTCGCGAACGATATTTTTGACGCGCATACCGCGGATGCCGACGCAGGCGCCGACCGGATCAACCCGTTCGTCGTGTGAAATGACTGCAACTTTGCTGCGGCAGCCGGCTTCGCGGGCGATGCCGCGGATTTCCATGGTGCCGTCGGCAATTTCCGAGACTTCCAGTTCGAAGAGGCGGCGGACAAAGTCCGGATGGCTGCGGGAAAGCAGGATTTCCGGGCCGGATTCCCGTTCCTTGATCGAGACGATGTAAGCACGGATGCGTTCGCCGACTTCATATTCTTCGGTCGGGACGCGTTCTTTGGAAGGCATCAGGCCTTCGGCGCCATGATCCAGCTCGACAACGACGGTGCTGCGCTCAAACCGGCGTACTGTGCCGGTGATGATTTCGCCGGTGCGGTTTTTGTAGTCGTCAAAAATGCGGCTTTTTTCTGCCTGGCGGATGCGTTGCAGAATGGTTTGCTTGGCGGTCTGGGCGGCGATGCGGCCGAAATTGCGCGGAGTGGACTCAATCTCGATCATTTCATCGAGTTGAGCCGCCGGGTTGGTGCGGCGGGCTTCAGCCAGACTGACCTCGGTATAACGGTCATTGACAGAAATGACTACTTTTTTGCGTGCAAAAGCTTTGATATCAAGAGTTTGTCTGTTGATTTCAACACGCAAATCTTCAGCGTCGGCTATGCTTTTATTGGCGGCATTCTGCAAAGCAGATTCAATCGCCCCTATAATGGTTTCGCGATCGACTCCGCGCTCGCGTTCCATATATTCCACAACGGCACTCAGTTCGCTGTTCATCATCCCCTCCCGATTTCAAAAAACTAAAACAACAAGGCCTTGGAGCAAAAAAGAGCGGACCGGGGGCCCACTCTCTATACCAACGACCAACTGCAAGGTCGGCAATCTACGCTTCCGTCAGAGGAGGGTCAAGGGGTTTTTTGAACGAGGGGCTCCGGATGCTGACGCCGATGGTTTATGATGCCGGCGGTGAAAAGATCAGTTCTAAGGCATTGATTTAAATAGAATTAACCTTGAAAAAGGCCTCTACGTTCATTAAATTTTGAACAATCTGAATTATCGAGGGCGAGCGTATGGATCCAGCACTTTCAGAGTTGGAAAAAGAGGTTGTCGACATCTTCGTGCGTATTGCCGGGGTGCTGAGCCTTCCGCGTTCAGTCGGCGAGCTTTATGGCGTTCTGTTTATCTCTCCCAAACCGATGTGCATTGATGATTTAATGCGCAAGCTGAAGATCAGTAAAGGTTCGACCAGCCAGGGACTTAAGATTTTGCGGTCGTTCGGGGCGGTTAATCCGGTTTATATGGCCGGCGACCGGAGGGATTTCTTTACGGCTGAGGCAGAACTGCGTAAGATCGTCAGCGGATTTGTAAAGGAGCAGGTTTATCCGCATCTGGAAAACGGCAAGGAGCGGATGGCGCGGATCGAAAAGCTTCTGGCAGAAGAAACTCCGGAGCAGAAGGAATTTATTGCCGAACGAATTGAACGGCTGCAAGGATGGCAGAAGCGCGCCGGTGCGCTTCTGCCTTTTGCGCTTAATTTCGTAAAACCCGATTAATGTGATGGAACAAACCCCCGCATCTTCAGAAAATTTCTGGCTCTGTGTCAGAGCTCAGCCGAAACGGGAGCATATTGCTGCCGGACGGTTGAAGCTGCTGGCAGGCGTTGAAGTGTTCTGCCCGCGTATCCGATTCCAGCGCAACACAAAGCGGGGGAAAGTATGGTTTGAAGAAGCCCTTTTCCCGGGCTACCTTTTCGCCCGTTTTGATGTTCGGGCAATGCTTCGTACGGTTTCCGGCACGTATGGTGTTCAGGGACTGGTTCGTTTTGCCGGAGAATGCGCGCAGGTTCCCGATTTTGTGGTGGACTCGCTGCGGCGTGAGGCTTCCGGAGTGATTGTGGTTAAAGAGCCGGCGCTGAAGCCGGGCGATGCAGCGATAATGGCCGAAGGGGCGATGCGAGGACTGCGCGCCGTTGTGACCCAGGTTCTGCCGGGCGGAGAGCGCGTTAAGATTCTGATGGAATTGATGGGGACCTCTGTGGCGGCCGAAGTGTCGATCATGGCACTGGAGCCGGCAGCGTGAGATAGAAGTTTCGCAATTGGATGCGGAATATACAGCAGAAGAGTGCAAGGAAGGTTTCGGGCGGAATATCCCGAGCGACCGCGGGCGGCAGCTTTTTTAAAGGACGCAATGAAAATTTTTGTAACAGGTACCGCGGGCTTTGTCGGTATGCATTTGGCTGAATCCCTGCTGGCTGACGGTCATGAAGTCGTAGGCCTTGATAATTTCAATGAGTATTACGACGTTTCCTTGAAGCAGGCTCGCCACGCCCGGCTGGAAGGCGTCAAGGGCTATACGGGAGTCAGAGGCGATCTCGCAGATTATGAGTTATTGACCGCGTTGTTTCAGGAAAACCGGTTTGACCGGGTATGCCATCTGGCGGCGCAGGCCGGTGTCCGCTATTCAATTACGAATCCGTTTGTCTATCAGAAAGCCAACCTTGAAGGACACCTGAATATTCTGGAGGCCTGCCGCCGCGCCAAAGTACAGAGACTGGTCTACGCTTCCAGCTCCAGCGTATACGGCGGGAATAAAAAAGTTCCGTTCAGCGAGTCGGATCCGGTGGATAATCCGGTCAGCCTGTATGCGGCGACGAAAAAAGCGGATGAGCTGATGAGTCACACCTACACGCATTTATACGGCTTGCAGACGGTCGGCCTGCGGTTTTTCACGGTGTACGGCCCGTGGGGCCGTCCGGATATGGCGTACTGGTCGTTCACGGAGGCGATGCTGGCCGGGAAACCGGTTCCGGTATTTAATCATGGGAAAATGGAGCGCGATTTCACCTATATCACGGACATTGTGGCCGGGGTGAAGGCCGCGCTTTTTGCCGACGGACTGGATCCGTACGAGATTTTCAATCTGGGCAACAGTAAGCCTGAGAATCTGATGAATTTCATAAGGACTTTGGCAGATGCATTAGGCGTTGAGCCGAAGATGGAAATGCTTCCAATGCAGGCCGGGGATGTGCCGGTGACGTTTGCAGATGTTTCCAAAGCCCGGAAAAAACTGGGCTATAACCCGTCGACTCAGATCTCAGCGGGTCTGCCTGAGTTTGTGAAGTGGTATAAGGAATATTTTAATTATTAACCCAACCGAAGGTTGCTCATGAAAAAAGCACTGATCACCGGAATTACCGGACAGGATGGTTCGTACCTCGCCGAATTGCTGCTCGATAAAGGATACGAAGTACATGGAATTATTCGCCGTGCCAGTTCGTTCAATACGGACCGAATTGACCATCTTTATAAAGACCGCCACGAAACCGGCGTAAAGATGTTTCTGCATTACGGCGATCTGACGGACTCCAGCAACCTGAACCGGTTGATTGAAAAAATCCATCCTTCCGAAATCTATAACCTCGGTGCACAGTCACACGTTCAGGTTTCATTTGAAGTTCCGGAATATACCGCTGAAGTCGATGCTATCGGAACGCTGCGTCTGCTGGACTCCATCCGCGAAACCGGTGTGAACTGCCGCTTCTATCAGGCGTCCACCTCCGAGCTCTACGGAATGGTGCAGGAAGTTCCTCAGACGGAAACGACTCCGTTCTACCCGCGTTCTCCTTATGCGGTTGCCAAGCAGTACGGCTTCTGGATTGTCAAAAACTACCGCGAAGCGTACGGCCTGCATGCCAGCAACGGAATTCTCTTCAACCACGAATCTCCGCGGCGCGGCGAAACCTTCGTCACGCGTAAAATTACCATGGCGGTTGCGCGCATTTCCCGCGGGATGCAGAAATGTCTCTACATGGGGAACATCAATGCGTTGCGCGACTGGGGTTATGCGCCGGACTACGTCCGGATGATGTGGATGATGCTTCAGCAGGACACGCCGGACGATTATGTCGTCGCGACCAACGAAATGCACACCGTTCGCGAGTTCATCGAAAAATCATTCGGCCATGTGGGCATTCAAATCGTCTGGGATGGCGAGGGGGTCAAAGAGGTCGGGAAAAACAAGGCGACCGGCGATATTGTTGTCCGGATGGACGAACGCTATTACCGTCCGGCGGAAGTCGAGCAGCTGCTCGGTAATCCGGCGAAAGCCAAAAAGCAGCTTGGCTGGGAGCCGAACGTTAAATTCGAAGAACTGGTTAAAATCATGACCGAAGGTGATCTGCGTTTGCTGAACGGTGAAAAATATCACAAAGGTTTTTAGCGGTATGAAGAAAGACTCGAAAATCTACATCGCCGGCCACCTCGGCCTTGTCGGCGGCGGCATCTGGCGGGCGT
>DAONGM010000056.1:0-11571 GCA_035404105.1 Pontiellaceae bacterium
CCCCCGACATTCTGCGCCACCGCATCATCGTCTCCTACGAAGCGGAAGCCGAAGAGCTCACAAGCGACGACATCATTGCCAGACTACTCTCTGAAATACCCGTCCCGTAAAAAGCCCCCACAAATCACACGGATCGGCACCAATAATAAATCCTGATTTGTAAATATTCGTGTGATTCGTGGGCCATTGACCTTCAAACATGAACCCGCCAAACAACCATAAAGAGCTGCTGAAGAAGGTGCGGCGGATTGAGATTAAAACCCGCCACGCCGTCAACGACGTCTTCGCCGGGCGCTACCACAGCGTCTTCAAAGGGCGCGGGATGGAGTTCGACGAAGTGCGCGAATACGTGCCCGGCGACGACATCCGCGCCATCGACTGGAACGTCACCGCCCGCACCGGCGTGCCGCACATCAAAAAATTCATCGAAGAGCGCGAGATGACCGTCATGCTGCTCATCGACATCAGCGGCTCGAACGACTTCGGCAGCACCGGACAGCTCAAGCGCGACCTCGCCGCCGAAGTCGCCGCCCTGCTGGCCTTTTCCGCCACGCGCAACAACGACCGCATCGGACTCATCCTGTTTTCCGACCGGGTTGAAAAATACATTCCGCCGCACAAAGGCACGGCGTCGCACGTCCTGCGCATCATCCGCGAAGTGCTCTACCACGAACCGCAGAGCCGCCAGACCGATGCCCGGCCCGCGCTGGACTTCCTCAATCACACCAGCCACCGCAAGGCCGTCACCTTCCTGATCAGCGACTTTATTTTCCCGGTCGCGTGCGAAAAAGAGCTGAAAATCACCGCGCGGCGGCACGACCTGATCGCCGTCGCCATCGCCGACCGCCATGAACGCGCCTGGCCGAAAGCCGGCGTGATCGAGTGGTGCGACCCGGAGAGCGGCCGGCGCATCCTCGTCGATACGTCCAGCGCCGCGACACGCAGCGCTCTGCTGCTCGAACAGGAGCGGCAGCGCGACACGCGGCAACGCGCACTGCGCCGCGCAGGAATCGACACCATCGAACTGTTCACCGGCGAGCCCTACGAGAAAGCGTTTATGAAATTTTTCCGGCAGCGGAGCCGCAGAAGATGAAATCGGTCGGCCTCTATTTTCTGATCCTTCTACTGCTCACCGGCTGCGGAAAGCCGGTCGAGCCGCTGCCGCCGCAAGGGTTTGACGCCCGCGCCGTGCTGAGTACCAACACACTGCTCGTCGGCGACCCCGTCACGCTCACGCTGACGGCCCGCCATCCGGCAGGCAGCACCATCCGCTTTCCGGACATCGGAAGCGGCAAGGAAACGGTGGTGCGCGGGCGCTCCGCCGCCAGCCGGGACGTTTCGAAAACGATTGTGGAGTCGGAAGAAAGCTATCAGCTCACCTCGTTCCGCGTCGGCGACTGGACGCTGACCACCAATCCGGTCGTCTGCACCTTGTCCGGCGGTGAACAGAAAATACAGGCGCTGCCGGAACTGGTTCTGCACGTTCAGAGCTCCCTGAATGCCACCAACGCCACCAAGCTGGCGGACATCAAAGAGATCATCAAGCCGCCGCTGCAGCTCCCGCGCAAACTGTGGATTATATTGCTGATTGCTCTGCTGGCGCTGCTCGCCGGAATCCTCACCCTTGTCCTGCGCCGCACGTCTCGGGCGGCTGAAGCCTCCGCGCCGCCGGAACCGCCGCATCTGCGCGCCCGCAGAGCGCTGGATGCGCTGCGCGCCAAGCCCTGGTCGCCGGAACCGTTCTTTACGGAGCTCGCGCTGATTCTGCGCACCTATCTCGAAAACCGCTTCGACCTCCATGCGCCGGAGTCCACCACCGAAGAGCTGACCCGCGCGATGACGTCCGACGCCCGGCTGGAGCTCCAACAGCAGCAGGCGCTGCAAAACTTTCTGACGCAGGCCGACCTGGTGAAGTTTGCCCGCGCCGGTGCGGAACAGGATGTGATGCAGAACGCGTTTGCCACCGTCGAGAGTTTCGTTGAACAGACCCGGGCCGAACCGCAGGAGGCCGACGTATGAGGCTGGCCTATCCATATCTTCTCCTGCTGCTGTTACTGATTCCGCTGCTGCTCTGGTGGCGGGCCCGCCGCCGCGGACCGGCCGTCAACTTCCCGGACGGCTCGCTGCTGCAGAAACTGCCGGTCAGCCCGGCCGTGCACCTGCAGCCGCTGCTGACGGTCTTTTATGTGCTGGGGCTGATCTGCCTGATTGTCGCCCTGGCCCGCCCGCAAAAGGGATTGCAGGAAAGCCGCGTGAATACGGAAGGCGTAGAGATTGTCCTGCTGCTCGACCTCTCCACGTCGATGGAAACGCCCGACTTTTCACGCAACAGTCAGCAGCAGACCCGTATCGAATCCGCCAAGCAGGTTATCAGCGAATTCATCAGTAAGCGCAAAGATGACCGCATCGGCATGGTCGGCTTTGCCGCGCTGCCGTACTCGATTGCACCGCTCACGCTGGATCACAGCTGGCTGGTTCAGCGGTTGGGAGGCCTGCGCACCGGCATGCTGGAGGACGGCACGGCCATCGGCGACGCCATCGCCTCGGCCGTCAACCGGCTGCGCGACAGCAAGGCGAAAAGCCGGATCGTCATTCTGCTCACCGACGGAATGAATAACCGCGGCGAGCTCAAGCCGGAGAACGCGGCGCAGGCCGCCGCGGCGCTTGGCATCAAGGTTTATACCATTGGCATCGGCGGCGGCCTGCCGATCCAGCAGGGTTTCTTCACGCTGCCGCCGCAGGAAATTGACGAAGCCACGCTCCGACGTATTGCGGAACTGAGTAAAGCGGAGTTTTTCCGCGCCCGGGATCTGAAAACGCTGGAAGAGGTTTATGCGCGGATCGATCAGCTGGAAAAAACGGAAATTGAAATGCAGCAGTTCACCCGCTTCGAGGAAAAAGCCGGCGGCTGGCTGATCGCCGCGCTGCTCTTGCTGACGCTGGAAAAACTGCTTTCACTCTCACGCTTCGGGAGGCTTCCGGAATGAGATTCGGTTCACCAGAATTTTTTAAATGGCTTCTGCTGCTCCTCCCGCTGATCGCGCTGTTTGTTTTTATGCACCGGCAGCGCGCGGCCCGGCTGTCGAAACTGATTGCCGCCAGCATCTGGAAAACCGTTATTCCGGGCCACCGCGAACAGCGCAGCCGGATCCGCACCGGCCTGCGGCTGCTCGCCCTGCTCTGTATCGGGCTGGCGCTGACGCGTCCGCAATGGGGCTCGCACTGGGAAGAGGTGAAGCAGCGCGGCCTGGATCTGATCGTCGTCCTCGACACCTCGAAAAGCATGCTGGCCGAAGACCTAAAACCCAACCGCCTCAAACAGGCGCAATGGGCGGTGCGCGATTTTGTGAAGCAGCTTAAAGGCGACCGGATCGGCCTGGTCGCCTTCGCCGGCAGCAGCTTTCTGCAATGCCCCGCCACCGTGGACTACGCCGCCTTCACGATGACGCTCGACGATCTTTATGCCGGAATCATTCCGCGCGGCGGAACCGCCATCGAACAGGCGCTCAAAACCGCGGCGGAAAGTTTCGATACCAAATCCGAGTCCGACCGCGTGATTCTCCTCATCACCGACGGCGAAGATCATGAAGGCGATCCGCTGCGGATGGCCGAGCAGCTCCGCAAAGAGGGCATTAAACTCTTCGCCATCGGCGTCGGCACGCTCGACGGCGAGCTGATTCCCGCTCAAGCAGGCTATGTTAAAAATCCGCAGGGACAGGTGGTGAAGAGCGCGCTGAACGAACCGCTGCTCGAAAAACTGGCGCGGGAAACCGGCGGTTTTTATGTCCGCGCCGCGCCGGGCGACTTCGGTCTGGACCGGATTTATAAGCAGGGTCTTTCGGGTCTTCAGCGCAAGGAACAGGAGACGCGGCTGGCCAGAGTCTATGAAGAGCGCTTCGGCTGGTTCGCCGGGGCCGCGCTGCTTCTGCTGCTGGCCGAAGGGCTCTTCCGCCCGGCGGCGCTCGTCGTGCTGTTGCTGCTGTGGTCGACGCCGCCCGCCGAAGCCGCCGACTGGGTGAAAGCCTACCGCCAGGGCGACTACACCAATGCACTTCCGGCATTGGACAAAATGAGCGAAACGTTTCCGGACATCGCCAGCTACAACCGCGGCAATGTGCTGTACCGCGAAAAGGATTATGCGGCGGCAGAGAAAGCCTACGGTTCGGCCGCCGCGCAAACCGCCAGTCCGGAAGTGCGGCAGCAGGCGCTCTTTAACCGCGGCAACGCCCTGCTGGCCGGGGCCGTCAAGCAAAACGGTCCGGACCGGACCGACGCGGCGCTGTCCGCCGCCACACAGGCCGCCGGACTGTTTGAACAGGCCCTCGCCCTGAAGCCGTCCGACCTGGACGCTAAACAGAATCTGGAGCGGGCACTGATTCTGAAAGAAAAACTGGAACAGCAGAAAAAGGAACAGGAGCGGCAGAAGCAGGATCAGCAGAAGCAGAAACAGGAAGACGATCAAAAAAATCCTCAGCAGCAGGATCCGCAACAGAAACAGGATCAACCGAAGCAGCCGGACGAGCAGAATAAGCCCACCGACCGGCCGCAGGAGCAACAGAAACCATCCGATCAGGCGAATCAGAATAATCAAAAGCAGCAGCAAGACCGGCAACAGCCCGATCAACCGCGCCGGGCCGGGGAGATGAGTGAAGAAGAAGCCCGGCAGCTGCTTGACGCGATGAAACAGAATGAACAGGATCAAAGAGCGAATCTGACGCCTTTTTTGGGCGGCCCGATACGGGTGGAAAAAGATTGGTAGGAGCGAGAATTGAAGATTCCAGATTTCAGATTGCTGATTGTTTTTTGTCTGACTGTACTGAGTGCGTCCGGTGCTGAGGTGACAATGACCATTCAGCCGCCGCTGATTCAACTGGGCGAATCGGCGGTGCTGAGCATTGAAGTACGGGGCGCGAAAAAACTGCAGCCGCCCGCTTTACCGAATATCTCCGGACTCCGGTTCGCCAGCGCCGGACAATCAACTCATACCAGCTGGATCAACGGCAAATCGGACAGTTTCACGGCGTTTAATTTTCAGATTTATCCTCAGCAAACCGGCACGTTCACGATTGGCCCGTTTGAATACAAAGTCGACGGCGAAACCAAAACCCTGCAGGGCGAATTGAAAGTGGTCGCTACATCCGGAGATGCTTCACAGCCGCAAAGCTGGAACGATCTTGTTTTCGCCCGTCTTGAGGCAGATTGCAAGAGCGCCTACGTGCAGGAACCGTTCGGGCTGACTCTGTCGATTTACTCCCGGCAAGGCGTGCAAATGGCCGGCAACATTAACCTGCAAGGTATGCCGGAAACCGGATTAAGCGGGTTTCAGTGGCAGGAAATCCAGCCGGATCGTCAGGTCATCAGTAACGCCGTCTATGACGTCCGGAAATTCCATTCACGTACACGGGCTGTCAGTTCGGGTGTATTTGAGTTCAAGCCATCTATAACCGTTCAGGTGGTCGCCCAGAACCAGAATAACCGTTCGCGTTCCGGATTCGACGATCCTTTCTTCGGCTCTATGTTCCAGCGCACTGAAACTCGCCCCGTTGACCTGCCGGTCGAACTGGTATCCATTCTTATCAGGCCTCTGCCGGAAGAAGGTAAACCCGCCGGTTTCAGCGGCGCTGTAGGACAGTTCGGATTTCAGGTGAGCGCCCAGCCGCTCGCCGTTCACCCCGGCGATCCAATCACCTTAACGATGGTCATCAGCGGCGACGGAAATTTCGACCGGGTCACGGCGCCGTCTCTGCCGGCAAACGATCTGTTCCGGCTCTACGGAGAACCGGTCCGCAAGCAGGCCGATAATGCAGTGCTGTTTGAACAGGTGATTTCGCCGCGCTCTGCCGAGGCCAGAGAAATTCCGTCCGTCGCCTTCTCATTTTTTGACACGCAATCCGGAACATATCAAACGGTGAAAAGCGCCCCGGTTCCGGTCAAGGTAACGGCAACGTCCAACAGCGCCGCACAGGTGTTTGCGGCCAAAGATTCAATTGTTCTGCCGCCGCAGGAAACTCCGTTTGCAACGGAAAGCGATCTGCAGCGCATCGGCGCGCACCTCCGGAACTTCTGGCGGCATATTCATCCCTGGCTCTGGATTCTTCCGGCGGTACTGGTGCTGAGTACAGCCGTATTTTCGGCACGGAAACTTCGCCTGAGCCGTCAAAGCGACACCGCACGGATCCGGCGGCAGAACGCGCCGAAAGCCGCACGGAAAGCACTGCGCGCCGCCGAACATGCCAGACGGAAAAATGACTCCGGAGCTTTTTATGATGCACTCTGGTCTGCATTAACCGCGTATTTCGGACACCGCCTCAATTTGCCGCCGGGAGAAGTGACTTCCACCGCCGCATTGCAGGCGCTGACACGATCCGGCTTCGCTTCTGACCAGGTCAGCACCCTGCAGGAAATCTTTGAACAGGTCGAAGCAAGCCGTTACGGTTTTCCGGGAGGCGGAAAATCGCCGGACGCCATGGAAAAGATGCAAAGCAGTCTGGAGCAGATATTAAAACAATGTGAAAAAGAGAAGTTGAGGTGAGAAAGTTTCACTTGTAAGAAAACGACAAAACGGTAGTCTGCGTAGATTCATGATGTTTATGTTTAAACCAAATCGGCATGCGTGGCTATGGTGGGTGTCCGCCGTGACCCTCTCCATTGGAATCTCGATTTATATTCTGCTGAAACCGGCTGTATACGATATGGAGATTCAGCGTTACCGTTCAATGGCACTGGTCATTTCAATCCTGATTTCCGGCCTTTGCATCATCCTCGGCACATCCCGCCGCTGGTTCGGAAAAGATCTCTAAACGTATTTCCGCTCAAGCGACGCATTGATACTGGTGAGGATTTCATAGGGAATTGTCCGGCATATTTTTGAAAGCTCATCCGCCCAGATCGCTTCCTCGCCCTGCTCTCCGATCAGCACAACCTCGTCACCGACCTTCACGCTGGCATCCGGCCCGACATCCGCCGTAATCCAGTTCATGCTGACACGTCCGACGACCGCACATCGCCGCCCGCCGATCAGCACATCGCCTTTATTGCTAAGCGCGCGGTTATAGCCGTCGGCATAACCGACCGCCAGCGTGGCAATCTGCGTGGGATATTCGGTGCGGTAAGTTCCGTAATAACCCACAGCAAAATCGGCGGGAACCTTTTTAACCTGCACGACCCGGGCTTTCCACTGAAGAATCGGCTTCGTCTGAAACCGTCCCTTGGGGTCGTTCGCGCCGTAGCCGTAAAGCACAATACCCTGCCGGACGCCGTCCATGTCCCAGCCGGGGAAATAAAGTGCTGCGCGGCTGCTGGAAAGATGCTTGAAAACTCCGGCAGGCAAATGCTTCAGGACTTCGCTGAACTTGGCGGCCTGCGCCGCAGCATGATCCGGCTGGTCCGGCTCCACCCGCGCAAAATGGCTGCACACGCCGGCCAGTTCCAGGCCGCCGGCAGCATTGAACGCCTCGACTGTTTCGGCGACTTCGTCCCACTGCACGCCGAGACGCCCCATACCGGTATCCACTTTCAAGTGAACAGGAAGAGCTTTTCCCTCAGACCGGGCGATCTCAGCAAGCGCCAGTCCGTGCTCAAGACAGGTCACTACGGTAAAAATACGCTTTTCCAGCAGTTCCAGAGTATGTTCAGGAAGAACCGGCCCGAGCACAACAATATTGGCGTCCGGCAACGCCGCACGGACGTTGAGAGCTTCTTCAAGAAAGGCCACGGCGAACCAGTTAATTCCTTCTTCAGCGGCAGCACGCGCCACCGGAACAAGCCCGTGTCCGTAAGCGTCGGACTTAACAACCAGAATCACAGCGGTTTCTGCCGGAATAGAGGAACGCAATGCCCGGACATTCTGCTTCAGCCGGCTCAGATCAATTTCCACCCACGAACGGTTCATGATACATCTTCCAATGCAAAAGCTGAATGGTACCCCGGACAGGGTTCGAACCTGTGACCGTCGGATTAGAAATCCGATGCTCTATCCAGCTGAGCTACCGGGGTGCTGAAAACCTGCGAATGATTATTGAAGATGACCGAATGTGCAAGCGGGAGTTTCCACACATTTAAAAAAGCGGATAAATGTTCCGTTTTTACAGCAGCAACTCGCAGCGTTGTATTCATCTGCAGAACAAAACCGTTTTCCGGAAAACGGCGTCCCCTTTTCTCTCAGCCATGGAATCCCCGGCAACAGACGTAAACTTCGATGATTTTCCAACTGTTGTTGTAATAAAAAAATCAAATGTCTGATTTCCTATTCACGAACGAATATGCTAATTGTGGTTTGCGAAAATAAAAACATGCCTTATGACTGGTGTTTGGAAACCGAAAAAAAAGATAATGAAAAAAATACCTTCCAAGCAAAATGCCGTACAGCTGATCGGTCCGGACGAACTGATTCTCAACACCTCTAAAGACGTCCACCAGCCCAACGACTATCAAATCCTCTGCAAAGTCATCGTCGTCGGCCTCTGCTTTTCCGACTTGAAACTCCTCAAACAATTTTCCGGGCACGTCCGTAAGTCAGAGGTGCTCAGCGGTATCGATCCGAATGTCCTCAAAGAAAACCCGGCTTATGCCCCCGGCGAACTGCCGACGGTTCCGGGCCATGAACCGGTTGTCGAAATCGTCAAAGCCGGAGCCAAGGTTAAAAACTTCAAGGCCGGCGAACGCTATATGATCCAGGCTGACTGGCGCTGGCTGGCCACCGCCAGTTCCAACGGCGCGTTCGGTTATAATTTTGAAGGCGCAATGCAGGAATATGTCCTGCTCGACGAACGGATCGTCATCTCGCCAGACGGCGTTTCCATGCTTCTGCCGGCTCCGTCCGGCCAGCGATCCGCTTCCGCCTTCGCCCTTTCCGAACCTTGGGCCTGCGGTGAAGACGCCTATCAGGAAGTCCAGCGGCAGGGCCTGAAAAAAGGCGGACGCCTGCTGATTGTCGCCAATACCTGCGGCAGCAAAGAAGAAGGTCAGACGTTTTTTGCGGCGCAGGAAAAACCGGCGGAGATTGTCAAAGTCGGTCTTGCCGGCGGCTGCAAGTGCGAAGGCGCCCTGTCCAGTCTGGACGAAGTTCCGGACAACTCGTTCGACGACATCATGTATTTCGGCGCCGATGCCGCCGTGGTCGAAAAAATATTCGCCAAAGGCAAAAAAGGCGCGCTGTTTATTCTCTGCCAGTGCGGGCAGAAATTCGGCAGGCCGGTCATGACCGCCGTCGGCGGCGTACACTATCGCGGCTTCCGCATCGCCGGCACCGCCGGCAGCAACCCCGCCGCCGCCGTCGCCTCCATTCCGGAGCGCTGTGAAATGCGCAAAGGCGACAAAGTCAACGTCATCGGGGCCGCCGGACCGATGGGCGTTACACATGTCATTCGCAACCTCTGCGTCGGCAACGGCGTCACCGTTTACGCCGCAGACCTCAGCGACGAACGCCTCGCCGCGCTGGCGAAAATTGCCGAACCGACCGCCAAAGCCGCCGGAACAACTTACATCGGCTACAATCCGAAAGTCACTCAGCCGGACGTGCTGTTCGATATGCAGGTCGTCATGGCCCCGGTTCCGGCGCTGGTCGCCGCCGCTGTCAAAACCACCGCTCCGAAAGGCCTCATTGATATTTTCGCCGGCATTCCGGCGGACAAATACGGCGAGATCGATCTCGATGCCTATTGCGAAAAACAGCTCTACTTCATCGGCACCTCCGGCTCGACCATGGACGACATTGAGATTGTCCTCAACCACGTCGCGGAAGGCCGCATCGATACCAACGTTTCAGTCGCCGCCATCTCCGGGCTCGATGACGCAGTACTCGGCATCCGTAAAGTCGAGAAGCAGGAAGTCCCCGGCAAGATCATGGTCTATCCTTCCTGCAAAGGACTGAAATTGACTCTGCTTTCCGATCTCGCCAAGGTACTGCCGGAAGTCGCTGATAAACTTAAAAACGGCGTCTGGACTAAAGAAGCCGAAGAAGCCCTGCTCGCACATTTTGCATAACAAGGAGTTTACTCATGATGCTCAACGACAAAATTGCGGTTGTGACCGGCGGCGCTCAGGGTCTTGGCGAAGCCCTTTGCCTGCGCCTCGCTAAAGAAGGCTGCCACGTCGTCATCGGCGACATGAACGAGCAAGGAGCCGCGGAAACCGCCATCAGCGTGGAAGCCACCGGACGTAACGCGTTTTCGATGAAAGTCGATGTCTCCAAAGAAGAGGACGTCGCCGCCCTTTTCAAAAAAGCGATGGATGAATTCGGCCGCGTCGATATCGTCGTCGCCAACGCCGCGATTCTGATCGCCGAGCCGATTGCCGAGGCCAACGCCGCCAAGTGGCAGGCCGTCATCAACGTCAACCTCTTCGGCACCTTCCTCACCCTCAAACACGCCGCGAAAATCATGAAGGCACAGAAGAGCGGCTCGATGGTTGTCATCAGCTCCAAATCCGGAAAGAAAGGCAGCGCGGCCAACTCCGCCTATGCTTCCAGTAAATTCGGGCAGATCGGCCTCGTACAGAGCGTCGCGCTCGAACTCGCTCCGCTCGGTATCCGGTGCAATGCCGTCTGCCCCGGCAACTTCCTCAACGGAACGCTCTGGATGGATCCGGAAAAAGGACTCTTCAAACAGTATCTTGAAGCCGGAAAAGTTCCGGGCGCAAAATCGATTGAAGACGTCAAACAGTGCTACATGAACCAGGTTCCGCTGCGCCGCGGCTGCGAATATGAAGACGTTGAAAACGTCGTCGTCTTTCTTGCCTCCAACCTCGCTTCCTACATGACCGGCCAGGCCATCAACGTCACCGGCGGTCAGGAAATGAAATAGAAAAATCGAGCACGGCAATTCCTCTTCGCCGTTTTTATTTTATAAGCGGCGGGATTTGCCTGTACTGCCGGAACTCAGCTGTATTCAGCGTGGGTCCGGAACTTCCCGCTGATCAGCCCGTCCGTAAGCCGGATCTACGGGCTTCGCCCTAAGTTCCGGCTTTACCTGACACGCTCGGCAATCCAGCCGTATTCATTGAACCCGAGTATTGGAAAATCAGCCGAGTTCTTCGGCGATAATCGAAGCGACGCGGCCGGCGGGACGTCCGGTGCCGAGCATTTTTTCCAGCGCCTGGAAGTTGTGAATCATTGCTTCGCGAACCGGCGTGTCGGTCATCAGCGGATCAATGGTCGCAACCAGCTCGATCGGCCGCATGTGCTGCTGGAGCCGTTCCGGCATGATTTCTTTTCCGGAAACAATATTGGCGATGCCAAGCCACGGAATCCGGATCAGCGCGCGGGCAAAAAGATAATTCAGAAAACTTCCGCGGTAAACCAGCACCGTCGGGCAGTGCAGTAACGCGGCTTCCAGCGTCGCGGTGCCGGAAGCGACAAACGCGGCATCAGCCTGTTTGAGCACTTCGCGCGCTTTACCGGTCACAACAGAAATGTTGCGCGGAGCTTTGCCCGCTTTCTGCATCACCGCTTCAACCAGCGCGAGGCGCCGTTCCGGAACCGGAATCAGGAATGAAACTTCCGGGCGCGACTGCTCCAAAAGCTGCGCCGCTTCGAGCAGGCGCGGCAGAATATAAATAATTTCCTGTTTGCGG
>DAONGM010000057.1:0-11563 GCA_035404105.1 Pontiellaceae bacterium
CCCAGCGCGAGGTGGAGTCGGCCAGCAGCAGCACGTTCAGCCCCATCTGGCGGTAATATTCTGCAATCGTCACGGCGGTGTAAACCGACGCTTCGCGCGCGGCCACCGGCATCGAACTGGTGTTACAGATAATCAGCGTGCGCTCCATCAGACTCTTGCCGGTCCGCGGATCGGTCAGCTCCGGAAACTCGCGCAGCGTTTCAACCACTTCACCGGCGCGCTCGCCGCAGGCCGCGATAATCACCACATCGACATCCGCGTGGCGGCTGGTGATCTGCTGCAAAACAGTTTTGCCGGCGCCGAACGGGCCGGGAATGCAATAGGTTCCGCCGCGCGCGACCGGAAAAAAGGTGTCCACAATGCGCACTTTGGTGATCAGCGGTTCGGTCGGGCGCAGCCGTTCGGCATAGCACTTGATCGGCACTTTGACCGGCCAGAGCTGCATCAGCTTCACCTCGTACTCGCGCCCTTTTTCGTCGGCGACTTTTGCCACCACCTCTTCAACCGTGTAGTCGCCGGCCGGAGAGACTTCTTTAACGGTCAAACGCCCGGCGATGCGAAACGGCACCATGATGCGATGATCGAAAATTCCTTCCGGCACGGTTCCGACGGCGGAGCCGGCCTGCACCGGGTCGCCAACTTTCACCGACGGCGTAAACTTCCATTTCGTGTCGCGCGGCAGCGCCTGCAGATATTTGCCGCGCTGAAGAAAAAAGCCGCACTCTTCGGCCAGCGCCGGCAGCGGATTCTGCAAACCGTCAAACACCTGCGTCAGCAGCCCCGGGCCGAGCTCAACCGACAGCAGCGCGCCGGTAAACTCCACCTGGTCGCCGACTTTAAGGCCGGTCGTCGCTTCAAACACCTGCAACTCGGCGTGGCATCCGCGGATCCGAATCACCTCCGCCTTCAGCTGGACGTCGCCCAGGCGGGCAAACCCGGTTTCGTTCTGAATCACCGGCTTTTCAAACTCCACCGTCAGCAGGTTCCCGTTTACACCGACAATTTTTCCAAGGTTCATAATGCAATTATCCGTTATCAGTTATGGTTATCGGGATTCGGCGGACGCCAGAATCAACTCCTCAACGATCTTACGTCCCTCTTCGCCATCGAAACCGGCCCAGCGCTCTGCGATGCGCAGCTTGACGGCAAACGCCAGAACACCGGGAAAGCCGAACGGAGCCGTCAGCGCCAGCTCATCGGCCATCCCCCAGCGGATCCGATCCAGATCCGCCTCCTGCTCCAGCGGATTGGCGCGCGCAAAGGCATCCGTTACCATCTCTTCAACCGCCATACTGAACCCGTCGTGAGGCTGAAGAAAACGTGCCGCATCGACCCCGCGGTTTTTTGCGCGCACCCGCACGACGGCATTGCGCAACCCGACCTCGCCGCTCCACCACTGCGCAGCGGCAGCACTGTCCGGCGCACAGCGGTTTTCGAATACCGCGCTCAGCACCTGGAACTCCGCCGCCGGCAACTGCCCGGCACAAGAGGAAAGAAATGCACTGCGACTCAGCGCCGGCTTTTCGCCGAAACGCAGATACGGCAGGGAGGCAACTAGATACCAGTAGTTCATGCGGTCAGTTCGCCGATTCGTTGGCCACGCGGCTGACAATCGCCGCCAGCTTGGGCCGCAGGAAAGCCGTCAGCGCGCCGGCAATCGCGTCGCGGGTAAAATCGAGATAGACATGATCGTCGGCAAAGCTGACCCGGAAGCCTTTCAGGATTTCGTTATCCACGTGCAGCTCGATGCCATGGATCATTTTCTCGCGGTATTTCTGGGCGAAGAATTTAACCAGATCCCGCTGATCCTGTTCCCCGATCAGCAGCTCGATGCGGGTTTCACCCTGACGCTCGGCGCAGGACTGAGCCATTTTCACCATCATCTGTTCCAGCACCTCGACCTTCAGCGCCGAATCAACCGATTCCGCAATAATGTCGGAAATCATGTTTTCGATGCCCTGCCCGACGGTAATCAGCAGATCGCGCGCGGCCTGTTCGAGTGTCGCGGTGCTGCGCCGGGTATACACCTCGGCATCGGCCTGCGCTTTGGCCACAAGCTCTTTGGCTTTGGCCTCCGCCTCGCGGACAGCCTGGGCCGCCTGGGTTCTGGCCTGCGCAAGAATTTCGGCGGCCTGCGCCTCGGCCTTTTCGACGCCTTCCTTGCGAATCTGCTCAAGTAACGGTTGCAATTCTTCGGCCATAATTCACTCCAGTCCGGGTTGCTAAAAGCTTGCCGGCGATTCTAGAGAAAGCTCTGCCTCCTGCAAGCCCTGATGGATAAAACATCGCCGGCGACCGCAGGATTTAACAAAAACCACTTTTGGAGGCCTGAACTATTGCGCCGGAGGGGCCGTGCGTGCTATCAAATCACGATGTATCTGAAAACCTTAGAGATTGTCGGTTTTAAGAGTTTTGCCGAAAAGACCCGTCTGGAGTTCGAACCGGGCATGACCGCTATCGTCGGCCCGAACGGTTGCGGTAAAAGCAACGTCTCGGACGCAATCCGCTGGGTGCTGGGCGAATCCCGTCCCACAGCCATCCGCGGTTCCTCAATGGAAGATTGTATTTTTAACGGCACCGACAGCCACAAACCGCTCGGCATGGCGGAAGTCACGCTGACGCTCGGCGACTGCGATAAAGCCCTCGATCTCGGCCTGAACGAAGTCAGTATCACCCGCCGCGTTTTCCGCTCCGGCGAAAGCGACTATTTCATCAACAAAAAGCCCTGCCGCCGCAAAGACATCCAGCGTCTTTTCATGGATACCGGTATCGGCACCGACGCCTACTCCGTCATGGAGCAGGGGAAAATCGACCGCGTACTTTCTTCCCGCCCCGACGACCGCCGCGCCGTTTTCGAAGAAGCTTCCGGCATCACCAAGTTCAAAACCGACAAACAGGAAGCTCTGCGCAAGCTCGAACAGACCGAAGCCAACCTGCTGCGCCTCGCCGACGTTATCCGCGAAGTAAAACGGCAGATTATTTCCCTCCAGCGGCAGGCCGGTAAAGCCCAGCGCTTTAAAACGCTGCAGGAAGAACTGCGCGCGCTCGATATCTATTCCACCCGCCACCGCCTCAAACAGCTGAGCACCCGCATTGAAGAAATCCGCGCACAGCTCGAAATCTTCCGCGTCAAAGTCGACGAAACCCACCACCGCATCTCCGCCGCCAACGGAGAAACCGACGCCTTGCGCGCCGGACTCCAGCAGCTCGAAACCGCTATCGGCACAGCCATGGACGACTCGATGCGCGTTAAGAACGAGCTGGAACGCGCACAGCAGACCATCCGCACCAATGCCGAGCGCATCACGGAACTCTCAACACTCGCCCAGCAGAACACCAAAGAATCTGAAGAGGCGAAAAGCCGCCTGACGCAGCACCGCGCTTCGCTCGACGAAGTCGTACAGATGATGCAGTCCGCCGAAGCGGAACGGCTGAAAGCCAAAGCGGAACTCGAAACCGCGACCGCCCGCCAGCGCGAAACCGAAACTCAGGTGCAGACCAGCCGCGAAGCGCTGAACCGCCTGCGCAACGAATCCATGACGCTCGACAGCCGGATCGGCCGCCTCCAGAACGAACTTTCCGAAATCGACGCCAAGGAACGCGCCGGCGTTATCCGCAAAGAACAGCTCGCCGCCGAGAAAATCAGCCTCGAACGGGCGCTGGCCTCCTACGAAGAACGCCGGGAGCAAATGGCGGCACGGGCCGAAGAATATAAACTGTCCGTCGCCGACCAGCAGGAAGCAATGGCTGAACTGCGCGACCGCCGCTCTTCCGCCGCCGAAAAAATCCAGGCGCTGGAAAAAGAAATTTCCGAACTCCAGCGCAAGCTGGCGGATAAGAGCGCGCGCCTTGAAATGGTTTTTGAAGCCCGTAAAGAAGGCTTCCCCGCCGGCGCGCAGCACCTGCTTGACCGCCGCGACGAAAACGTCGTCGGCCCGCTGGCCGAACAGTTTATCGCGGCTCCCGGTTTTGAAACCGCGCTCGAAGCCGTTCTCCGTCCGTGGATGGACGCGCTGGTCGTCCGTACCCGCTCCGGCGCGCGCAACGTCCTCACGCTGCTGGCTGAAAGCAATCAGGGCGCCGTACGCCTGCTCGCCGCCGAAGGCGAAGCGCCGTCCGCACCCGCCGAAAACTCTCTGCTCGGCAGAATTTCCTGCGCTGATGAAGTCCGCCCGCTGGCCGCGCGGCTGCTCGCCAATGTCTTCGTCGCCGAAAATCTTCAGTCGATTCCGCTCACCCTGCCCGCCGGTTCCGTCTTTGTCACCAAACGCGGCGAACTGCTGACCGCTGAAGGCGCCGCCGAACTCTGGAAACCCGAAGAGGGCGAAGTCAATCCGCTCGGCCGCCACCATCTGCGCGAACAGCTGCAAAGCGATATTCAGTCGCTGGAAAAAGCGCTGACGGACAAACGCCGGATGCTCGAAGCCCTGCGCGCCGAACAGAGCGGAACGGGCGACGCGCTCGAAGCCGCCCAGCGCGAACTCGACGAACGCCGCCGCTCCCTCGCCGTACAGGAAGGCGAAAGCCAGGTCATCGCCCGCGAACTCAAACAGGCGCGCGACCGCGTCGAAACCGTCACCTTTGAATTTAATAAACTGATGCAGCAGCAGGGTTCCGGCGAAGACCGCCGTACCGCCGTCGCCCGCGAAGGCGCGGAGGCCCGCGACCGGCTGGCGCAGATCCGCCAGCAGATCACCACGCAGACCGAAACGCTGAACGCCCTGGAAGAACAGCGCGCCAACGTGCTTTCCGAAACATCCGAGTGCCGCGTGCAGTATTCCCAGCACGAACAGCGGATTGAGTCGCTGAAGAGCCGCCGCCAGCCGCTGGAAGCGCGCCTGAAAGAACTGCAGGAACTGATCGAAGAACGCACCCGCGGCGTCAGCTCCTACCAGCAGCGCGTCGCCCAGCTCAAAACCGCCAGCAGCGAAGCCGAAGAAAAAGTCGAGCCGCTGCTCGAAGCTGTCGCTGCCGCAGAACAGAAACTGTCCGAAGCCCGGCAGATCCGCGAAGTCCATACCGCCACCCTTTCCGAACGCGAAAAGAGCCTGCGCGCGCTTCAGAACGAGCTGGAAGAACTGCAGAGCGGTAAGACTAAACTGGAAGTGGAACTGGCCGAACAGCGGATGCGCCACCAGAACTCAATCGACCGGCTGACTTCGACGTGGCACATCACGCCCGATCAGCTCGCCCGCGAACCCGAACCGAAATGGGAAAACGGCGTAGAGCCGCCGATGGAAGAAATCGAAACGATGGCGGCCGAGCACCGCGCCAAACTCGAAGCCATCGGCCCGGTCAATCTTGTCGCCATCGAAGAACACGCCGAACTCGAAGAACGCTTCGCCTTCCTCAGCCAGCAGGAAGCCGATCTCATCAGCGCCAAAGACCAGCTCGTCGAAATGATCAAGAAGATCAACCTGACCACCACCGAGCTGTTTAAAGAGACCTTTGACAAAGTGAACGAAAACTTCGGCGTAATCTTTGAGCAGCTCTTCGGCGGCGGCTCCGCCAAACTGGTGCTGGTCGACGAAACCGACGTGCTGGAATCCGGCATTGAAATTATCGCCCGCCCACCCGGCAAAAAACTTCAGACCATTTCGCTGCTCTCCGGGGGCGAACGTACGATGACTGCCGTGGCGCTGCTGTTTGCGCTCTTCAAAGTCAAACCGAGCCCGTTCTGCGTACTCGACGAAATGGACGCGGCGCTCGACGAAGCCAACGTCAGCCGGTTCGTGAAAATGGTCAAAGGCTTCCTCAGCCAGTCGCAGTTTGTTTTGATCACGCACAGCCGCCAGACCATTTCGGCGGCCGACGTCATCTACGGCGTCACCATGCCCAACCGCGGCGTCTCGCGCGTCATGTCCATGAAGTTCTCCGACTATCAGGACTCCGACGCCGCCAAAAAGTAGAATGTAGCGCCGGGTTTTAACCGTTCACTGCGGCGGCGGATCAATGATTAAGGAGTCATACCGATGAGCGATAACTGGTCCCTGTTTTTGAGCGTATGGATTAAGTTTTCTTTTGTATTCACGCCGTTCTTCGCGTTGTCCATGTTTCTCAGCATGACGGAGAACTACAGCGAAAGCCGCCGCCGCAAACTGGCTCTGGCCGTTTCCGGATCGGTAGCCGTCATTTGCATCATTCTGTTCTTCGCCGGCAATCAGCTCTTCTCTCTGTTCGGTATCACACTCAACTCCTTCCGGATCGGCGCAGGCGCGCTCCTCTTCCTGTCGGCGGTCGCTCTGGTGCAGGGCAGTACGGCAACAGCGGATGCAAACCGCGAAGGCGATATTGCCGTGGTCCCGCTGGCCATCCCCATCATTGTCGGCCCGGCAACTACGGGTACTCTGCTCGTTCTGGGCGCTGAACTGAACGGTGCCACAGCAAAAAGCCTTGGGAGCCTCGCGCTGCTGCTCGCCGTAACCGGACTTGGCGTCCTGCTTCTTTCCGGCTCGCTCATTCAGCGATCACTGGGCAACAGAGGTATCGCCATTCTCAGCAAGCTGACCGGACTGATTCTCGCCGCGCTTGCCGCCCAGATGATCATGACCGGCATTCAAGGATTTCTGGCGCACTGACATCGATTGGTAAAACTATGGACGAAACCTTTTCAGAAGATGTGGTGTATATGCGGATGGCGCTGCGCGAAGCAGAGCGCGCCGCCGAAGCCGGCGAAGTGCCCTGCGGCGCAATTATCGTCAAAGACGGTGCGATCATCGGCAAAGCGCACAACCAGACCGAGCTGCTCAAAGATCCGACCGCGCACGCCGAAGTGCTCGCGATTACACAGGCCGCCGCCGCGCTCGAAAACTGGCGGCTGACCGATGCCGTCATGTACGTCACCAAAGAGCCCTGCCCGATGTGCGCCGGAGCCATCGTACTGGCGCGGCTCAAAAAAGTCGTCTGGGCCGTCGACGATCCGAAACGCGGCGGCGCGCGCTCTAAATTTGAAATCCTCGACCACGCCGACCTCAACCACCGCGTTGAAATCCAGACCGGCGTTCTCGAAGCTGAATGTAAATCTCTCCTTCAAGGCTTCTTCCGCGAACGCCGCGCTGAGAAGAAACAGGATTTAGATTTGTAGGACAGGCTTCTCCGGTATTCCGGAGAGCCTGTGTTTAAAACATTCACACGCTCTGCTTCGCAGAAGCGCGTCCTACAATCGAAGCGCTTCGGCGCAGGTTTCGGCGAGCGGAAGCCGGTCGGTGAGTTTAGAGAATTCGAACAGCTTCCGGACTTTTGAGCCGGCGTGAAGCAGAACCACTTTCCGGACCCGCTTGCTGAGTTCCAGCAGCACGCCGATTTCCAGACTGCTGAGCCATTCAACATTGCGCAGGTCCATCACCACATTGCCGGACAAATCGCCCGGCACCGTTTCCAAATCCTGAAATTCATGATAGGTCACGCCGTGTGCCGGCCAGTGCGGCGGAGCCGACGGATCAACGGTCGCTGGAATATTTTTTCCCAGCCGCAGTTTCAGAGTCAGCCAGACTGCACGAATCAAAAATCCGATGTTGGTGACGTAGCGTTTCGTCAGCCGCTTCGGATCGGTACCCCAGCGCCAGAGCCATTCGCAATGAATCTTTTGTACCCAGACCGGTGCGCGGGTCTGGACTCCGGCGATAAAGTCGAGCGTGCCGCCGATGCCGATGGCAACGGGAACCTTCCATGTTTTGACGTGCAGGTGGTTGAACTTGTCCTGCTTCGGCGCGCCGAAGGCGGTAAAGAGGATGTCCGGTTTCGCCTCATCGAGGCGGCGCAGAATCTCGGCGTGATTCATTTGATCAAGCGGCGCGTACGGCGGCGACCACGCGCCCGCCACGTTCAATTCCGGATGCCGTTTCTTGAGGACCTCCATTGCTTTCGCGGCGACGCCTTCAGCGGCACCGAGGCCGTAGACGCTGATGCCTTCGCGCGCGGCGCGTTCGGCGAGCATCGGCGTGATGTCGCTGCCGGTTACCCGTCCTTTCAGCGGCGGGCCGTAAAACGGCGCCAGTTTGACCGGCGGAAAGCCGTCAGCAATCACCAGGTCGGCTTCATAAAGCACTTCGCGCAATTGCGGATCGTTTTGCGCCAGCACCAGAAAGTCGAGGTTGGCGGTGGCGATGACGCCGGGTTTTCCGGAGCGGACGCGATCGACGGCCCACTGTATGGCTTCGTCAAAGGTGACGTTATGAAACGGTACACCGAAGAGTACCAGCGGAACCGGATTGAAGGTGTTGGACATGCCGCGGAGGTTAAGTCAACGCGACGGTGCTTTCAAGCGTCACTCTGCTTAATGATTAATGTTATCACGTTTTATGTGTATTGCTTTCCGGCCGGTTTCTGCGTATGGTTTTCTATCAAATTCTGATTCAACAAGGAGTCCACATGGCCGCACAACCGGAATTAACGCAGGTAGAGCGCGACAAGCTCGAAATCAACCCGGATTTCGATTTCCGCGAGATTGCCAAACGCCCCTTCGAGGAGATCACTCCGAACGAGCTGTCCATGTTCAAGTGGAGCGGCGTCTATCATCAGCTCCAGCCCAGCTTTTTCATGATCCGCGTGGTTACGCCCGGCGGACTGATGACAACGAAGCAGTTCCGCCGCGCGGTTGATCTCGCCGAAGAGTTCGCACAGGGCGAGCTGTGCATCACCACCCGCCAGACGCTGCAGTTCCACTGGATCCGCAAAGAAGACATCTACAAAATCATCGAGGGCATGGCCGATGTGGGAATCACCACAAAAAACGGCTGCGGCGACGTACCGCGCAATATTATCGGGTCGTCGCTGGCCGGCGCATCGCAGGAAGAAATCGGCGACTCGTACAAAATTATCCAGATGCTGGCGACCGACCACGAAATCCGGGATTTGCAGCGCAACCTCCCGCGCAAACACAAGATCAGCGTCGCATTCGCCAATGAAGCAGGCGCGCAGACGCTGATGAACTGTCAGGGCTGGGTGCCGGTCAAACGCGGCGACACCGTCGGCTGGAAATTTCACGCGGGCGGAGGCCTCGGAGCCCGTCCCTATTTGGCAAAAGTGATTTTTGACTGGGTGCCGGAAGAGCTGGTTCTGCCGGTGGCGCAGGCAACCGTCGAAGCGTTCCGCCGTCACGGCGACCGCCGCCAGCGCGCTTTCGCCCGCCTGAAAATCGTGGTCGATAAAATGGGCTCATCCGGGTTCGCCGACGTCCTGCTTGATATCATGAAGGAACGAGGTGTCCGGGGTCTTGAAAAAATAGAAAAGGCGGCCTCGCCGATTCCAAACATCGGCAGAATGGTTCTGAACGGCCAGGAAGTGATTCCTCAAAAACAGGCGGGCTTGAGCGTCGTACGCGTAATGATTCCGCGCTCGGAACTCAAAACCGCTCAATCAAGGACGATTGCGCGGCTGGCCGACGAACTGGGCGGCGGGAAGATTATGTTCACCAACCGGCAGAATATGGAATTTCATGATGTGCCGGAGCGGAATGTGCCGGCGCTGCTGGACGCTCTGCACACGGCCGGATTCCGCACCAGCGGACACGAGCATCTGCCGGACATTGTCGCCTGCGTCGGCACGACCATGTGCAAGATGGCGGTGGCAGATTGTCCGGACGTTTATCACCGCCTTTACGACGCACTGGCCGGTGATGAAAAATACTGGCGAGCCGTCGGGCCGCTGCGGATCAATATTACCGGCTGTCCGAATAACTGCGCCCATGCCTGGATCGCCGACATCGGACTGCGCGGCAAACGCACGCGCAATGAAAGCAGCGGAAGCACCGAAGGCTATACCGTTTTTGTCGGCGGCAAACTCAGCGAAGCCGGTAAAATCGGCGAACAGCTCTGCGACGTTGATGCGGCTGAAATTGTTCCGGCGGTAAAAAAGATTCTGGACGCCTATCTGAAACACCGGCTCAGTCAAAGCGAGCTTTTCACCGATTTCTGCGAACGGATCGGAATTGCGGCCTTCCGGAACCTTGTCAAATGACTGCACTGTTGAACGAAGCCGAAAAACTGATCCGGGCCGGTCGTTACGAAGAAGCGGTCGCCATGCTCTGCCGCATCGGACCGCCGGAAGGCGCGCGCATCTGCGAACTGATTGCCAGAGCTTATCGCGGCCGCAACCGTGCGCGCGGTGATGTTTACACGGCGAAAGTTTTTGCTGAACAGGCCATCGCTCACGGCAGCACCGATCCGGAAATGCCGAAGATTATTGCGCACGCCGCCGTGCCGAATCTTCCGCTCAAACATCCTCTTGTTCCGCAGAAATTCAAAATGGGCGGACCGAAAGAAAAACGTCAGGAAGCCGATGCGCCTTATTCTTTCTGCGCGCTCTCCAAATTGTGCGGCAAAGCGGACGCGCCGAAAGATTTCCAGTGGCTGGAAAAAAATATTCCGTGCCAGAAGGCCTGCCCGGCCTCGACCGATATTCCCGGTTATCTCGATGCGATTTATCGCGGCGAACACAGCAAGGCCTACCGGATCAACCTCGAAGCCAATGTTTTCCCGGCCGTGCTCGGGCGGGTTTGCGCGCGCCCCTGCGAAGACGCCTGCCGCCACGGCTGGGACGGCCTCGGCGAGCCGGTCGCGATCTGCTTTTCCAAGCGCTCGGCGGCCGACTTCGGCGGACAGGCGCCGGTCGTTCTGGATAAATGGTTTGGGCCGAGCGGCAAAAAAATCGCCGTGATCGGCGCCGGCCCGGCGGGGCTTGCGGCGGCGCGGCAGCTCGCGCGGCTGGGCCACCAGGTGACGGTTTATGAAAAGCACAATAAGCCCGGCGGCATGATGAATCAGGGCATTCCGGTGTTCCGCCTGCCGCGCGATTTGATCAACAAGGAAATCGGCCAGATCGAGGCGCTGGGGGTGCAGATTATCTGCAACGCCGAAATCGGCCGGACGCTCCCGCTGAAACAGCTGGCGGAGCAGTTCGACGCGGTGATTCTGGCCGCCGGTACGCTGAAGCCGAACCTGCTGGATCTGCCGGGCAAAGAGCTGCGCGGCATCCGCCACGGCCTCGACTTTCTGCTGGAAGTCAATGAAACCGGAAAAGGCGACGTCGGGAAAACCGTGGTGGTGATCGGCGGCGGCTTTACGGCGATGGACTGCGCGCGCACCGCCAAGCGGCTCGGCGCGCAGGTGAAGGTCTGCTACCGCCGGACCGCGGCGGAGATGCTGGTGACCCCCGGCGAACTCGAAGAGCTGGAACACGAGGGGATTCCGATGGAGTACATGGTGGCGCCGAAGGCCTATACCGGCGTCGACGGCCGCCTGAAGACCATTCAGTTTGTCCGCACCGAAATGGGCGAGCCCGATCCAGGCGGACGCCGCCGTCCGGTCGAAATTCCGGGCAGCGAGTTCGAGCTGCCGGTGGATAGCGTTCTGCTGGCGACCGGGCAGTTTCCCGATACGTCGTGGCTCGATGAAGCCTCCAGCCACCTCAAAGTGTTCTCCGCCGGAGATTTTAAAAACGGCGCCAGCTCGCTGATTCAGGCCATCGGCCACGCCAAGGAATGCGTCCGCGAGGTGGACCGTTTTCTGACCGGCCGCGACCGGCTGCGCGAGGTTGCGCTGATTGAGGACGCCGAAGAGACCGG
>DAONGM010000058.1:0-11505 GCA_035404105.1 Pontiellaceae bacterium
CATCACTTTTAACAATGTATTCATGATGTTTCCTTTCGAGGTTGTTGAACTCGGCATATTTAAAACCTTCGGGCAGGGGGCAAACGTTTTGTGAAACAGACTTCCAGCAAAGACGGGCGAATGTAACGCACGTCCGCCGGAATTGCCAGTGGTTTAAACGACAGAAAAGGGAGCGGGCCGGTAAATCGTTACAGATGAACGTCTAGCTGTGGCACGGGCGAAATGGAAGCTCGAATTCAACTTGAGACGTTATCGCCCGTTGCCACGAGCGCCTTGTTCGCCTGCTTGGATTCTGTTGGGTTCACGTTGCGAAGATCAAGTTCCACGCCACCTCAGCGACCTTCCGGCAAGTCGCCTCGGACTCAACCCAAACCACCAAGGAAGCGGTATCGGTGTCTCCAAAGTTCAGTTCGTCGGCGATCTCAGGGTGATACTTGCGAACGACGCTATCGATCAACGTGGCCCACCCATAGCCGTCGGCCTCAAGACCCATGCTCGAAATGCGTTCATTGGTGATCTCGCACTCTTCACTCTCCGGCTCGAATTCAATCTGCCACGCGTGCGGAATCTCACGACCATCATACTCTGTGCCCTTCATCACGGAGAGGGTCATCGGCGCAAATGTCTCGGCATCATCCCAAATTCCACCGTCGTCTGAATCGATGATTTCTTCCAGATTGCTCGGAATACTCCAAGATGGCATTGGGCTTCTCATATTATTGGCGAACGTTAAACGTGAGCCTCGCCGGATTCAACTTCGCCTGACTCAACCGGTGTTTTCAGCGTAGGCTCGATGTTCTGGTTGGGTGATTTTTTTAATAGTCTGAAAAATGCCAACCAGTCGAAAATCAGAAGTAGAATAGGGAATGAGAGTATCAGTTGAAACCTGTACTCGATTATGTACCGCAAGATTTCGTTTGAAAAACCTGCCACGCCAAGAATGGCAAAAACAAAAGAGGGTTTGAGGCACTCATTTTTAATACCTCTCTGCATGAATGATGCGATCAAGCTGACTACATAACCGATCAATAATGTACTGAAAATGTAAGTGTCAGCATTTGTCGAAAGATTGAGATGGAAGCCTGCAGCAAGATAGGAAGTCGATTTAGACCACTGCTCAGGAGTGATTGTTTTTATGAACACAATCCCGAATAGGAAAATGGTTTCAATTATTCTTAATGCTAAAATCTTTTTCATAATTCGTATCCACACCCAACGCCGGAACTGAGCTGCCGCGAACCGCGCGCCAGCGCGGGGCGCGGTTAACAGTGTTATTAGCTCTACTTTAGTTTCCTTGCGGGCTTGATTCTAAACGGTTTGAAGCTAATGCAGTTCTTTAGAGGCGACAAGCCGGGAATGCCAGTGGTTTAAACGATAGAAGCTCGCGCAGACGGTAAGTAATTGCGATGCGGGGATTGCAGGCCCGATGAGCATCAGCGAGCGGATGGCCGGCTTTCCGGCGTCGAGGGGGCCGGGGCGTTGGTGACGGCGTTCCGTCCGGCCTCTTCCGCCGTCCGGGCCGCGGTTTCCTGCATCAGAGCCATGATGCGCGGCGAATTATTTTTGTTGTAGGCCGGGAACTGTTTCCTCAGATCATCCAGACCCTCCAGATGGGCCAATTCGTCCGGAGTGCGCATGGGCGTCCCGTCCGGCTTTTTGGCTGTGGTCTTGTGATATCTCCAGGGGCCGTCGCCGTAAATTTCTGCCAGCAGTGCTGCCAGCTGGGGATCTTGTCGCTTAACGTCGTCGCGCGTGTGCAGGCCGCCCGAGCTGCGCCGGTCGGCGCGGTCAAACCAGGCTTGAGCGCCTTCCGCCCAATATTCCTGTGCGCTCTGGGAGGCGTAAATTTTAACCTTCCGGCCTTTATTCTGAATCCCGAGATATCCATCCGGGGCTGTGGCGTCGGCGAAGGCCTTGTTCAGTTTCGTCCAGAAGTCCCCGTTGAGGCCTTGGTATTTTCTGATTGTACCGGCCAGCGTGTGAGAAAATTCGTGGATGGTAATGCTTTCGCCGGCATCGGTCGATCCATCGCCGTCGTACGGATCGCCGCGCAGGTTCAGCAGGTTTTCTTCGGCGCAGCTGCAATCGGGCAGGCCGCCAAGACCGCGTGAGCGCTGATCCTGGAACGCCGCTTCGGCCAGCGTACGGGGCGTGCGGTTGTTTTCCGGCAGATCCATGGTGTATTCAACACACGCCAGAATGGCCATTCGCACTTTTGTTGCGGCCAGCGCTTCCCGAACCCAGGCGGGACTTTCGTACAGTACGTGGTCCATCGTGTAGGCCGCCTCCAGAAATGCCCAGTCGGAGACTTTGTCCGAGCCCACAATCGCAATGCCGGCGCTGGTGATGGTTTTCGTATAAAAGGGGTCGATGTGATAGGTGCGGCGCAGCTCCTTGCTAATGGGCATCACCCGGACAGGGTCCGGGTCGGTCTCCCGGGATGTGCCGGAACGGCGGGGGAGGGGTTGGTAGCTGAGGATGGTTCTCAGCCCCTGATAGTTGGTTGAAACCGGCGGACTTGCTGGCTGTTCAGCCGGCCGGGCCGGCAGAGGCAGGAGGAATCCCGACAGACCGATGAAAAGGAACGCACCAAAGCGACACGTACGCGATGCGTTGCGTTTCCTTGAGCCGACAAGCATGCAGATATTATTGCACATCTACCCTTCCTGATTCTGTCTCGGCAGGGCCTCACCCCTAAAAGCCATCCCGTAAATTTCTGTGTCGGCAGAATAAACCGGAGCCGGGAAACATCACTTCACAATCTCGGTTCCGACGCCTTTGTCGGTGAAAAGTTCCAGCAGCAATGAGTGGGGCAGAGCTGAATCAATGATATGTGTCTTGTTCACGCCCGCTTTGAGTGCGTCCACTGCGCCGCCGATTTTCGGCAGCATACCGCCGGAGATAATTCCCCGTTTGATCAGGTCTTCGACTTCGGCCAGACTCAAGGTCGAAATCAGCGAAGCCGGATCGTTCACGTCCCGCAGCAGCCCCGGTACATCGCTCAGGAAGACCAGTTTGCGCGCCTGAAGAGCGGCGGCAATGGCGTTGGCGACGTCGTCGGCGTTGACGTTGTAGAGGTGTCCGTCTTCGCCGCGTCCGAGCGGCGTGATGACCGGAATGATGTCGGCTTTGAGGAAGGCTTTGATCGGCTCGACATCCACATGAATGACTTTACCGACGTAACCCCAGTCGAGTTCCTCGCCCGTCTGCGGGTCTGTGCCGGTATGTTTTTTAACCGTAATGATATCCTCGCCGTGAATGCCGCGTGCTTTTCCGCCGTAATTTTTCAGAATTTCGACCAGATGGGGATTCACTTCGTTATTCAGAACTTTTTCTACGACTTCGATGGTTGCCGCATCGGTGACCCGCAGGCCCTGAACAAAATTCGGCTGGATGTGGGCTTCCCGCATTTTCTTGGAAACCGATTTTCCGCCGCCGTGTACAATGACCGGCTGAAGGCCGACGCATTCCATGAACGCGACGTCTTTGAGGATATTCCGGTAGCCGATTTCGCTCTCCATGATGCTGCCGCCGAATTTGACGACAACCGTATCACCCCGGAACTTCTGAATATAGGGCAGGGCTTCGATCAGCACCGCCGCTTTTTCAATCATCTGCTGCATGGTTCTTCTTCGTCCTATTCAACGTTGATTCGTACATAGTCTTCGGTGCAGTTGCAGGTGTATACCACGGTGTGGCCTGTACCGAGATTCAGGTCGATATTTATGGTGAACGCTTCTTTCGAAACCGCCGCGACCAGTTCCTCTTCCGGCGTTCCGGCGGCCATACCGCCCCGTACGGCGGGAACATCGTCGTAATCGATATCGACCTTGTTTTCCTGCACCTGTGCGTAGGAATAGCCGATGGCGTCCATAATCCGGCCCCAGTTGGGCCGCTTGCCTGCCCAGGCTGTTTTGTTGAGCATGGAGTTGGCAACTGCCCGCGCGGCTTCCTCGGCTTCTCCGTTGGATGCCGCGCCGTTAACTTTGACGGTGATGACCCGGGTAGCGCCTTCGCCGTCTTTCACAATCATCATCGAGAGTTCAAAAAGCACCTTTTCCAGCGTTTGAAGGAAGAGCGGCCAATGGGTTGATCTTTGAGTAATCGTTTCATTGCCGGCCCGGCCGTTTGCGAGACAGATGACCGTATCGTTTGTACTCCGGTCTCCGTCGACGGTGATCCGGTTGAAGCTCATATCGGCTGCGGTGCGCAGTGCGCATTGCAAGGTGTGTTTTTCGACTGCCGCATCCGTCAGAATAAAGGCGAGCATAGTGGCCATGTTCGGTTCGATCATACCGGAGCCTTTGGCCAGACCGGTAATCCGTACCGGTACGCCGTCGAGATCGATTTCCGCCACGACCGTTTTGCTGACGAGGTCGGTGGTCATCATCGCTTCCGCCGCGTCCATGCCGCCATCCGGTGATACCTCGTCGAATAAAGTCTCAATGCCGGCGGCGATTTTATCCATCGGAAGCGGCTTTCCAATGGTGCCGGTCGAACAGACGAAAACATCCAGGGAATTGATGCCGAGTTTCCCGGCGGCCAGAGCCGCAGTCGCTTCGACGTCAGCCATGCCCTGTGCGCCGGTGCAGGCATTGGCGTTGCCGCTGTTCATCACAATCGCCCGCGCGCCGTCATGTTTTACGACCTTGATGTCCCACTTGACGGGAGCCGCTTTAACCTGATTGGTGGTAAAAACAGCTGCGCTTTCGGCCATTACGTCTGAGACGATGAGGGCCATGTCTTTTTTCTTTTTCTTGATTCCTGCGGCGATGCCGGCCGCGGAAAATCCTTTTGGTAAACTCAGTGTCTTTTTCATGCTCTCCAAACTCCAAGGGCGGAAGACTACACCGCCGCAGATGTTTTCGGAATAAAAAAAGTCCCGGTCTCGCAGGAGCCCGGGACTTTGCCGTAAGCCGCTGGCGGCTTAACGTTTCGAGAACTGGAAGCGTTTGCGCGCGCCCGGCTGGCCCGGTTTCTTACGTTCCTTCATACGCGCATCGCGGGTCAGGAAGCCGCCTTTTTTGAGGATCGGTTTCAGCTCTTCTTCTGCTTTAACCAGAGCCCGCGAGGCGCCGTGGGAAATGGCTCCGCACTGGCCGACCTTGCCGCCGCCTTTGACTGTGACCGTCATATCATACTGATCGGAACGTCCGGTGAGTACCAGCGGACGTACGACGGTATCCAGCATGTCCTTGGTATCAAAATAATCTTTGGCGGTTTTGCCGTTTACGGTGATAACACCGGAGCCTTTAACGAGGCTGACGCGCGCTACGGATGTTTTGCGCCGTCCTGTTGCGGCAATTTGATCGACTTTTTTCGCTGCTACCACGTTTTACTCCTTATTAGCCTTTAAATTCGAGTGTCGTAACCTTCTGAGCCGAATGCGGGTGGTTGGGACCCGTGTAGACTTTCAGGCGGGTGATTGTACGGCGCATCAGACGGTTGCCCGGCAGCATGCCTTCAACAGCCTGCGTAATAATACGCGTCGGATTCTTTTCGCGGATCACGGCGGCGCTGCGATTCTGCTGGCCGCTCGGATAGCCGCTGAAGTCCTGATAAATTTTATCTTCTTCCTTATTGCCGGTCAGCTTCACCTTTTCAGCGTTGATGACCACTACAAAGGCGCCTGTGTCCACATGAGGAGTGTAGGTCGGTTTGTTGCGGCCGCGCAGAAGGTCGGCGATGAATACAGCCAGACGTCCGGTTGATTTATCCGTGGCGTCTACCACGAACCATTCCCGTTCGATATCGTTTTCGTTTGCTACAAATGTCTTCATTACAAATCTTTCCAGTTCAAATGCAAGGCGGGGAAAATATACGAGGGGATACCCCGTGTCAACCCCCGTACCAAAAGTTTTATGCAAAAAGATATGAATTGTTCCTGACTGTCCGAAAGGTTATACCCGTCCGGATGAAGCTCGTCTGCAAAAAAGAGGTCTGGATGCCCACCTGGCAGGGCTTTGTTTCGGGGATTCTGCTTGCCGGGACGCTTATTTGCGGTGCCGTCTGTCATTTGTATCCATTTCTGGCGCAGAACCATCCTCAGCCGGCTGCCGGAATCATTATCATCGAAGGCTGGATGGCTGATGCGGAGCTTAAAGCGGCGGCCGGCGCTATTCAGCCCGGACAGATTGTTGTCACAACCGGAGGACCTGTTACTTTCGGGCAGAAGATCCTTCAGTATGATAATTATGCAGAACTTGGAACGGCGAGGCTGGTTGAGTACGGAATTCCGGCCTCCTCCATTATAACCATTCCGGCTCCCGACACGCAGCGCGACCGCACCTATGTTTCCGCTGTGGCGGCTCGCGCAAAGCTTGAAGAACTCGGACTTTTCGGGAAATCCGCCAACCTTTATACCGTGGGCGCGCACGCCCGCCGGTCCTATCTTCTTTTCCGCCATGTCTTCGGAAGAAACTATCCGCTGGGTGTCATTGCCGTTGAGCCGCCTTCCTATAATCTTAGTCACTGGTACCGGCACAGTGCCGGCTTCAAGCACGTTGTTACAGAGTTCATTTCCTGGATCTATGCGCAATTCTTTTTGCTGACCCATGTCTGACCGCCTCCAGCAGCGCCTTGCCGAAATCGGCGCACCCGCCGATGTGCTCGAGCTTGCCGCAGAACTGGCCGAACAGGCGGTACGTGATCCGTTGACAGGTTTATACAACCGCCGCTTTTTTGATGAAGCCCTGGCGCAGCAGGTTGAAGCCGCCCGGCGGTACGGCCGCGGGCTCAGTCTGGTGCTTTTGGATCTGGATGATTTCAAAGCCGTCAACGACACCCGCGGACACGAAGCCGGCGATGCGGTGCTGAGAGGTTTTGCACAGACACTCCGGGCCGCGGCGCGCAAATCCGACATCGTCTGCCGCATCGGCGGCGACGAATTCGCCGTCATTCTGCCGGAGACCGGAGCGGCCAGTGCCCGTAAATTCACCGAACGTTTTTTTCTGATGGCGGAACCGCTGGCCGGAGTTTCGGCGGGGATAGCCGCGCTGCCGTCGGAAAATCTTTTTGCTGAAGCCGATGCCGAACTGCTTCGCACCAAGCAGGCGTAGATTATCGTTTGCTTTCCAGCAGTTTTTTTACGCGTTCCGTAGAACGCGGGCGGCGGTAGAGCGGAGTACTGTCGTTTTTATGAATATGGTCTTCAAAGGTCGGCTTGCCGGTTTCCCGATAAATGACACCGACGGGCCACGGGACGGTCTCGAGCGCTTTACGGAAAGCCGCCGCTTTGTCTGACGGATCGTAGTCGTCCGGCACTGCGCGGATGTTATCTTTGAACCACTGCGCGGTGTTCAGCTTGTTGAACGACGGACAGGCCTGAAATACATTAATTAAAGCGAACCCCTTGTGCCGGATACCCTGCTTAATGAGTTCCGTGGTCAGTTCGCGTTCGCCGGCTGACCCCTGCGCCACAAACGTGGCGCCAAGCGAAATGGCCAGCGTCAGCGGATTGATCGGCTCTTCGAAAACGCCGTCAATCTGCACCGGCGTTTTCATGCCGATTTGCGAAGTCGGCGCGGCCTGACCTTTGGTCAGCCCGTACACCATATTGTCATGCACGATCACGGTGATGTCCGGATTGCGGCGGATGGTGTGCAGAAAATGGTTGCCGCCTTCGCCGTACATATCGCCGTCGCCGCTTTGCACCACCACCGTCAGTTCCGGATTGGCGGCTTTAATGCCGGTTGCCGCCGGCAGAGCCCGGCCATGCAGACCGTTGAAATAGCTGACGTCGTAATAGTGCGGTGATTTGGCGGCCTGACCGATACCGGACACCATCACCAGATTTTCTTTTTTCAATCCCAGTTCGGCATAGGCGTTCATTACAATCGCGCGCAGACCGAAGTTTCCGCAACCGGGGCACCAGGCTTTTTCAACATTCGGGATGTCAAAATAATCGGTGTTCATCAGAGAACCTCTTTCATCCGGGCGGCCAGTTCCTCAACGGAGAAAGGCAGCCCGTTATATTTCAGAATTTTCCGTTCGACCGCCGCACCGGTTTCCATGCGGAGCAGATCGGAAAATGCCCCCGTCTGGTTGTTTTCGATGGCGATAATCCGCTCTGCCTTTTCGATGAGCCGCAGTGTGCCGGAGTGCAGCGGCCAGACCTGTGAGAAGTGGAGCAGAGCGGCTGTTTTAGAACCGGTGCGTTCGAGCGCTTCGCGGGCCGCCGGCAGGGTGGAGCCCCAGGCGACGAAGAGCATTTTGTAATCCTCCGGCCCGTAGAGATCCGGCGCAACCGCGGCCTGTTTGACGAGGTCGAACTTTCTGAACCGCTTATCTTTCATCTGCCGGCTGATGCCGTCGAGGTCTTCGGTGATACGGCCCGATTCATCGTGCTCGTCGGAATCTGCACAGACCCGGCCCGGCCCGAATCCGGGTATGCCGCGCGGCGAGACGCCGCTGTCTGTCAGCCGGTACCGCTTATAATCTTCGCCGGCCTCGACGAAGCCGTTTTTGTTTTCGAGGCCGGTCAGGTCGAATGCCGGCAGATTGTAATACATATCCACAAAATACTGGTCGGTCAGAATGAAAACCGGAATCTGATATTCGTCGGCCAGATTGAATGCTTTCTGGGTCAGGAAAAAAGCCTGCTCCAGTGAACCGGGTGCCAGGATGATCCGCGGAAACGTTCCGTGCCCGGCGTGCAGAACCAGATTCAGATCGCCCTGTTCGGAGCGGGTCGGCAGTCCGGTCGCCGGACCGGGGCGCTGTCCGACATGTACCACCACCGGCGTTTCGGTCATGCCGGACAGGCTGATTCCTTCGGTCATCAGCGCAAATCCTCCGCCGGAGGTGGACACCAGCGCCCGCGCACCGGCATACCACGCGCCCAGCGCCATGTTGATGACGCCGATTTCGTCTTCGACCTGTTCGACCAGAATGCCTGTCTCGTGCGAGGTCTGTGCCAGCGCGGTGAAGACGCCGGAGCCGGGCGTCATCGGATAAGCAAAGACTGAATCGCAGCCTCCTGCGACGGCGCCGAGCGCGACGGCATCGGTTCCGGTCATCATCAGTTCGCTGGCGGTTTCTCCGGACTGCGGGATGGCGACGGAAAGATGTATTTTCTGCGCGATCTCTTTACCGGCCTGTATGCCGTGAGCCGCCGCCTTTATGTTGGCCTCTGTGACGGCGCTGTCTTTTCCGGCAAACCGCTTCTGGATCAGCGCCGACAGTACGTCGGGATCGAGATCGAGCATTCCGGCGACAACGCCTGCCGCGACCATGCTGGCGTAACGTTTGTCGCCCAGCTCTTTGCCGATGGATGCGAAGGGCACATCGTGCATCCGGTCGCTTTTGACAACGGCCTGTTCGCCGACCGTAATGGTGTTATCCGAAAACCGGTGCTGATAGCGCTGCACCGCGGCTTCGGTCAGCGGGATAAACAGATCAACGGTATCGACCGGGGCGGACACCCGCCGGCCGGAGATGCGGATTGAGGTGGAGTTGGTTCCGCCGCGCACACGCGACATATACTCCTTGGCCGCGAAAACATGGAACCCGCTCTGTTTCAACAGCCGGACGAGAATGGCTTCAATCGAATTGATGCCTTGTCCGGCTTCACCCGCCAGCAGAATAGAAAATTCTTTCTTCGGCGCCATGAACACCTCTCCTTTTAAGTTCTGGAGCGGGATCTGTCAGTACCGGTTAAAAATCTTTATCCCAGAACCAGATCAGTTTTGTTTCGCTGCGACTTTTTTCCCCTGCATCTTTCAGTCCGGGCTCTTTAATAGTTGTCCGGCTGACGCAGGAGCTGCAAAGCAGTAAAACAACCGTCAGATAAAACAGCTTTTTAAACATAGTGAGACCTTTCTGTTAAAAAGAAACTGTGCAGAAGCTGATCGCCTCGATCTTCCCGGCGACTTTGGCGAGAACCTTTTCCGGAACCGGCTGGCTGACCTTCAGAATCGCAATCGACCGTTCGCCGGTCTTGTCGTGCGGATTGCGGACATCGTCAATGTTGATGCCTTCTTTGGCCATGGCGCCGGCGATTTCGCTGAGAACGCCGGGGCGATCCATATAGGTGAAGAGTACAATGTGGCCTTTCGGTTCAAAGTAGAGTTTGTCGAAACCGCCGATGCGCGAAATCATCATCAGACCTTCGGCGACTGTGCCGCGTACGCTGATGCGGCGCAGACTGTCTTTGTCGATGCTGGCCATCAGGTCGATGGTGATGGAGTTTCCGTACCCTTTGGTTTCATCCGTTTCGCGGGTGGAATACTCAATGCCCATATCCTTAAGGAAAGCGACGGCGGCTTTCGGATCCATCGAGCGGTCAAACTCTTTGCTGAGAGCGCAGACAACCGGAACGGTCAGCCATTTGGCGAAACGCCGCAGATCGCCGTAGAAGCTGGCTTCAATGCGGCTGAGCTTGGTTTCGGCGCCGATCATGGCGCGGGCCAGCGCGGCGATGGTGTAGGTGAGGTCGGCATAGGCTTCATCCAGTCCTTCCGGAATGTCGCGGTTGACGATGTAGGAGGTGACGCCTTTGCTGTCGAAGTCGATGAGCTGTTCAGCCGAACGCTGTGCCGCGTTGAAGTTGGCTTCTTTGGTGGAAGCGCCGAGGTGCGGCACCATGATGTCGGCGATATCAATGACGCTCTTCGGGCCTTCGGCATCTTTGGCATAAACATCGTTCAGGAAGCGCAGACCTTTTTCCGCCTTGATGGCGCGCAGATCGTTTTCGTTGACGACGCCCGCGCGGGCGCAGTTGACGAGCGTGGCGCCTTTTTTCATGACGCTGAAGAGGTCTTTATTGATGAGCCCCTTGGTTTGTTCATTTTCGGGAATGTGAAGAGAGACGTAGTCACTTTGCGCAAAGAGATCTTTCAGGCCGACCAGCTTGGCGCCGATGCGCGCAGCGGCTTCTTCGGAAAGAACCGGATCAAAGGCCAGAATCTTGCAGTCGAATCCGCTGAGGCGTTTGGCAACCAGCTTGCCGATGGCGCCGAGTCCGACGATACCGACGGTTTTCCCGGTGACTTCGCGGCCCATGAATTTGGTCTTTTCCCATTCGCCGCGGCGGGTCGAAGCGTCGGCTGCGATCAGGTGGCGGGCGTCGGCCAGCATCAGCGCAATCACTTCCTCGGCGACCGCGTTGGCATTGGCGCCGGGCGTATTCATCACGTCGATTTTCCGCTGCCGGGCGTATTTGGTGTCGATCGTATTGTAACCGGCTCCGGCCCGGATGATGACTTTGAGGCCGGGCAGGGCGTCGATCAGTTCGGGGGTCACTTTTTCACTGCGGACGATGAGAGCATACGTATCGGAGTGCTGCGCGGCGAGGGCTGACAGTTCAGTCTGGGCATCCTGCACAACCGTATAATTTCCGTTGGCTTCAAGAAGTTCTTTGGCAATCGAATCGAGTTTGGTCGGGATCAGTACTTTTTTCATGATTTTCTCCGTCGAAAAAATGGTAAGTGGCCATCAAAGTAATCGGCGGACGGAAACGAATCAAGTGCAGATCAACTTTTTCGCGGGCGACAGCCTGCTCCCGCC
>DAONGM010000059.1:0-3472 GCA_035404105.1 Pontiellaceae bacterium
GATGAACTTGGCCCGCGGGAAAGTCTCCGCTTCCTTTTCAAGGATATCTACGATGTGACCTGCATGGATTCTGTCGATAAAGGAGTGGCCGAACTCAAAAAAAATCCGCCGGACACCATCATCATGGACATCAAAATGCCCGGCAAAACCGGCATACAAGGCCTGAAAGAAATCCGCGCCATTGACCAGCAGGTCTCCATCATCATGCTTACCGGTTTTGGATCGCTCGAAACCGCACAGGAAGCCATCCGCCACGGCGCGACCGACTATCTCAAAAAACCTTTCGATACAGACGAAATCCGCGAAGTCGTCGCCGGCTATGTCCGGCGCACCAAAATCAATCGCAAGCGGATCGCCGCGACAGAGCATCTCGAAGCTTTAACGACGCAGCTCCAAGAGCAGCTTAACGTCAAGGAAAAGCTGGCGTCTCTCGGCGAAGAATCATCCGAATTCGTCCACGATTTAGGCAACCCCCTAAGTGTCATTAACGGCTACGTTCAGATCCTCATCAAAGACATCAAAGACAAAAAAGTCCAAGGCAAGGAACTGAATGTTAACTATCTTGAGCAGATCGAAAAGAGCGTCTCCCGCTGCCGCGACATGCTCACCCTCTGGAGAGAACGTTCCAAGAGGGCGGACTCTTCCATCAAAAAAATCGAGCTCGGCGATCTCGTATCCGAAGTAGCCCTCAACGCCCAGACTCTCGCCACCGCAAAATCTGCGCAGGTCAACCTGACCAAAGGCCCGGCGGACTGCCTTATCGAAGGCGACAATGTACAGATCTTCCGCTCCATCCAGAACATCGTCGGCAACGCGCTCGAAGCGCTTCCTGCCTCCGGCGGCGGCGTCATCAACGTCTGCTGGCGGACCGATGGACGCCGGGCACTCGTCGAAGTGGAAGATAACGGCGGGGGCTTCCCTCCGGAAAAAATCGCCGACCTGCAAACCAAGTACTACACCACCAAAGGCGAATCCGGCGGCATGGGCCTCGGCCTCTTCATCACCAAAAATATCGTTGAAGCGCATGGCGGATCGCTGATTCTGGCCAACAACACGGCCGGAACCGGGGCGCTCGTCACCCTCGCCTTCCCGCGCCTGAACTGACAGCGCCCGCGAAAATAAAAAGGCGCTCCGGAATTCCGGAGCGCCTTTCGCTTTTCAGCGGTCAGGGCTGGTTAGCCAAGACGGACTTTGAGAGCTTCGAGCTGTTCGGTCATGCGGGCCGGCAGCTTCGAACCGAGCTTCGCCAGATATTCTTCGGCGTTGGCAACGGTAGCTTTGAAGAGCTCTTTATCCACCTTCATCAGCTCCGCCCAGTCAGCGGCCGGAATATTCAGGCCGTCGAGGGTCAGATCGCCGTCTTTCGGCATCAGGCCGATGGCGGTTTCGCGGGCGCCGACTTTGCCTTCGACGCGCTCACACATCCATTTGAGGACGCGGCTGTTTTCGCCGAAACCGGGCCAGAGCCATTTGCCGTTCTGATCCTTGCGGAACCAGTTCACATAGAAGCAGCGCGGAGCTTTATCGCCCAGCAGATCGCCCATTTCGAACCAGTGCTGCATGTAATCGCCGGCGTGGTAGCCGATGAAAGGGGTCATCGCGAAGGGGTCGAACCGGATGGCCGATTTGACGTCCAGCGCGGCAGCGGTAGCTTCGGAGGCCGCGGTGGCGCCCATGTAAACGCCGTGGTTGAAGCTGAACGCTTCGTGTACGAGCGGCATCGTGGTCGCGCGGCGTCCGCCGAACACAAAGATGTCGATCGGAACACCCGCCGGATTTTCCCAGTCTTCGCAGATGACCGGGCAGTTGGCGGCGCGAGCCGTGAAGCGGCTGTTCGGGTGGGCGCCGAGGATTTTCTTACCTTCGGCATCCTTCATGCCCGGCTTCCACGGATTGTTCTTCCAGTCCGTACCGCCGGCGCATTCCACGCCCATATCTTCCCACCAGACGTCCAGGTCGGAAGTTACGACGACGTTGGTGAAAATGGTGTCTTTCGCGCAGCTGGCCAGCGCCATCGGGTTGGACTGTGCGCTGGTTCCCGGCGCAACGCCGAAGAAACCGGCTTCCGGATTGATCGCATAGAGACGTCCGTCTTTGCCGGGCTTCATCCACGCAATATCGTCGCCGATGGTTTCGACCTTCCAGCCCGGAACGGTGGACTGAAGCATCGCCAGATTGGTTTTGCCGCAGGCCGACGGAAACGCGGCCGCGATGTGGAATTTTTTACCTTCCGGATTGGTAAAGCGCAGGATGAGCATGTGCTCGGCCATCCAGCCTTCATGACGGGCCATGTTCGAGGCGATGCGCAGGGCCAGACATTTTTTGCCGAGCAGTGCGTTTCCGCCGTAACCGGAACCGAAGGACCAGATCAGGTTTTCTTCAGGGAAGTGCGCGATGTATTTCTTTTCAATCGGCGCGCAGGGCCAGCGGCTGTCCTTCTGACCGGGCTCAAGCGGAGCGCCGACCGAGTGCAGGCACGGGATGAATTCGCCGTTTTCGCCGAGGACGTCGAGCACCTTGGTGCTGACGCGGGCCATGATGTGCATATTGACCACCACGTACGGGCTGTCGGTCAGTTCAATACCGATCTTAGCGATCGGCGAGCCGATCGGGCCCATTGAGAACGGGATGACATACATCGTGCGGCCCTTCATGCAGCCGGTATACAGAGCCGTCATTGTCTTCTTGAGTTCAACCGGGTCAATCCAGTTGTTGGTCGGGCCGGCATCTTCCTGCTTCACCGAAGCAATGTAGGTGCGGTTTTCAACGCGCGCCACGTCGGACGGATCGGAGTTGAAAGCGAAGCTGTTTGGGCGCTTGGCTTCGTTCAGCTTGATCGCCATACCGCTGGCCACCATTTCGGCCATCAGGCTGTCGTATTCTTTCTTCGAGCCGTCACACCAGACCACGCGGTCGGGCGTACACATCTTCTGGACTTCAGCCACCCAGTTGAGCAGCTTCTTATTCTTCGTCGGTGCAGTCATTATGCAATCCTCCATTAAGTTACCTGTCATCAAATCCGGTTAAAATTCTGCATAAGGTGCGGAAATGGCCCCGTCAAGTCAACCTTCGATCATATAAATTTATGAGCGCTTCCGTGATATTTATACGGTTCCCGCTTTTACGCCGCCTCCGTGTTGCCTATCCTCCCCCGCATGAATGTAGAAATCCTTTCTGTCGGCCTCTTTGAAGTGAACTGCGCCATCGTCTGGGGCCCGGCCCAACAGGCTCTGATCATCGACCCGGGACAGGACGCCGCCCGGATCGAAGCCGTCCTGAAAAGCAACGGCCTCGCCGTTGCCGCATACCTTTTAACGCACGGTCACGCCGACCACCTCTGCGCCCTCAACGAACTGCACACCGCCCGCCCGGCACCGGTCTACATCCACGCCGAAGATTATCAGTGGGCCTTCGGTCCGCAGAACCAGATCCCGCCCTACTATCCCGTGCCCGGCAAACCCGCCGCCGAATT
>DAONGM010000059.1:3572-11442 GCA_035404105.1 Pontiellaceae bacterium
TTCCAGTGCCTGGAAACGCCCGGCCACACCCGGGGCGGCGTCTGCTACTACTTTGAGCAGGAAAAAGCCATATTCACCGGCGACACCCTCTTCAAAGGAACCTGCGGACGGACCGACCTGCCCGGCGGCGACGGACGCATCCTTGCGCAGTCGCTCAAAAAGCTGGCCGCCCTGCCCGGCGACGTCACCGTCTATCCCGGCCACAACGAAAGCACCACCATCACTTATGAGAAAAAAACCAACTTCTTCATGCAGCAGGCCGCCGGGTGAAAAGCCCCCGGATCCATCTGTTTTAACTAGCGTCCGGAAAGGCGTTCCGATAGATAAAGACGCTCGTATTGACGATTCGAAAAATTTTACTGGAGACTTTTTATGACCGCATCAATCGAAATTCCCGGCCGCATCGACCTTCAGACCGGACACGGCGGATTGCGCTATGCCGCACTGCGCTGCAACGGCGCCGAAGCACACGTCTATCTTTACGGCGCCCATGTCCTGCACTATCAGCCAGCCAATCAGGCGCCGGTGCTGTGGCAGAGCCAACTGAGCCTATTCGAGCCCGGCAAACCGATTCGCGGCGGCATCCCGCTCTGCTGGCCGTGGTTCGGCCCGCACCCGTCCGACTCAACGCAGCCGGGACACGGCATCGCGCGCCTGACCGAATGGAAGCCGGGCTCCTCCAAAGCGACAGAGTCCGCAACCGAAATCACCTTGCGCTTCCCCGGATCGCCGGTCGTTGACGCCGCGCTCGAACTGACCGTGATTCTTTCGGACACCCTGACCGTCACCATGACGACCCGCAACGGCGGCAGCGCCGCGATACCGGTCAGCAGCGCCATGCACACCTACTTTGCCGTCAGCGACATCCATGAGGTTTCCGTAACCGGCCTCGAAAACAGCCGGTACATCGACATGCTGCTGCCCGGCCAGCCGGTTCTGACCCAGCCCGGCGCGATCACATTTACGGCACAGACTGAACGCCGTTATATCGGCACCGAACAGACCTGCACGATCGTCGATCCCGGACTGAACCGGCGCATCGTCATCGAAAAAGCCGGCAGCCGCTCGACCGTTGTCTGGAATCCGTGGATCGAGAAAGCCGCAGCCATGCCGGACTTCGGCAACGAGGAATATCTGGAAACCGTCTGCGTGGAAACCGCCAACTGCGGCCCGGACACCCTCACACTGGCGCCGGGAGCAACCCACGCCATGACGGCGCGGATCCGCGCAGAAGCGCTGTAAAACCACAGCCAAGACACGGACGGTTCGCTGAACCGTCCGGCACGGCACCTATTTTTCAGAACTCCTCATCTGCAACTAAAGTCCACTATGACCGGCAGATGATCTGAACCTACATCTGTCCCCACGGCACGGTTCCGGACCACAATTTCAGGCGTATGGAGTACATGATCGATGGGGATGCGGAGAAAGCCGATGTTGCTCGGCCAGCTCGGCTGAAAGCCGAAGCCCTGCATACTGTTCTTTAAGCCGGAGTCGCGCAGAAGCCGGGTGAAGTACGATGACCATGGCGATGTATTCAGATCGCCAATGAGCAGAACCGGCTTTTTCTGATCGAGAACAATCTGCGGCAGTTTTCCGAGCTGATCATTCCGATGCTGAGAATAGGTTCTGCCAGCAGGCGGCAAAGGATGAGTTCCGATAACAGAGATCTCACCTTGCGGCAGATGAACCGTTGTGACGATTGAAGGATGTCCAGCAGTTCCAATATAGGTCACACTGCTGTGAGAAAGCGGGTATTTGCTCAACAGCATAATTCCGAAACAGTCGTCCCGGACTTCGGCAACACGGTAGGGATATTTGGCATCGAGAACCGTCAGATGCTCAGACCATTTCGTTGTCACCTCTTCCAGCAGCAGCAAGTCCGGCGCAGCCGTCTGAATGGCCTTCAGCACCTGTTCCGTATTGCCGTTCGACGCATTAATGTTCATCAGCATGGCGCGCACCGTCGGAACCTGTTCGGCGGCGGTTTTGCCGAAATAAAACGGCAGGATAAAGGCATAGTTAAAGCAGGCGACAACGGCCAAAGCCGCCGCCAGTTTGTTGCGCCGCTTCCATAGAGCAACAAGGATCAGCACGAGGCAAATTTGAAAATACTGCACCCGAAAGTGCGCGAATAAATCCAGCACCCAGAAAACCCGACCGAAAAATCCCAGCAGTGACGCCAACGTAATGTAAACAACCAGTCGGGTCAGCCAGTCTGTCTTCTTACCGAACTTCATCCTGTTTCCTATTTCTGACTCTGAAGCCGTTCCTTCAGCGTCGTGACGCGTTCGCGGGATTCGGCGCGGCTGACGGCCAGCCCCATCGCCTTTTTCGTGCCGACCAGCACGGCGAACTTCTTGGCCCGCGTGACGGCCGTGTAGAGCAGACTGCGCTGCAGCATGACGAAGTGCTGGGTGTGGACCGGAATAATAACGCAGGGATATTCGCTGCCCTGTGATTTATGAATGGTGACGGCGTAAGCGTGTACCAGCTCATCGAGCTCGCGGAACTCGTACTTCACGCGGCGGTCATCCATCTTCACCACCACTTCGCGCTGCTCTTCGTCAATCGCCACGATGCGCCCGAGGTCGCCGTTGAAAACCTCTTTGTCGTAATCGTTCTCGGTCTGCATCACGCGGTCGCCTTCGCGGAACACCATGCCGAAGCGTTCAATTTCGCGGCCGGCCGGATTCAGCAGGCCCTGCATCACCTGATTGAGATTGCGCGCGCCCAGCTCGCCGCGCTGCATCGGCGTCAGAATCTGAATATCTTCCACCGGATTAAAACCCAGCCGCTGCGGAATGGATTCGCTGACCATCTTGCTGATGACGCCGATCACCTTCTGCGCCTCTTCGGCTTCGACAAAATAAAGGTCGGACGTTTTATCGCCCTCTTCCGGAAATTCCGGCAGCTGTCCGTGATTGATGCGGTGCGCGCCGGTGACAATCCGGCTCTCCGCAGCCTGCCGGAAAATTTCGGTCAGCGCGACAACCGGCACGGCGCCGGACGCGATGATGTCGCACAGCACCCGGCCCGGCCCGACCGACGGAAGCTGGTCGGAATCGCCGACAAAAATCACCGCCGCGCGCTGCGGCACGGCCTGCAACAGCTGATAGGCCAGCACCTGATCGATCATGCTGGCTTCGTCGATGATAAAGACATCGCCTTCGAGCGGATTGTCTTCGGTATGCCGGAAGCCGCCGGTGCCGGGATTGAATTGCAGCAACCGGTGAATGGTTTTGGCTTCCAAGCCCGTCGTTTCGCTCAGCCGCTTGGCGGCGCGGCCCGTCGGAGCGCAGAGCGACACCGCCAGCTTTTTCGCCACCAGCACCTGAATGATCGAGTTCACCAGCGTGGTTTTACCGACGCCGGGGCCGCCGGTGATCACCATCACTTTGGCCTGCACCGCGAGGCGCAGCGCTTCGCACTGGTTTTCCGACAGCTGGATTTTGGTTTTCTTCTGCACCCACTCGAGCGCTTTTTCAAAGTCGATTTGCGGGCAGGGATGTTTGCCGTAGTTGAGTTCCGTCAGTTTTTTGGCGAAGGCCCATTCGGCGAAATAAAGCTTGGGCAGATAGACCAGCGCGCGGCCCTGCCGGTCTTCGTCCAGAATCAGCCGTTTGGCGGCAATCAGCCAGTCGAGCGCGCCGGAAATCCGGTCGGGCGGAATGTCGAGCAGCTCGACGGTTTTGCTTTGCAGGTCGCCGCGCGGCGCGGCGCAGTGCCCGTTGGTTGTCAGCTCCTGCAGGACATATTCGATTCCGGCGCGGGCGCGCAGGTCGGAGTCTTTGGCGATGCCGAGCTTCTGCGCGATGCCGTCGGCAATCAGAAACCCGATGCCGTGAATATCGCGGGCCAGACAGTACGGGTCGCGCTGAATCAGTTCGATGGACCGCTCGCCGTAGGCTTTATAAATCCGGAAAGCGCGCGCCGTGCTGACGCCGTGGCTGAAGAGAAAACTCATGATCTCGCGGATGCCCTTCTGCTCCGCCCACGCCGCGCGGATGCTGGCGCGCCGGCCCGGCCCGATCCCTTCGACTTTGAGCAGCTTGGCCGACGAGTTTTCGATGACGTCAAACACGTCGCGTCCGAACGCCTGCACCAGCCGTTCGGCGTACTCTTTGCCGATGCCGCGGATCATTCCGGAGCCGAGAAATTTTTTGATGCCGTCGAGCGTGTCGGGCTGGGAAATCCGCATGGTTTCCGCTTTGAACTGCCGGCCGTAATGGGCGTCGGTAATCCACTCGCCGTCGGCGGCCAGCCACTCGCCGGGGTTGGCGCTCGAGACCGTGCCGACAACGGTGACAAGGTCCTTGTGCCCGCGCACTTTGACGCGCAGGACGGCATAGCCGTTTTCCTCGTTGCGGAAAACAGTCCGCTCGATCTGTCCATCGAGGCGGCGGGACTCCTCTTTTTTTCGGGCGGTATTCATCTTTAAAGCCGGTTGATGAGCGAATATAGTCGCGGCGAAAGGATATCTCAATGGCTGATGTCGACTATCAACAGCTCGAGCAACGGCTGGGCCGGGCACTGCTGGCGCAGCGGTTGAAAATTCAGACCCACCACGTGGCGCGGCTCTTCGGCAGCGGCAAGGTCTGGTTCCATATTGAACATATCCGCACGCTCCATCGCATCATCCGCAACCTGTTCAAGGTCACCGGACTTTACTGGCGCGGCCACCGCAACGCCCTGACCGTGCGGGTGAATTTCCAGGAACTGCCCTGCCCCGACCTGCCGGAAGCCTTCGACGGGTTCCGCCTGCTGCATATCAGCGACACGCATATCGACGGCAATCCGGAACTGATCGATACGCTGATCCGGCTGATTCAGCCGCTCGAATACGATCTGTGCGTGATCACCGGCGATTTCCGCGAAGGTACGTTCGAGGATTACGACACGCCGGCGCACCGGATGGTCGGCCTGCGCCGACATATAAAAACCGACACCTACGCGGTTCTCGGCAATCACGACGCCATTGAAATGGTTCCGGCGCTGGAAAAAGGCGGCATCCGGCTGCTGCTCAATGAACACGTTGCGCTGGAACGCGGCGGCACAACGATTTGGCTGGCCGGCGTGGACGACCCGCACTACTACGAAACCGACAATCTCGACAAGGCGCTCGACGGCGTGCCGGAAGAGAGTTTTAAAATCCTGCTGGCGCACTCGCCGGAAATCTTCCGGAAAGCCGCGTTTGCCGGCATTCATCTCTATCTGTGCGGCCACACACATGCCGGACAGATCTGCCTGCCGGGCGGACGGCCCCTGCTCACCAACAGCAAATGTCCGCGAGCCTATCACGCCGGGCTGTGGCATTTTGAGGGAATGACCGGCTACACCTCGCGCGGCGCCGGAACCTCGTCGGTGGCAGTACGCTTTAACTGCCCGGCGGAAATCACCGTACACACATTGCGCAGGAAATAGTCTTATGCTGTGTGCTGGCGGTCTTTGAACAGCGCCGTGCGGGTTTTGACTTTGGGATCAATCGCCGTGTGCGCCACGTTGATGAGCAGACCGACCATCATCGACGAAACGAGCAGACTCGATCCGCCGTAGCTGATGAACGGAAGCGCAAGGCCCTTCGTCGGCATTGAGCCGGTGACGACAGCCAGATTAATCATCGCCTGAAATGTAATCATCATCGTGATTCCCAGCGCGGTAAACCGCCCGAAATCATCCGAAGCGCGCGAGGAAATCCGGAGTCCGCAGAAAAAAACGACCACAAAGAGAATCAGCACAACCAGCGTGGCAATCAGACCTAATTCCTCGCCGATAATCGGCAGAATAAAGTCGGTGTGCGCTTCCGGAAGGTAATGATATTTCTGAATGCTGTTGCCCAGACCGACGCCGTACGGCCCGCCGGAAGCGAATGCGTTGAGGCCGTTGATAAGCTGCCACGCTTCGCCCTGCGCATATTTTTCCGGATCAAGGAACGCCATAATGCGCCGCATGCGGTTTTCGTTATGCGCCAAAAGCACTGCCAGCGCAACGGCGCCGGCGGCAGTAAATCCAAAAAGGTGAAGCGCACGGGCCCCGCCGATGTACAGTAACGATATGATCACCAGAGCAACCAGAACCGTGGTGCCGAAATCCGGTTCTGCCATCAACAGCATAGCGCAAAAACCAAGTCCGGCGACCGGCGGAAGCAGCCCGCGTTTAAACTGATGAATATAGCGGCGGCGGCAGGAAATCCACCATGCAACAGCCAGAATGACTCCGATTTTCGCAATCTCCGACGGCTGTACCGTGAGCGGCCCGAAACGGAGCCAGCGCCAGCTCCCGTTAATGAAGATACCGATTCCTGGAATCCGGACCAGCACCAGCAACAACGCACAAATACCGGCCAGCGGCAAAGCCGATACACGAAACCACCGCAGGTCGATGCGCATGCAGACAATGCCGGCAATCAGAGAAATCGCCATCCAGAAAAGCTGGCGGGTCACAAAATAGGCGGAATTATTATACTGGGAATCGCCACGCACCATGCTGGCGCTGAACAGCATAACCAGACCGATGGTCGCCAGAATGAGTACTGCGCCAATCAGGACAAAAATGGTTCGTTTCATAACTGAACTATTCCATGAAGCTTTCGTATTGAGAACAAAAAAAGGGACGCCGGTAAAAGCGTCCCTTTTTGCAACTGCATGAACCATTATTCCGGAATCGGAACCAGCAGCTTCGTGCCGGGCTTGATCGAAGCAGCATCTGTGATGTTGTTCAGCTTCATGATTTCCTGCTGCGAGCTGCCATACTGACGGGCTACGTCATCCAGCGTTTCGCCGGGATAAAGCACATGTTCGTAAACCGGAGCGCCGGCAGCTTTAGCGACCGGAGCAGCAGCGGCCGGAACAGCCGGAGCGGCAGGCGCAACAGCGGCAACAGAACCGGTTGAAGCGGCGTCGGCCAGCGGAGCCGGAGCAGGCAGTGCGGCAGGCGCAACGGCAGCCTTGGCAGACGCAGGATTGGCGGCCTTAGCAGGAGCGGCCTTCGCTACAGAAGCCGCTTTAACGGCACCTTTCTTCGGAATCGTAAGGCTCTTTCCGACAACAAGACTGTCGCGGGAAAGACTGTTGGCCGCCTTGATTTCGCTGACAGTCAGCCCGCTGCGTTTGGCAATGCTCGAAAGTGAATCGCCTTTTTGAATAACATAGGAAGAACCCTGTTTGATCGAACCGGGGATCGGACGGCTGGATGCGGAAGCTGCGGCGTGTTTGCCGGATGCGGATGATGAGGAAGCTGCGCCGGCTGATTCAGAAATACGAATTTCCTGTCCTACTTTCAATTGATTGGGATTGGAAAGGTTATTCAGTTCGGCCAGCTTTTTCCAAGTAGTGCCATGTGCCGAGGCAATCGATGAGAGGGTATCGCCCTTTTGCACACTGTAGGTTTTTGAACTCGGACCCGGCAGACTTACCGGAGGAAGAACAGGTGCTTTATCGCCTGCGAGATCGTCGGCAGGAAGAACCACCGGCTGATCCTGCGGAACATCGGCGACTTTCGCCGTCTTACAACCCTGCATCAAGGAAAACCCGGCCAGAACCATAATATGTATCGCCAGAATCGGTAACCCTGCAACCTTCGCCTTCATGAACAACTCCTTCTCTTGTGACCTTACCCGTTTATACATTTGCATCATTCCCGGTCAGACCGCGAACAGCAGCGGCGAAACAATCGCCGCGCTCGTTAAAATCGCGAAACTGATCAAAACTCGTACACGCAGGGGATAGAAGAACGGTATCACCCGGTCTTGCCTGTTTTCGTGCGGCCATCACAGCCTTTTCTAACGTTCCACAGGAACTACACCGGACGGCGTCCCCCCACGCAGCCTGCATCATACCCGATGCTTCCCCGATAAGATATAGATGCGAAA
>DAONGM010000060.1:0-10949 GCA_035404105.1 Pontiellaceae bacterium
GTTTTACGGTTTCCTGTGTTTCCATCAACCTGATAGGAGAAAATCATGAAAACACTGATCAAAATTGTCCTTCTGTCTGTTCTGCTTTCATCTGTTTACGGATGCGCTTCATCCGGTCAGAAGTTTGAAACCCGCCTTGAGCCGCCAAAAGCATTTAACCCGATTTTTCTCAAATACAAAGAAATGCCCGGTCAGAAAGTAATGGTGGTGGCAGTCGACCCGACCGGACAGTGGGCGTTCGGCTACGAACACAGCCGCGCAACCCTCGAAGAAGCAGCTGAAACCGCCGCCGTTAAATGTGATTTGGCCCGCGCAGAAAACCATGTATTCACCGAAGCAAAGCTCTTCGCGGTTAACGATGAGGTTGTTTATTACAAAAACCTGAAGTAAGCCTGAGCTCCCCGCATTGAAAAGCCGCGCCGGTTCCGGGGCGGCTTTTCTATTTTGATTTCAGATCGGACTTGTCCGGTTATAAACAAAACTTCAAACTGCGTTTAACAAAAGAAAGGAACGGGTGGCGTATGACGACAAAAACGAAAAAGGTTCTATTGATTACAGGAGCATCCCTTCTGATTCTGGTTGTTGCGCTGATGCTTTCTCTCGGCCGGATCATCAAAACAGGTGTAAACACTGCCGGACCAAAACTGGCGGGCGTCCCGGTTCATCTCGATAAAGTTGTCGTTAACCCCTTCACCGGCCTGGTACAGATTAAAGGACTCGTTATCGGCAACCCCGAAGGCTTCAACACGCCAAGCGCCATGGAACTGAACGATTTCAAATTAAAGATCAAAATGCCGTCGCTCTTCTCCAAAGCCATCGTCATTGAACAGATTCTGATCGACGCTCCGCAGATCACCTATGAAAAGAGCCTCAAGTCCAGCAACCTGAGCACCCTGCAGGCCAATCTGACGCCCAAAGAAACCGCCGCGCCGAAGACCGAAACCGCGCCGGCCGCCAAACCGGCCGAAAAGAAAGCCGCGAAGAAAGTGATTATCAACGACTTCCAGCTCAACGGGGCGAAAGTGAACGTCAGCTTTACCGCGCTGGGCGGCAAGAAGCTGACCCTGCCGCTGCCCGACATTCACATGAAAGATATCGGCAAGGAATCGCAGGGTGCCAGCCCGGCTGAAGTGATTTCCGAAGTATTCAACTCCATCACGAAAGCCGTGACCGAAGCGGCTTCTTCCGTCGGCGACGCCGCCGGCAAAGCGCTGAAAGATGCGGGCGGGGCCGCCACCGATGCCGCCAAAGGCGCCACGGACGCCGCGAAGGGCGCGGTCGACTCCGTCAAAAAAGGACTCGGCGGACTGTTAGGCAAATAACCGCAGCCGCTCGAACAACCGCCCGGAGACTTCCCGGGCGGTTTTTTTATGCATACCCGAGCTTCTTGAGAATCCAGAAGTTTTTGCGCCAGTTGGGTTCAACCTTGACCCAGAGCTTCACTTTGACGGGCAGGCCGTACATTTCGGTCAGCTCTTTTTCGGACTGGTACTGCACGCTTTTGAGCAGGCGGCCTTTTTCGCCGATGACGATGCCCTTTTGCGAATGGCGCTCGACCAGGACTTCCGCCTGGATCGACCACGCCGCCGGAGTTTCTTCGATGGTTTCCACCCAGATGGCCAGGCAGTGCGGCAGTTCGTCGTGCAGCCGGTCGAAATATTTTTCGCGGATGACATCGGCCATATTCAGCTTGCGCGGATAATCGGTCAGAATGTCTTCCGGAAACATCGGCGGGCCTTCCGGCACCAGGGCGAACAGCGCGGCGGCGAGCTCCGGCAGTCCGCCGCCTTTCAGTGCCGAGCCTTCGATCCAGACGGGCTGAACGGTCGAGTTCTTCTCCGTCGCGATCTCGTTCCAAAGGGTTTTATAGGTTTCAACAAAGGATGTGCCGAGGTCGGTTTTGTTGAGCAGGATTGCGCAAGGCGTTGTTTCGGCGGCGAGGCGGCGCATCCAGCCGTCGTCCTCCTGCCACGGTTTGCTGGACGCATCCAGCACCAGCAGGACGGCATCGGCGCCGTTGACCGACGAGCGGGCCATTTTATTGAGGTTTTTACCGAGGTCGCCCTCGGCTTTGTGGATGCCGGGGGTGTCGAGGAAGACGATCTGGCCGCGCGGCTCGGTTAGAATGGCGCGGATGATGTTGCGCGTCGTCTGGACGGTGTCGCTGACGATGCTGACTTTTTCGCCGACCAGCGCGTTGAGCAGCGTGGATTTGCCGACGTTCGTCCGCCCGACCACCGCCACCACTCCGGCGCGCATTTCACTGTTTTCTGTTTCGTCCATGGGTTTCAACCTTCTGAAAACATAAGAGCCGGTTTCGCCGGACATTGGAACCTTTTTTTCCAAGATCCGGCAGAAAACAGGCTCTGGACATTCCGCCGGGGAAGCGACAGGATGCGCGGCTTAACCAATCGAAAGGGTCTGCCATGCGTCGTTTGATAACCGTATTCCTTGTTTCACTCTGTGCCTTTACGGCATTTGCCGCTGTTCAGCCGGCGGGCGTGTTTACCGACGGCGCTGTTTTACAGCAGGGCGAGCCGGTGCGAATCTGGGGAACCGCGGCCGCCGGAGAAAAGGTCACCGTTCTCTTCGCCGACCAAACCGAAGAAACCGTCGCGGACGAGACCGGACGCTGGATGGTCGCGCTGAAAGCGATGCCCGCCTGCGCCGAAGGCCGGACGCTGGTTCTCAAAGGCTCGCAAACCGCGGCGCCGGTGGAGCTGAAAGACATCCTCGTCGGCGAAGTCTGGCTGGCCGGCGGGCAGTCCAACATGCAGTACTCGATGAAGGGTTTCAAACCGACAACGCAGCCGGACATCAACAGCGCCAACGATCCGCTGCTGCGCATGGTGACGATTGCCGAAAAGCTGTATGAAAGCCAGCCGAGCGCCCGTCCGCAATGGGCGGCCAGCACTCCGGACAATGTCGCAAACTTCTCGGCCAGCGCCTATTACTTCGCCAAAAATCTGCGCGAAACGCTGAAGGTACCGGTCGGTATCGTCAGCTGCTCGCTGGGCGGAACTCCGGCCGAAGCGTGGATGAGCCGCAAAACGCTGGAAAACCATCCCGAGCTGAAACGGACGATTGAGACCTATGACCAGAACTACCGGGCCAACTTCACCAACGAAGCCGACTATGTGAAATATCTGGAGGCCTACCCGGCCGCCGTCAAAGAATGGGAACGCAAGCAAGCAGCCGGCGAAAAGCCCGGCCCCAAGCCGGACATGAAGATCGGCCCGCGCTTCAAAAACCGGCCGTGCGGTCTGCATGAAAACATGCTGACGCAGACGATTCCGTACACAGTGAAAGGCGTCATCTGGTATCAGGGCGAAAACAACGCCGCGAACGGCTTCCATTACCGCACCGTATTTCCTGCGCTGATCAAGGAATGGCGCGAAGAGTTCCGGAACGAAAACCTGCCGTTCCTGTTCGTCCAGCTCGCCGCCTACGGCCCCGCAACCGAAAAATCCGCCGCCTGGCCGGAACTGCGCGAATCGCAGAGCTGGACCGAGGACCATGTGCAAAACAGCGGCATGATCGTTCTGACGGACGGCGGCGACATCAAAAACATCCACCCGCACTCGAAGGACAAAGTGGGCTACCGGCTCTCGCTGCTGGCCCGCCAGATGGTCTACGGCGAAACCAACCTGATCTGCCGCGGCCCGCGGCTGGCAAAAGCCGAAGCCAAAAACGGCGCCATTGAACTCTCCTTCAAAGACACCGGCTCCGGACTGGTGCTGAAACCGGAAGCGGTCAGCGCCTTTGAAATCTGCGGCGCCGACGGCACCTATGTTCCGGCCGCCGCCCGGCTGGCCGACGGCAAGATCCTGGTCTCCGCCGCCGGCGTCGCCAGCCCCAAGTTCGTGCGCTACGGCTGGAAGAAGTGGTTCGTCCCGACGCTGTTCAACGCCGAAGGGCTGCCGGCCTCGCCGTTCCGCACCGACGATTTCCCGCCGACCACGCGCCGCTAGTCATTCGACGGGCGGCCCGCGCCGCCCTCACTTAAACTGATAGACCGTCTGCGACCGGAACACCGTTCCCGGTCGCAGTATGGTATTCGGGAACTGCGGCTGATTGGGCGAATCCGGATAATGCTGCGTTTCCAGACAGAACCCGCCGCGGCGGACATACCGGCAGCCGCCCTTGCCCGCGAGCTGTCCGTCGAGAAAGTTGGCGGTATAGAGCTGAACGCCCGGTTCGGTGGTGTAAACCTCCATCACCCGGCCGCTCGCCGGATCCTCGGCGCGGGCCGCCAGACTGAGTTCGCCGGGCCGGGTTTTCGTCAGACAAAAGTTGTGGTCGTAGCCGCATCCGCGGCGGATCTGTTCGTGATCGGCATCGATCCGCTCGCCCAGGGCGTGCGGCGTGCGGAAGTCGAACGGGGTGCCCGCGACCGCCATTTCCGGCCCCAGCGGAATCGAGGTCGAATCGATCGGCAGCAGGGTTTCGGCCCGGATCATCATCCGCTGCGCGCCGATCTCTCCGGCGTCGTGGCCCGCCAGGTTGAAGTAGGAGTGGTTGGTGATGTTGTAGGGAGTGGCTTTGTCCGTTTCCGCCATGCAGTCGATTTTCAGTTCGTTGGCGCCGGTCAGCGTATAGGTAAGCGTGGTTTTGACTTCGCCGGGGAAGCCTTCTTCGCCGTCGGCGCTGATATAGGTCATCCGGACGGCGTCGGCGCCCGGCAGGATTTCTGCGTCCCAAACGACTTTATCGAAGCCGCGCACTCCGCCGTGCAGCGCGTTCGGGCCGTTGTTCTGCGCGAGGGTATAGGTCTGGCCGTCGAGCGTGAAGCGTCCGCCCTGGATGCGGTTGGCGTAGCGGCCGACCGCGCAGCCGAAATACGGCGTCGCCGCGCAATAGTCCGCCGCCGTGTCGTGGCCGAGCACCACATCGGCGAGCCGCCCGCTCCGGTCCGGCACTTCGAGCGAAACAATCGTTCCGCCGTGGTTCATAATGCGAACACGGATCCCGTTTTCATTCGTCAGAGTGAAAAGTTCCACATTCACGCCGAATTGATTTTTCCCGAACGCTGTTTTGTCTGCGGCCATTTTATTCTCCTGCTTTGCTGTTACGATAGTTGCTGGGCGAAAGCCCGGTATGTTTATGGAACTGCCGTGAAAAGTAAAACGGATCTTCAAACCCGGCGGCGGCGGCAATCTCGGCAACCGGTCGGCCCGGCCGGTCGACCAGCAGTTCCGCCGCCCGCTTAAGGCGGAACTGCACCTGATACTGCTTGAAACTCTGCCCCGTCACCTTTTTAAACATGCGCGTCACCGTTGACGGACTTCGCCCGCTTATTCGCGCAGCCGCTTCAAGAGTGATGTTTTTATCCGGCTGGCGGCGGATCTGCGCAATCACCGGCTCAATCAGATCGTAGTCGTTGCGGTGAATCAGCTGCCCGCGGATAATCAGTTCCAGCACCTGCCGCAGCATGGCGAGCAGTATTTCAATTTTCTCTTCCGGGAATACGGTGCTGTCCGCGAACGCCGTCTGCAACGCATCGTTCCCCTGCTCCTTTTTCCAGCGGACCGCATACGGAGAAACATCCGGCGCTTCTTTACTGCGGAACTGTCCGATCATCACAAATCCGGCCAGCTCGCTGTTTACAACCAGCGGCGCAACCGCTTCGCGCATTCCCGCGTGGCAGGTGTAGGAAATCATTTCGTTCTTCGTCAGCGCCGCATCCATCATCTGCCGGTCCAGCGCGCGGCAGCGGGAATCCAGCTTCAGCGTTTCGCGCAGCATCCGGCAATAGGCGCAGTTCGGCCGGCCCTTTTCGTCCGGATACAGCATCTGCTTGTCGGGTCCGAAAAAAGAAACCCGCGCCCCGTGCAGCTCTGTGTACAGATCAAACACCTCGGCAACTTTTTGGCTGATCGTATGATTTAAGGTGGCCAGCATCTGACTAATTAAGCGCGTTTTGACTTAAAAGTCCATGACTTTGCCTTTTTCTCCTATGGCTCAATCTCGCGGCCGGCGATAAGGTCGTCGCATGAATAAAGAAACTGCGATCCAGAAAACCGTCGCCGCGCATATTGAAAACTTCGGCAAGAAGCCGGAAAGCATCGCCTGGGCTCCCGGCCGCATTGAAGTGCTGGGCAACCACACCGACTATAATGCCGGCACCGTGCTTTCAGCCGCCATCAACTACGGCCACTGCTTCTGCATCTCCCGCTCCGACCGCCCCGGCATTCACCTGTTCGCCGCGGACGCCGGACAACGCGCCAGCTTTGACATCACAGATACCGGCAAAGTTTCCGGCATCGGAAGCGGAAATTATGTCAAAGGCGTCTTCCATTTTATTCAGGATCATCTGAAACAAAAAATCGACGGCCTCGACTGCACGTCCTTCGGTATCGTTCCGCTCGGCGCAGGCCTTTCCAGCTCCGCCGCGCTGGAAGTCTCCGCTGCGTATGCCGTACTCAAAATTCTAAACGTCACCGTCGATAAAAAAGAAATCGCCCGCCTCTGTCAGAAGGCGGAACACCAGTTTGCCGGCACCAAATGCGGACTGCTCGATCAGTTTTCCAGCATCTTCGGACGCAACCACGGCCTCATCCATTCAGATTTCCGGACGCTGGAAGTCTCTTCCGTAACGCTGCCGGATGACATTGAATTTCTCGTCGTCAACCCGCATGTCAAACACAGCCTCGCCGATTCCCCGTACAACGAACGGCGCGAACGCTGCGAACAGGCCGCCGCGCAACTGGCAGAGATCCTGCCGCACCCGGTCGCCGCCTTGCGCGACGTTTCGCCCGAAGAGTTTGAGGCGAACCGGAGCCGGATCGCGCCCGGCGCCGCCAAACGCGCCGCCCACATCATCGGCGAAATTGACCGCGTTGAACGGGGCGTTGAACTGCTCCGCACTGAAAACATTAAAGCGTTCGGACAGCTTCTTTTCGAATCGCACCGGAGCTCGATCGAAAATTTCGAAAACTCCTGTCCGGAACTGGACATCGTTGTCGAGGCCGCCCGCGCAGCCGGCGCGCCCGGTGCACGGCTTTCCGGCGGCGGCTTCGGCGGCTGTGCGATTGTGATGGTGCAGAAAAACCAGGCACCGGCAGTAACGGAAAAAATCGGCGTTTCCTGCCGCGAGAAAGGAATCTCTCCGGAATTTCTGGCGGTTACACCGGCCGGCGGCGCGGAACTTGTTTCTCCGGAAAGTATCCGCTAAAAAGCGGAACACGCGATACGGCCGGCAAAGGAAAGCGAACAGCCGTTGCACACGGCAGACGGTTTGTGCATAATGCCGCCCTTATGAAAAACATCGTTCTGTTCCTTGCTTTGGCGGCTCCGGCGCTTTTCGCGCAAACCAATGTCACCTTAGTGACAACCGCCACCAACAGCCCGAAAACGGTCGTCACTAACGGTCCGCTGGTTACTGCCATCGACGGCTACGCGGCCCGCGTGGACGGAACAATCATTACTTACGGTGAAGTCCGCGAAAGCGTCGCCCCTTACATGCAGCAGATCTCCCGCAAATATAAAGGCAAGGAACTCGCTGAACGCATACAGGCCGCCTATCTTGACGCGCGCGAGGCGCTCATTGAAGAGGCTCTGCTCAAAGCCGAAACGAAAACGCTGAAAGCCACGCTGCCCGACAAGGTGATCGACGACGAGATCAACCGGCTCATCCGCGAGCGGTTCAATAATGACCGCGCCCTGCTCAGCCGCGCGCTGGCCGAACGGCGCATGACCTATGAAGAATGGAAACAGGAAGTGACCGACCAGATCACCGTCCGGATTTTCTACAATCAGGAAGTCTCCCGCCGCGCCAGCGTACCGGCACAGGCTGTACGCGACGAATATGAGCGCAACAAAGAGCAGTATTTCATCCCCTTCAGAGTTAAATACTATTTCATTCTCATCAATAAGGGTAAAACCGAAGAAGACCGCGCCGTAAAACGCAAACAGGCCGAAAACACTTTGCAGAAACTGCGCGCCGGAGCCGATTTCATTGCCACGGCCAAAGAGGTTTCCGAAAGCGACATCGACGAAGCCCCGTGGCGGAACCCCGATGATGTGCGCGCAGAACTCCGCCCCGCGCTGCTTAACACCCCTGCCGGACAGATCAGTGACCTGATCGAAACCTCCGGAGGATTCTACATCGTCAAAGTCGAGGAGCGGCGCGAAAAGGGCTACACGCCCTTTGAAGAGGTGCAGAAAGCGATCGAGAAGAAACTGCTCGACGCCGAAAAAGACCGGCTGCACGACGATCTGCTCAAACGGGTCTCTGCCAAACATTTTATCGAGCGCTACTGAAAATACCTATGAGCATCCGCATCGGCATAACCTGCGGCGATGTTAACGGCATCGGCCCTGAGATTGCCCTCAAAGCTGTTTCTTCCAGCCACTGGAAACCCGGCATTGAGTTTGTTCTGATCGGCCCTGAGCAGGTATTCGACCATTCCAGTGTCTGGCCGGTAGAGTTTACCGGAACACAGACTCCGGGAAAAATCACGGCCGGAGCATCAAAAACCGCCGTCGCCGCCATTGAGCGGGCCGTGCATGGATGCCTCGAAGGAGAACTCGACGCAATGGTGACCGCGCCGATCTGTAAAGAAGGCCTGAAACTCGCCGGCGTAAATTATCCGGGCCACACCGAAATGATCGCGGAACTCACCGGCACCAACCGCTACGGCATGATGCTCATGGGCAACGGACTGCGCGTCATGCTTGTCACGCGGCATCTGCCGCTGCGCTCCGTCGCAGATTCACTGACTAAAGAGAATGTTTTGGAAGCCATTGAGCTGACCGGCGAAGCGCTGAACTGGTTCGGACTCCATAACGGGCGGATCGGCGTCTGCGGCCTCAACCCGCACGCCGGCGACGGCGGCGCGCTCGGCGACGAAGAATCTGCCGTCATTGCCCCGGCCATCGCGGCCGCGTGCGCAAAAGGGTTCAACGCCGCCGGTCCGGTTCCGGCTGATGTAATTTTTTATCAGACACTGGGAAAACAATACGACGCCGTTGTGGCAATGTATCACGATCAGGGCCTCGGCCCGCTCAAAATGCACGCCTTCGACTGCGGTGTAAACCTGACCCTCGGCCTGCCGATCATCCGCACTTCGCCCGACCACGGCACCGCATTTAATATCGCCGGCAAAGGCATCGCCAAACCGGACAGCATGATCGCTGCAATCGAGACCGCCATCCGGCTCGCCGGCCAACCCAACCCGTGGAAGAAATGAATACTCCCGGCAAACTCACCAGCCCTTCCATTATCCGTGCGCTGCTCGATTCGCTCGGTCACCGTCCGAACAAAGGGCTGGGCCAGAATTACCTGATTGATTCCAATATTCTCGGCATCATCATTGAAGCCGCAAACGTTTCCCCGTCCGACCAGCTGCTTGAAATCGGCCCCGGTCTCGGCGCGCTGACCCAGGCGCTCATGGCAACCGGCGCAACGCTCACCGCGATTGAAAAAGATCAGACCATGTCGGCGCATCTGCGCACCCACTTTCCGCAGCTTCCGCTCATCGATGCCGACGTTCTGGATGTTAACCTGAGCGAACTGTTCGCCGGCGGCATCAATAAAATTGTCGCCAACCTGCCCTATTCCGTCGGGAGCCGGTTCATCGTCAACGCGCTGGAAGCGCGTCCGCTTCCGGAACGGATGGTCTTCATGGTGCAAAAGGAAGTGGCGGACCGCCTGACCGCCCAGCCGGGCGGCAAAGACTACGGCCCGCTGGCGATCTGGTCGCAGCTGAACTACGAAGTGAAAACCATTAAGAATGTGAGCCCGACCTGCTTTATGCCCGCGCCGAAAGTGTGGTCGGCCGTGGTTCGTTTCGAGAAGCGTACCGTACCGCTGGCTGAGGTGAAGGATTACGAGCAGTTTAAAAAACTGATCAAGCTGAGTTTTACACAGCGCCGCAAGCAGATCGGCTCCAACCTCCGGAAAAATTATCCTGAGTTTTTCCCGGGATTAGAAACGTGCGGAATCGATCCGGCAACACGCCCGGAACAGATTTCCGTTAAACAGTGGGTCGCGCTGGCTAACGCGGCTGACAGCATTTGAAGCGGGCGCCGCCGGGCTGAACCCGGCAGACCGGCGCACGGCTGAAACGCGCGCGGAAATAAAGCTTCCAGACCATAATAAGCGCCTCAAAAATAATGTTCTTCGACATTTTTGACGCTCCGGAACGGCGCTCTTCGAAAACAATCGGAACCTCAACAATCCGGCAGCCGATCCGCCAGGCCATATGCGTCATCTCGACCTGAAAGGAGTAGCCGCTCGATTCAATCTGATCCAGCGGAATGGTCTCCAGCACACAGCGCCGGAAACATTTAAACCCGCCGGTCGGATCCGTGAACGACATGCCGGTGACAAATTTGACGTACACGCCCGCGCCACGGCTCAGAATCAGCCGGCGCAACGGCCAGTTGATCACGCGAACGCCATTGACGTACCGCGAACCGAGAACAAGCCCCGCTGTTTTAGCGGCGGCGCGCAACGTTGGAATATCATCAGGGTTGTGGGAAAAATCCGCATCCATTTCGCAAATAAACTCATACTGGCGCTCAAGCGCCCATTTGAAACCAGCGATATATGCACGGCCCAGACCGTTCTTTTCCGCACGGTGCATCACCTTCACACGCGGATCGGCCGCCGCCATTTCGTCCGCAATAGCGCCGGTTCCGTCCGGGGAGTTGTCATCGACAAAAAGAAGATCGACGTCGGGGGAGCTTGCGAAGACAGCCGCGGCAATAGCGCGTACGTTTTCGCGCTCGTTATAAGTCGGTATGATGATCAGCGTGTCATTCACAATGCCGCAGAGCCTACTTGAAAAGAGGTCATTCACGCAAGCTGAAGCCGGTTTAATATTGCGTTTACCGGAAGCTTCGCTGATATTACCGCGCCTTTGTGTGCGGGGAGTAGCTCAGTCTGGTAGAGCGCTTGGTTTGGGACCAAGAAGTCGCAGGTTCGAATCCTGTTTCCCCGACCA
>DAONGM010000061.1:0-8567 GCA_035404105.1 Pontiellaceae bacterium
CATCCATCGCCACGGCGGCGGAGTTTCCTAAAACCGTGCCGATTCCGGCCGGCAGTTTTGAGATGGGCGACCACATCGGGTTTGTGGATCCGAAGCACGGCGGCGATGAAACGCCGATTCATACGGTGCGGCTCGATGCGTTCGAGATGGGCGTCTATGACGTGACGACGGCGCAGTTCTGCGATTTTCTGAATGCGGCGCTGGCGCAGAGGCAGATCGAGGTGCGCGCCGGCGGTGTTTATCTGGCCGGCGGAAGCGAGCTGCTGTGCGAGACGCGGACGATGTCGCCGTACAGCCGGATCGGCTGGGACGGCGCGAAGTTTTCTGTTCTCGACGGAAAGGAAGAGCATCCGGTGGTCTGCATCCGCTGGGAAGGCGCGGCGGTTTATTGCAACTGGCTGAGCGCGCAGAAGAATCTGCCGCTGTGTTACGACACGAAGACGTGGGCGTGTGATTTGAATAAGAGCGGTTACCGTCTGCCGACGGAGGCGGAATGGGAATATGCCGCGCGCGGCGGGCTGCAGAATCCGTACCGCAATTTCCCGTGGGGCGATGATGCCGATGCGTCGAAGGCGAACTGGCCGGAATCAAAGAATAAGTTCCGCAGCGGGCCGGAGCCGTGGACGACGCCGGTCGGCTATTACACGAACGGTGTGAACGGTTACGGTCTGTATGATATGGCGGGCAATGTCTGGCAGCTGGTGAATGACTGGTATCAGAGCGATTACTACGCCTACAGTCCGGCGAGCAATCCGCCCGGGCCGGCGAGCGGCAAGCTGATGCCCGACGGCAAGCCGTATCGCGGGATGCGCGGCGGCAACTGGTATAACGGCGAGAACGGTCACAGCCGTGTGTCGAACCGCAATCCGTCCTACTGGCGCGGCCCGCTCGATCCGGATCATCCGTATTATCACATCGGTTTCCGCGTGGCGCGTCCGGTGGATGCGGAGAGCCGTCCGGAAATCAAACCGACACCGGTGCAGAACGCGGCGCGCGGCGATGCGAACCGTCCGAAAGGCGGCGGCCAGCCGCCGGCAGGTAAACAGCCGGCCGGCAAGCCGGATAAGCCGTGGCTGCTGGAGCATGCAACGGAACTGGATGTTAACGGCGACGGCGCGGTGGCGCGGCAGGAGATGCTGGATGAAGCGGTCAAGGCGTTCGGGCTGTATGACACGAATCGGGATGATGTGCTGGATGCAGCGGAACTTCAGGGCGGCATGGCGAAGACGACGATGGGCGGTTTTATCAAGCTGCACTCGAAGGAGCTGGATGAAAACGGCGACGGAACGATTACGAAGGCGGAGATGCTGAGTGTCTCCGGCATGCTGTTTGATAAGTCGGATAAGAACCGCGACGGGCGGCTGACGGCGGATGAACCGTCCGGCGGACGCAAAGGGGAACCGAAGAAGGCGGAGGGGTTATGAAAAAGATCATGGCAGGATTGAGTGCGGCCGCGCTGTGCGTTTGCTGCGCGGCGGGGCAGGAGCCGGTGCGCTCGCCGGAAACGTCGTATGGCGACACGGTGCGCCAGCTCGGCGTGATCAAGAACACGGCGGAAGCCTCGCCGGGTTATACGCTGTTTGCGCCGAAGCATTACACCAGTATTTATCTGGTGGCCAACGACGGGCAGATTGTGAATGAGTGGAAGAGTCAGTACGAGCCGGGGCAGTCGGTCTATCTGCTGCCGAACGGGCATCTGCTGCACTGCTGTCTGACGAAAAACAAATCGTTTATCGGCGGCGGCGAGGGCGGGCGGCTGGAAGAGTTCGACTGGGACGGCAAGCTGGTCTGGGAATATGTTCTTTCGGACGACAAGAACCTGATGCATCACGACATTGCGCCGCTGCCGAACGGCAATATTCTGGCGATGGTGGTGGAGCTCAAATCTCTGGAAGAGGCCGTGAAGGCGGGCTTCAATCCGGACGCGGTGAACGACGGCAAGCTCTTCCCCGACTACATCGTGGAAATTCAGAAGACCGGTCCGAAGTCCGGAAAGATTGTCTGGGAATGGCATGTGTGGGATCACCTCGTTCAGAATTTTGATAAGACGAAAGACAACTACGGCGATGTTGCTAAAACGCCGGGCCGGATTGATCCGAACGGTTCGGGCCGCCGGGTGAAGGCGTTCTGGAATCACTTCAACTCGATTGATTACAACGCCAAGCTCGATCAAATTGTCATCAGTGCGCGCGGCAACAGCGAGTTCTGGATCATCAACCACGGCATCACCACCGCTGAAGCCAAGGGGACGAAAGGCGATCTGCTGTACCGCTGGGGCAATCCGTCCACTTATCAGCATAACGGCAAACAGATGCTCTTTCAGCAGCACGATTCGCAGTGGACTCCCGACGGCTGCCCCGGTGCCGGAAATATTCTGGTGTTCAACAACGGACTGGGCCGCGGCTACACCAGCGTGGATGAACTGACGGCTCCGCTCAACGCAGACGGCACGTATGCGCTGAAGAGTGACGGCACGTACGGCCCGGACAAGCTGGTCTGGAGTTATACCGATCCCGACCCGAAGACTTTTTTCTCGCAGGAAATTTCCAGCGCGCAGCGGCTGCCGAACGGCAACACGCTGATCTGCGCCGGCGTTCACGGCACGCTGTTTGAAGTGACGCCGGACGGCAAGACGGTCTGGGAATATGTCAATCCCGTCACCACCCGCGTGCTGAAGCAGGGTGAAACCGTTCCGCTTGATCACCGCTACCATGCGCAGAACGCCATCTTCAAAGCGCAGCGCTATGCGCCCGATCATCCGGCCTTTGCCGGACGCGAACTGAAACCGCGCGGCCTGCTGGTTGAAAATCTGGAGAACCCGGTTTCGCCGGAACGCCGCGCCGATCAGGAACACGCCAATATGAAGCCGGATGACGGCGGCGGCTCCAAGCCGCGCGACGGGAAAGGAGCCCGCAAATGAAAAAGCTGATTGCGCTGGTTGTTCTGACCGCCGGTATTTCGTTCGCCTATGAATCCCTGCAGGGGCCGACGGAGATGCTTTACTGGAATAAAGCGAAAGCCTTCAACGGCTATACGCTGTTCGCGGCGCACGGCAGCAGCTACCTGATTGATATGCAGGGGCAGCTGGTTCACTCGTGGCGGATCGGCACCAATCCGCGCTTTCTGCAAAACGGGAATCTGCTCGACGCGATGCAGGACGATCCCAGCTCGTTCAAAGGATTTCAGGAGCAGGACTGGGACGGCAACGTCATCTGGAAATATGAAGAAGTCCGCCCGAACTATGCGCCGCATCACGACTTTGTGCGCATCTTCAAACAGAAGCTGAATCAGTGGACGACAATGTACATCGCCGGTAAAACGGTCACACGCGAAATGGCGCTCGCCGCCGGATGCGATCCGTCCAAAGCGCCGGCAGCCGCCGGCGAAGAACCGGGGCGCGGCAGCCGGCTGGCGAAAGACGGCAAGACGATGGTCGATGCCGTTGTGGAAGTGGACATGAACGGAAACGTTGTCTGGGAATGGTGCTTCTTCGATCACCTCGTTCAGAACGTCGATCCGGCGAAATCCAATTACGTCGCGAAGATTTCGGACGCGCCGGGACGGCTCAATATGCATCTGCCCGGCAAGCCGCTGCGCGGCGACTGGCTGCACTGCAACTCGATGGACTACAATCCGGAGCTCGATCAGGTGGTCATCAACTCCGTGCAGGGCGAGTTCTATGTGATTGATCATGGCGCGACATTTGTTCCCGGCGATCCGGCGAAGAGTATTGCGCTGGCGGCCGGACCGGCGGGCGATTTTCTTTACCGCTTCGGCGACCCGGCCCGCTATGAGCAGGGCGATCCGCCGAGCATTTCCGAAAACTGGACAAAAGGAATTTCCGGCCACAAACAGATCGGCGGCGCGCACGATGTACAGTGGATTCCCGCCGGACTTCCCGGTGCGGGGCATTTCCTGATCTTTAACAACGGGCAGTATCTGTTCGATCCGTCCGCGCAATCATTCGTCTATGAGATCGACGGCTTCCGCAAAGCGGATGGAACGGCGAGCGCGACCTATGTGAACCCGCCGGAGGCCGGTTACGTGCAGCAGGATTATCATCCGGACATGCAGAAAACCCGCCGGTTGATCTCCAGGCAGATTGTCTGGCTGTACGGTTCGAAATCGAGCCAAGGCTTTTTCAGCAGCATCGGTTCGGGTGCGCAGCGCCTGCCCAACGGCAACACGCTGATCTGCTCGGATGCCGAAGGCCATTTCTTCGAAGTGACGGCGCAGAACGAACTGGTCTGGGAATACATCAATCCGGTCACCAAAGAATTCGGCGTGCTCAAAGTGATGCCCGACACCATTCCGATGGCGAACTCTTCGTTCCGCTGCTACCGCTACAGCGCGGATCATCCCGCGCTCAAAGGGCGCGACCTGACGCCGAAAGGGCTGCTGACCGATGTGGTGGTGCGTCCGGCGCGTAAAAATCCGGCGGACGAAAAATTCCCGCAGCCCGGCGATGCGAAGAGCGCGCCGCAGCAGGAAGAAAAACCGGCCGCCCGCAAAGCTGTCGCCGTTGCAACGCCCGCGGCGGCGACCAACAGCCCGGCCGCAGCGGCGCCCCGGCCTCAGGGCGGCGGCGACCGCTTTGCACAGATGGATGCCAATAAAGACGGCGCGGTTTCTTTCGATGAAATGGCCGCGCACGAAAAGGCGAAACGCGGCGACCAGTACAATGAAGAACAGCTGCGGCGTAAATTCGAGGCGATGGACGCCGATCACAACGGCCTGATTTCAAAAGAAGAAATGGATCGCGCGCCGAAAGGTAAATGAGGACGGCATGAAAACCCCGGTTGCCATACGTCTGACGGCCGGCCTTCTGCTGCTGAACGCGGCGAACGCCGAAGTCCTGCCGTGTCTGCCCGACACCGGGCAGACCAACCGCTATACGCAGACGTTCGGCGAGGATTCCGATTTCCGCGGCCGCGGGCCTTCGTATGCCGATAACGGCGACGGCACGGTGACGGACCGCATCACGGGACTTGTCTGGCAGAAAACCGACGGCGGCGAAATGACGTGGGAGCAGGCGCGTGAGTATGCGCATAAACTGCAGCTGGGCGGCCACGCAGACTGGCGGCTGCCCGCCAGCATGGAGCTGTTCAGCGTGGTGGATCACAGCGCGAACGGGCCGGCGATGAACACCGCCGTTTTCACGCGGACCGAAGCGAAGTACTGGTGGACCGATTCAGTCCGGTGCGACGATACCGACCGGGTGTGGGTCGTGAATTCCGGCGGCGGCATCGGCCCCCATCTAAAACAGCTGGCGACGAGCCCCGATAAAAAGGGCGCCTTTCATGTCCGCTGCGTTCGCGGCGACTCTCCTCTCTGCGCCGGACCGAGCCTGAATGACAATGGCGACGGCACGGTGACGGATCAGACCACCGGCCTGATCTGGCAGAAGATCGGCCCGGATTCCGATCTGACGTGGGAAGAGGCCTTGACCTATTGCAGCTGGCTGCGGCTCGCGGGCCAGTCCGACTGGCGGCTGCCGAACATCAAAGAATTGCGGTCGCTCAGCGACGACCGGAACGTGAAACCGTCGGTGGATAAAACATTTTTTCCGGCGGTGCAGGCGGCCTATTACTGGTCCTCCACGAGTCAGTGCAATCGTCCTGAAAGCGCCTGGTTTGCAGATTTCACAACCGGGCTTGTCAGTCATACCGAAAAACAGCAGAAGCATCTGGTGCTGGCTGTGCGCGGCGGCGCGGCGGTGCCGGGCCCCGCCGTTAAACCGGCTCCTGATCCGACGGCGCTTCCCGGCGGGCGCGGAGAAAAGCGGGACGCTCCGCAAAAAGAAAGGCGGCCCTGAAATGAAACGGATAATTTTGTCCGCCATGCTGTTGGCGGTCGCAGCTGTTCCGGTTTTTGGAAAATCTTCCGGCGACCGGAAAAATCAGACCGCGCAGGATGTTCCGCTGATGATGGAAGCGGGCCCGGCGTCGGCTGATTTTGAATGCACGGAACTGCTGGCGTTTCCGACGGAGACGTCGATCGAGATTCATCTGATACCGCGCCGCGACATGGAGCTGTCGGTGCGTTACGGCGAAGGCCGGCTGGATCAAAGCACGGCGCCGGTGAGCGTTCGCGCCGGAGAGCCGCGTGTTTTCCGGCTCGAAAATCTGAAGCCGGACACCGAATACATGTACCGGATTGAAGGCGAGGTGCATCGTTTTCACACCGCGCGTCCGGCGGGCCGGTCGTTCGCCTTCGCGGTGCAGGCCGACCCGCACCTCGATGAAAACTCCAATCTGGCGGTCTATTCCAACACGCTGCAGAATATCGCGGCGGCGCGGCCCGATTTTCTGATCGACCTCGGCGATTCGTCGATGGTGGATAAGCTGAGGGAGAAGAACAACGAATCGATTGCGGCGCGTCATCTGCTGATGCGAAACTGGTACGGGCAGGTCGCGCACAGTCTACCGCTGTTTATGGTGTTGGGAAATCACGACGGCGAGCAGGGCTGGCTGTTTGACAACACCGACAAAAATTCCGCTGTGCGCGCGACGAATATCCGCAAGCGGTTTTATCCGGTCGCGCCCGAAACGTTTTACAGCTCCGCCGCGCCGGATGAAAAATTCTGCGGCACCGTGCGCAGCTATTATTCGTGGACGTGGGGCGACGCGCTGTTCGTGGTGATCGATCCGTACCGCTACACGATGCAGAAGCCCGGCCGCAAAACCGACGGCTGGGGATTCACGCTCGGCGAAACGCAATACCGCTGGCTGCGCGCAACGCTCGAGAACAGCACCGCGAAAACGAAATTTGTTTTCGGGCACCAGCTCGTCGGCGGCGGCGAGCAGGGACGCGGCGGGGTCGAAGCGGCCGACTGGTATGAATGGGGCGGGCGCGATCCGGACGGCACCTACCGGTTCAACGAAAAGCGCCCCGGCTGGGGCAAGCCGATTCATCAGCTGTTCGTGGACACCGGCGTGAAGGTTTATTTCCACGGCCACGATCATTTTTATGCACGGCAGGAAAAAGACGGCGTCATCTATCAGCTGGTGCCGCAGCCCGCGAGCGAGAGCGTGCGCGCCCCCGGGTATGCCGCCGATTACGGCTACACGACCGGCGATATTCGCGGCGGCTCAGGCTTCCTGCTGGTGACGGTTTCGCCGACGGGATATGAAATGAAATTTGTTCAAAGCGAGTCGCCGCGCAAAGGAGGAAAAAAATGATGAAGAAGTGGATTTGGGCGGGTGCGGTGTTGCTGACGGCCCTCAGTTGCTGGGCTGAAAAACCGGCGAAGAAGGAAAAGCCGCAGGGCAGAGAGGGCGGCGGCAACCGGATGGCCTATCCCGCACCCAAGCAGGCGTGGGATGTCGCGACGATCATCCTCGGCATTCCGGAAGCGGACCGGATCAGCCTGAGTATTTATCCGGCCGCGGAGCTGGAAGGCTACATTGAATACGGCACAAACCGCACCGCGCCGCAGCTGCTGTCGGCGAAAACGCCGACACAGCTGACGCTGACGAATCTGACGGCGGATGCGGAGGTCGCCTACCGGCTGCGCTACCGCCAGCCGGGCGACGCCGAGTTCAAGACGGGGCCGGCGTACCGATTTCATACCGCCCGCGCTCCGGGCCGTCCGTTTGTGTTCGAGATCCAGGGCGACTCTCATCCGGAGCGGAGCCCGAAGCAGAACGACCCGGCGCTGTATGAGCAGATGCTGCTGGCCGCCGCCAAGGACCGCCCGGACTTCTACATCTGCATGGGCGACGATTTCAGCGTGGATACGCTGCAAACGGTGAACCCGGAAACCGTCCGGCAGGTTTACCTCCGGCAGCTGCCGTATCTCGGGCTGGTCGCGCATTCCGCCCCGCTGTTTCTGGTCAACGGCAATCACGAGCAGGCCGCGCGCGCCAATCTCGACGGAAGCTTCAATAACGTCGCGGTCTGGGCGCAGAACAGCCGCAACCGGTTCTTTCCGCAGCCTGCGCCGGACCGGTTTTACAGCGGCGATACCAACGAAGTGCCGCACATCGGCCTGCTGCGCGACTATTATGCCTGGACGTGGGGCGACGCCCTGTTCGTCACCCTCGATCCCTACTGGCACTCCGAACAGGCGGTCGACAATAATTTCGGCGGCGGCAAAAAGCAGCGCGACCTGTGGAATATCGGGCTCGGCGATGAACAGTACCGCTGGCTGAAGAAGACGCTCGAAGAGAGTCCGGCGAAATATAAATTTGTCTTCGCGCATCACGTCAACGGAACCGGGCGCGGCGGCGCAAAACTCGCAACCTCCTACGAATGGGGCGATGCCGGGGGCTTGCGCAGTCACCGGCCCGGCTGGGAACTGCCGATCCACCAGCTCATGGTCAAAAACCAGGTCACCATCTTCTTCCAGGGGCACGACCATCTCTTCGCCCGCGAAAAACTGGACGGGGTGATCTATCAAACCCTGCCGGACCCGGCGAACCGCAATACCGATCTGCGCAATGCGGAGGCCTATCCGGGCGCCGACCTGCCGGACGGCTCCGGCCGGGTCCGGGTTTCCGTCGGCCCGGAAAAAGTCCGCGTGGAATTCATCAGCTCGCGGCTGCCGCAGGATGCAACGCCGGAGC
>DAONGM010000061.1:8667-10948 GCA_035404105.1 Pontiellaceae bacterium
CCGCCGTGGTCTGGCACGAGGTCAACGGCGTATCCATCCCGGTGCCCCCGGGCGTCCATCCGCGACTTTATCTGCGGGCGCAGGATCTTCCCGATCTCAAGGAGCGGATGAACGATCCGGCGCTGAAAAAAACCTGGGACGATCTGGTGAAAATGCAGGAGGACTGGAAGCCCGAAGAGATCCCGCAGGTCAAAGACTTCCGTTTTTATTTCAACCAGAAAGGCCCGACCGTTCAGGCGGAATTAAAGGCGCTGAATTACCTTTTGACCAAAGATACCGCGACCGGCCGCAGCGCCATTGCCCAGAGCCTTGCCGTGCTGGAGGGCTCGACGTTCGAATCCGCGGGAGACATTTCGCGGGGCATCGGTCTGTATATGGTTTCGGGCGCCATGGTGTATGACTGGTGCTACGACCTGCTGACGCCGGAAGAAAAAGGCCGCTTTGTGAAGGAGTTTTTGCGGCTGGCGAAAATGCTCGAATGCGGCTACCCGCCGGAAAAGGACTGCTCCATTGTCGGCCACGCCTCCGAGTGGATGATCATGCGCGACCTGCTTTCGACCGGCATTGCCATCTACGACGAATTCCCGGAGATGTACAATCTGGCGGCCGGCCGGTTCTTCAGCGAACACCTGGTGGCGCGCAACTGGTTTTACCCGGCCCACGCCTATCACCAGGGAATGTCCTATCTGAACGTGCGGTTTTCCAACGACCTCTTCGCACTGTGGATCCTCGACCGGATGGGCGCCGGTAATGTGTTCAATCCCGGACAGCAGTTTGTCCTCTACGACATGATGTATAAGCGCCGGCCGGACGGACAGATTCTGGCGGGCGGCGATGTGGATTCGTCCCGAAAGAAATCCAAAACCTATTCGCTGCCCGCGCTGCTGGCCGGCAGTTACTACAAGGACGAATACCTGAACTATGAATTCTTAAAAGACCCCAAAATTGAAGCCCACTGCAAAATCTTCGAGCTTCTGTGGCGCGATACCAAACTGGGCAGCCGCAAACCGGACGACCTGCCGCTTTCGCGCTACTCCGGCTCGCCGTTCGGGTGGATGATTGCCCGCACCGGCTGGGGCGCCGGGAGCGTGATTGCGGAAATGAAGATCAATGAATACAGTTTCCTGAACCATCAGCATCAGGACGCCGGCGCTTTCCAGATTTATTATAAAGGCCCGCTGGCCATTGATTCCGGTTCGTACAACGGCTCTTCGGGCGGCTATAACAGCCCGCACAACAAAAACTATTTCAAACGCACCATCGCGCACAACAGCCTGCTGGTTTACGACCCCGGCGAAACCTTCCGCTGCTGGGGATACGGCGGCGGCAATAAAACAGAATTTGCCGCCAACGACGGCGGCCAGCGCCTGCCCGGTAAAGAGTGGAGCGCGCCCCGCGACCTCAAAGAAATGCTGGCCGGTGATTTCAAAACCGGAAAAATTCTGGCCCACGGGTTCGGCCCCGACACCCAAACCCCGGAATACACCTACCTGAAAGGCGACATCACCGAAGCCTATTCCGCCAAGGTGAAAGAGGTGAAACGGTCTTTCCTCTTCCTGAACCTGAAGGATGAAAAAATTCCGGCGGCGCTGATTGTTTTCGACAAAGTGGTTTCCGCAAATCCCGACTTCAAAAAGTTCTGGCTGCTGCACAGCATTGAACAGCCCGAAATCAACGGCAGCCAGATCACCATCAAGCGCACGAAAAACGGCGACAGCGGGATGCTGGTCGACACCGTACTCCTGCCCGCCCCGGAAAATGCCGACATCGTGCCGGTAGGCGGCCCCGGCAAAGATTTCTGGGTGTTCGGCACCAACTATCCCAACAGTCCGGGAGCGGGCTCTGACGAGGCCCTCGAACGCGGCGCCTGGCGGGTCGAAGTCTCGCCCAAGAAAGCGAACGCCGAAGACTATTACCTGAACGTGATGCAGATGACCGACACGGCCCGGCAGCAACTGCATGCCGTCACGCGCATCGACGGCGACAAGATCACCGGCGTGCAGATCGCCGACCGGATCGTCACCTTCAGCAAAACGTTTCAGACCGTCGACCGGCCGTTCCGTTTGTCTGTTAAAGGAAACGGAACCTTTAAATTTGTGCTGACCGACCTTCTGCCCGGCACCTGGCAGATCCTTAAAGACGGCAAGGTCTATCGGCCTGCCGTTCCGGTGCGCAGCGACGACGGAATTCTTTGCTTCGAAGGCCCCGCCGGAGAATACAGCTTCTTGAGATAGAACCGCCTTCCGCAGCTTGAAAACAGAAAGCCCTGCCGGAATTTTCC
>DAONGM010000062.1:0-2502 GCA_035404105.1 Pontiellaceae bacterium
GATGGCGTCGCGCAGGCGGTCGGCTTCGGCGAAGTTTTTAGCCTTTTTGGCGGCGACGCGTGCTTCAGCCATTTGGATCAGTTCGGCCGGCACTTCGGCGGCGGGCGGCTCCAGGAAGCCGAGGACGCTGTCGATTTTTTTCCAGAGATGCACCACGGCCAGAGCGGTTTTGGAATCCATGGGGAAAGTTTTGTTGCCTTCGTGGACACCGTCGAACAGCGCGCCGAGTCCGCCGGCAATGTTCAGGTCGTCATCGAGCGCGGCTTCAAATTTTTCGGCCAGCGTCCGTGCCCAGCTGGGGAGAAGAATATCGGGTGTCCGATTTCCAGTTTCAGGTTTCAAGTTTCCAATTTCAGCGCCAGCGGCCTCTTTGACCTTGGCGTAAAATTCGTCGAGGCGGGCGAGGGCGGCGCGGTTGGCGGTCAGCGAGGCAAAGGTGAAGTTGAGCGACTGGCGGTAGTGCGTGCCGATCAGTTCGTAGCGGATTTCGCGGCCGGTGAAGCCTTTTTCCAGCACCTGCCGCAACGTGTAGAAGTTGCCGAGCGACTTGGACATTTTTTTTCCGTCGACCTGTAAGTGCGCGCAGTGCATCCAGTATTTGGAATACATTTTTCCGTTGGCGCCTTCGCTCTGGGCGATTTCGTCTTCGTGGTGCGGGAAGATATTGTCCACGCCGCCGGTGTGCAGGTCGAAGGTTTCGCCGAGATATTTCATGCTCATGGCGGAACATTCGATGTGCCAGCCGGGGCGGCCTTTGCCCCACGGCGAATCCCAGACGACATCGCCGTCGGCTTCGTCGTAGCCTTTCCAGAGGGCGAAGTCGGCGGCGTTTTCCTTGTCGTATTCGTCCTGCGCGACGCGGGCGCCGGAACGCATTCCGTCGCGGTCGAGGTGCGCGAGTTTGCCGTATTCGGGGAACTGATCGATCGGGAAATAGACCGAGCCGTCGTCGGATTTGTAAGCCAGCCCTTTGGCGAAGAGCTTTTCGATGATGGCGATCATTTCCGGAATGCAGTCGGTCGCCGCCGGATAGTGTTCGGCGGGTTCGATGTTGAGCGTCTTGAGGTCTTCGAAAAAGGCGTCCTTGTACTTCTGGGTGTAGTCGCGCAGCGAGAGTCCGGTTTCGCGCGAGCCGCGGATGGTTTTGTCGTCCACGTCGGTCAGGTTCTGCACCTGCGTGACCTTGAAGCCTTTATACTTCAGCCAGCGCCGGAGCAGGTCTTCGAACATATAGGCGCGGTAGTTGCCGATGTGGGCGTAGTTGTAAACCGTCGGGCCGCAGGTGTACATGCGGACGTGGTTGTCTTTCAGCGGAACCAGCTCCTCCGGCGAGCGGGACATCGTGTTGTAAATTTTGAAGCTCATGGGGATACCCAGTTATTGGTTATTCGTTATTGGTTATTGGGGGGAGATAGTAGTTATTGAACCCACCGATAACAAATTACTTTTAACAGATAACTGCCGCGATTCGCGCCGCGAATCGCGGCAGTTCCGGATCGCGGGCGCCCATGCCGAGCACCGGCAGCCCGGCCTCGATCAGCTTTTTTTCCAGTTCAGGATAATTTTCAACAAACTCAGCCGGAACCCCGGCGGCGTTGAGCCGTTCGACAAACTGTTCCGCCGTGAGCTTGATGCTGACCGTTCCGCCCGCGAAATAGACCGGCAGAATAAAGAGCCGGTCGTGCGGCCGTTTTTTCCAGTGGCTGGAAAAAATTTCAACCAGGCCGTCGGCCAGCTGGAACAGCGGCGTATAGCCGTGCGGCCGCCAGAACGCCGCGAAAGCCGGGAACTCGCCGGCGACCGCTTCGAGCGCGGCGGCGATTTTGACCGGGCTGTGGGCGAAATCGTCGATGACGTTCGGGCTGTGGCGCTCCAGCCGCCGCTCAATGCCCCGGAAGCTTTGAGCCGCTTCAATGCATTTCTGCAGGTCGAGGCCGAGCGCTTTGCACAGCGTCAGCGCGTTGGCGGCGTTCTCGACGTTGTGTTTGCCGAGGATGGAAAGTTTGACATCGAACGGTTCCGGTTTTTTGACAACGGTGCCCGAAACCTGCGCCTCGAACTGCGCGAAGAGCCGGTGCAGCTCTTCGAGTGAAAAGTGGTCTTCGGCGATGTTGGTGATGATGGCGTGGCGCGGGTGAAACTTCAGAAACGACCGGTCGCTTTCGTCGGCCTCGATAATCCACGGGCCGGTGCCGTAGCGGACGTTTCCGGCCGATTGCGCGGTTTTCCAGTTCAGCACCGGCGCGCCGCAGTAAACGGCCGGGTCTTTGCCCAGGCGGTCAAAAATCCAGCCGAGCAGTCCGGTGACGGTGGATTTGCCGGCGGTTCCGGCGACGGCGATGACTTCTTTGCCTTCGCAGAGCTTCGCCAGCATATCGGCGCGGTGGAGCAGGGGAATGTTCAGTTCGTTGGCGCGGATGATGTCCGGGTTGTCCGGCTCGATCGCGGTGCTGTAGACCACGGCGTCGGTCTGCGCGGTGATGCCGGAGCCGTCCTGCGGAA
>DAONGM010000062.1:2602-9324 GCA_035404105.1 Pontiellaceae bacterium
GCCGGTGGCGCGGTCGGAGCCGGAAACCTGATAGCCGGCGTGTGCGGCCAGCTGCGCAATGCCGTTCATTCCCGTTCCGCCGATGCCGATGATGTGAATCCGTTTTGACATGGCGGCGACTGTAGCGGGTTGCAGCGGTACCAGCAAAAAAAAAGAGCGCCGCAAATACGGCGCTCTTTTGTTCCAGTTACTGTTCGCCGATTTTATTTGGCGAGGCAGGCTTTGACGGCGGCGATGGCGACCGCAATTTCAGCGTTGTGATCCTGTCCGGCCTGAAGCGGAACGGTCTGCGCCTGTGCGGCGGGAGCCGGTTTTGAGAAACGCCGGATCAGCAGGCAGAGTGCATGAATGATGCCGGAGACGAAGAAAGAGACGACCGCCGAGAGGATTGCGGTGATCAGGATGACTTTCCATGGGTTCATGTGGTGGTTTCCTTTTATTTAGAGAGTAAGCCGATGTAGATGGCGGCGATGATGGCGGTGGTGATGACCCCGCTGATGTTTGCCCCCAGCGCATACTGCATGACGATGGAGTTGGGGTTCGCGGCGGAAACACATTTCTGCGCCACCTTCGCGGTGCTGGGTACGCAGCTGACGCCGGCGATGCCGATGACCGGGTTGTATTTTTTACCGGAGAGGAAGTACAGCACGTAGCCGCCGAGCAGTCCGCCGATCCCGGAGAGCAGCAGCGACAGGATTCCCAGCAGCAGCAGCGGGAGCACTTTCGGGGAAAGGATGGTCCCGGCTTCGCAGAGTACGCCGAGCAGCAGGCCGAGCGACAGCGTGGCGCCGTAGAGGACAATTTCAGAAACCAGCGTCTGGAACTGTTTGAGGCCCGATTCGCGGATCGCTACTCCGAGGAAAAGCGAAAAGAACAGCGGCGAGGCCACCGGGAAGAGGAAGCAGAGCACGGTGCAGCAGACGACCGCAAATACCATCTTCTGGCCGGAGGTGATTTCCTTGTCGTTCTTGCCGGGAGCCATCTGGATGCCGCGGATATGTTTCGGCACCATGAGCTTGATGAGGTAGGGGAATCCGCCGTAGGCCAGCCCGAGATACAGATAGGCGACCACGGTGATCGGAACGAAGAGTTCCGGTGAGAGTTTGAGCGAGGTGAACAGCACCATCGGCCCGTCGGCGCCGCCGACCATGGCGATCGAGGCCGAGTCTTTCAGCGACAGACCGAGCGCGTGGGCGATCGGCAGGGTGACGAAGGTGCCGAGCTCGGCGCACAGCGCCAGAAACATGCTGGTGTACGGACGGGCCATGACGAAGCCGACGTCGAGCAGCGAGCCGATGCCGAGAAACACCAGGCAGGCCACCAGACCGTTGCTGAACATGAGGGTGTAGACCGGCTGGAGCCAGTCGATCTGCATCAGCGTCATCAGGTGGTCGGTCTGCGTGATGGCGGGATCCAGAAACAGCGTGCCGACGCGGGTCGGGTCAATGGTCTGCTGAGCCACCATATTAATCGGGTCGAAAAACATGACGGAGGCGTTGATGGTGGCCATGCCGAGTCCCATCGGAATCATCAGCAGCGGCTCCAGCACGCCTTTTTTGCCGAGATAGACCAGCAGCAGGCCGACCAGGATCAGACAGAACCGGGCGATGGCCAGTTTGGGGTCGGAGTGCAGCATCACATCGATGCCCTGGAAAATGTTCAGAAAGTTGATGTCCATAAACGGTTCCTTTGTGTCGGTTACTTTCTGATGACTGCCAGTACGTGTCCGGCCTGAACCTGCTCGCCCTGTTTAACAGGAATGGCCGCCAGAATGCCGGACATCGGGGCGTTGATCGGTGTTTCCATTTTCATGGATTCCATGACGAGAACGGATTCGCCGGCGGCGACCATTGTTCCGGGTGTGAGCAGAACGCGCAGAACCAGTCCGGGCAGCGGCGAAACGACTTCGTGCAGTGTTTCGGGACAGGCGGAGGCTGCCGGAGCGGCCGCAGGCGCATCGGTTTTCGACAAACCTTGTTTGACGTCGCAGTTGTAGGTTACGCCGTTCACGACGGCCTTATCGCCGCTGATTTCAACCGCATACGGCTTGCCGTTCACAGTGACGGTGTAGCTGCCGGAAGAGTCTTTTTTAGACTCTTTTTTCGGCTCTTTCATGCGCACGCCATTGACGACAGCTTTTCCGAGCAGGAAGTCGATGCCTTTCTGTCCGCAGGAGGCGGCGATGAAAATGTTTTCGTCCGACAGATCGGTGATTCCGGCGTCGGTGAGCATCTTCTTGCTGGCTGCGACACCTTTCTTCGGATTGGCGTCGTTGATTTCGAGCACCTTCTTGGTGGTCGGCTCAAGCTTGAGCTGTTCGGCACAGATCTTGACGATACCCGCATCGGGAGCGACCGGCGTTTTGCCGAAGTAGCCGAGCACCATCTTGCCGTAGCCTTCGGCAATCTTCTGCCACGGGCCGAACATGACGTTGTTGTAGGCCTGCTGAAAGTAGAACTGCGACACCGGAGTCACCGATGTGCCGAAACCGCCGAGGCGAACCACTTCGCCCATCGCTTTGATCACTTCGGGGTAGCGGTTCATGATGCCGTTGTCGCGCATCATCTGCGTATTTGCCGTCAGCGCGCCGCCCGGCATGGGCGAGAAAGGAATCAGCGGCTCGACTTCCTTGGCTTCCGGCGGCAGGAAGTAGTCCTTCATGCAGTCCTTGAAAACCTCTTCCGCTTCGCGCATTTTGTCGATATCGACGTTCAGCGAAAATTCCGAGCCGCGCAGCGCGTGCCACATGCTGATGACATCCGGCTGGCAGGTGCCGCCGGAGGCCGGCGCCATCGAAAGGTCAACCTGGTCGGCGCCCGCATTGATCGCGGCCATATAGCAGGCCACGCAGGTTCCGGCGGTGTCGTGCGAGTGGAAGGCGATTTTCGTGCCGGCCGGAAGCATCTTGCGGGCGCGCTTGATGGTGTCGTAAATCGTGGCCGGGGTCGAGGTGCCGGAGGCATCCTTAAAGCAGACGCTGTCGTACGGAATCCCCGCGTCCAGAATCGCGCGCAGCGTTTTTTCGTAGAAGGCGGCATCGTGCGCGCCTTCGCAGCCGGGCGGCAGGGCCATCATCGAAACGACGACTTCATGTTTGAGTCCGGCGTCGTGGATGCACTGTCCGGAGTAGATCAGGTTGTTGACGTCGTTCAGCGCATCAAAATTGCGGATGGTGGTCATGCCGTGCTTTTTAAAGAGCTGAGCATGCAGTTTGATGATGTCGCTCGACTGCGAGTCCAGCGCGACGACATTCACGCCGCGCGCCAGCGTCTGAAGATTGGCGTCCGGACCGGCCACCTTGCGGAAGGCGTCCATGGAGTCGAAGGCGTTTTCGTTGCAGTAAAAGAACGGAGCCTGGAAGCGCGCGCCGCCGCCGGCTTCGAAGTGGCTGATGCCTGCCGCCTTCGTGGCTTCAACCGCCGGCAGGAAATCTTTGGTGAATACGCGGGCGCCGTAAACCGACTGGAAGCCGTCGCGGAAGGCGGTGATCATAGTTTCTATTTTTTTCATGTTAGAGCACTCCTGTTATTAAATCTCATAGCCGCCGATCCAGGGAATTGCGGTCAGAATAAATTATCCGTCCGTAAATTTCCTTTGTTTCGGATTTGAAAAAAATTAGCCTGCTTTGTACGGAAACTAAGGATCCAAAGCCAGAAAAACCGGCACAAAAATTTATATGAAATTCTATCTCCAGTGGTATGCACGGCTTCCGTCCACCAACTCCTTCCTCAAGGAACGGCTGGCTGTGGACCGCGACCTGCCGTCCGGCACGGTCGCGGCGGCCCGCGAACAGACGCAGGGCCGGGGCCGGCGCGAGCGCGAATGGCTCTCCGGTTCGGGCGAAAATCTCACCTTTTCCCTTCTTTTGCGCGGGGCCTACAGCTTGCGCCAGCTGCCGTCCGCCTCCATGGCCGCCGCCCTCGCGGTTGCCGAGCTGCTGGAAGCCGAAGGCCTTAAACCGGTTCTGAAGTGGCCGAACGACGTGCTGGTGAACGGTAAAAAAATCTGCGGCATTCTGTCGGAAGGCAGTTCCGGCTGCGTGATTGTCGGCATCGGGCTGAACGTCAACATGAAGAATGCGGAGCACATTGATCAGCCTGCGACTTCGATTCTGGTTGAAACAGGGAACCGCCGTGACGTGGATGAACTGCTTGGAAAGCTGTTGAAGCATCTCGCCGTGCGGCTCGACGAATGGGCACAGGGCGGATTTGCCGGCATCCGGAAAGGCTGGGAAGCCAAGGTTCAGAATCTGGGCAAGTCCGTCACCGTCCGCGACGGCGGGCTTTTCCGCTCCGGAATTCTGGCGGGATTTGGCGGAGACGGGGAACTGCTCTTGCGCGATGAAGCCGGCGCTGTAAACTCGGTCTGGGCGGGTGACTTATCCATATGAGCGCTTCCTTCCAGCTTGTTTCGAACTATTCGCCGACCGGCGACCAGCCGGAAGCGATTGCCGCGCTCTGCCGCGGGCTGGAGCGCGGGCAGCGGTTTCAGACGCTGGAGGGGGTAACCGGCTCGGGCAAAACCTTCACCATGGCCAACGTCATTGCCCGGCAGGGGCGGCCCGCGCTGGTGATTTCGCATAACAAGACGCTGGCGGCGCAGCTTTACGCCGAGCTGAAATCCTTCTTCCCGCACAACGCCGTCGAGTTTTTCATCAGCTATTACGATTACTACCAGCCCGAAGCCTACATTCCGCAGACGGACACGTTCATCGAAAAAGACGCCGCCATCAACGAGGAGATCGAGCGGCTGCGGCTGGCGGCGACCGACAGCCTGCTGAACCGCGAAGATGTGATTATTGTCGCGTCGGTTTCCTGCATCTACGGCCTCGGTTCGCCGGAGGATTACCGCGACATGGTGCTCTCGGCGCATCTCGGCGACGCCTGCGGGCGCGACGAGGTGCTGAAAAAACTGGTCGCCATTCAGTACGAACGCAACGACTACGAACCGAAATCCGGAACCTTCCGCGTGCGCGGCGACACGGTGGACATTTTCCCGTCCTACGCGCAGCACGGCATCCGCGTCGCCTTTTTCGGCAACGAGATCGAAAGCATCCGCCGGATTGATCCGCTGACCTCTGTCGTCGAAGAAGAGCTGGAACGGATCACCATTTCGCCCGCCAAGCATTTTGTCATGGCGGCGGACAAGCTCGAACCGGCGCTGGCGCGGATCAAAGCCGAGCTCGACGAACGGGTGAAGTGGTTTGAAGATCACGACAAGCTGATCGAAGCGCAGCGCATCCGCATGCGGACGATGTACGACATCGAAATGCTCAAGGAGATCGGCTACTGCGGCGGCATCGAAAACTATTCCCGCCATCTCGCGGGCCGCGTGGCCGGCGACCGGCCCGCCTGTTTGATCGACTATTTTCCGAAGGATTTCCTGACGGTCATCGACGAGTCGCATGTGACGCTGCCGCAGATCCGCGGCATGTTTAACGGCGACCGCGCCCGGAAAACCACGCTGGTGGAGCACGGTTTCCGCCTGCCGTCGGCGCTCGACAACCGTCCGCTCGAATTCAACGAGTTTCTCGACGTCACCGGCCCGATCCTGTTCACGACCGCTACGCCCGGTCCGTTCGAGCTGGAGCACGGCGGAAAAACCATTGAGCAGGTCATTCGCCCGACCGGCATCATCGATCCGCCGGTTGAAGTGCGTCCGCTCAAGGGGCAGATTGACAATGTAATGGAGGAAATCCGCGCGCGCGCTGAGCGCGGCGAGCGGACGCTGGTGACGACGCTGACGAAACGTACGGCGGAAGATTTGACCGACTATCTGAAAAAGGTCGGCCTGCGCGTCGAATATCTTCATTCCGAAGTCGATGCCATCGAGCGCGTCGAAATTCTGCGCGGACTGCGCAAGGCGGAGTTCGACTGCCTGGTCGGCATCAACCTGCTGCGCGAAGGGCTCGACCTGCCGGAAGTGTCGCTGGTCGCGATCCTGGATGCCGATAAAGAAGGGTTCCTGCGCTCCGAAACCGCGCTGATGCAGACAGCCGGCCGCGCCGCCCGCCATACGGACGGCCGGGTGATTATGTATGCCGACCAGATGACCGGGTCGATGCGCCGGATGATTGACGTGACGGACCGCCGCCGCAAAAAGCAAATCGCCTATAACACGGAACACGGCATTACGCCGCAGTCGATCCGTAAAGAGATTCAGGAAAGCCTCCGGCATCTCAAACAGAATGCGGAGGAGCTGGAAGAAAACATCGTGCGCGAAACCGGCGAAGACTATGACATCAACCAGACCCTGCGCGAAATCGAGCAGGAAATGCTCGAAGCATCCGGCAAGCTCGAATTCGAGCGCGCCGCGCTTCTCCGCGACCAGCTTTACGAACTGAAGGCCTCGGCGGCACCGCCCGGCTCTCGGACGACCGGAACCCCTGGCAAAATGCTTTATGCGGGGCGCAAAATGCGGGGGCGGAAACAAGGCAGATGAGGGTTTGACAACCGGTTCAGAAAAGGTATTCTGTGCCGCTCGTTTACAAAAAGATTTTTGAGGAGAAGAACCATGACAATGCATTCCAGTTTGAAATCGGCCAGCAAAATCGCGATCCGCCGCAACGTTCTCAAGCGTTTCGAGCGCGTGGACCAGCTGAAAGCAGAAGGCAAGTGGAAAGACGGCGACCGTGGCTTCGGTCTGGTTAAAACCAAACCGACTGAATAAGCCAGTTGACCTTATTCCAGTAAGGCCCCGGTATTGCCGGGGCTTTTTTTGTG
>DAONGM010000062.1:9424-10885 GCA_035404105.1 Pontiellaceae bacterium
AAGCCAGTTGACCTTATTCCAGTAAGGCCCCGGTATTGCCGGGGCTTTTTTTGTGAGAAGTGAAAAATGATCAGACTGCAGAAATATCTGGCGGAGTGCGGGGTGGCGAGCCGCCGCGCCTGCGAAAAACTCATCACCGACGGTCTCGTGACCGTTGACGGGGTTACCGTGACGGAGCTCGGCACCAAGGTGGATCCGGCGGTCCAAAAGGTTACCTGCGACGGCAAGCCGGTTCAGCTGGATCAGAAAATCTGGATCATGATGAACAAACCGGTCGGCGTAATCTGTACGTCGGACGATCCGGAAGGCCGCGAGCGGGCGATTGATCTGCTGCCCGAAATTCAGGGCCGCTTTTACACCGTTGGCCGCCTCGACGTGATGAGCGAAGGATTGCTGCTGATTACCAACGACGGCGAACTGGCGCACCGTTTAATGCATCCGCGCCACCATATTGAGAAGAAATATCAGGTTTGGATCGACCGCGAACTGACAGCGGAAGAAATCGACCGGATGCTAAAAGGGCTCAACTGCCGTGGCGAAGAATTGCGCGCCCTCCGGGTCGAGCCGCTGCGCCGTATGATCGCCAGCCAGCCCGGCTACACACTCACGCTGGGGGAAGGGCGCAACCGCCACATCCGGCGCATGATGGAAGCCCTCGGCTGTAAAGTCGCCCGCCTTGTACGCGTCTCTGTCGGTCCGCTCCGCCTCGAAAAGCTGCGCAGCGGCGAACACCGGCACCTTGAGCCGTGGGAAGTCGAAAAGCTGAAAAAGGCAGTCGACCTCGCCTGACCAAAAACGACGCTGTTCTCAGCGCCGGGATCTAGAACGCATAATAGCGGAGTTCATGGTCGAGAACCGTCCCGCCGCCGCTCAATGCCATCGCAATCAGTGCGATGATAATTACGGCAAACAGCAGATAGACCCAGAAGTGATAGTCATGCACCATATGCACACTGCACCAGTGGCCGACTAACGCTTTTTCATGATGCATCCACTGCATTGTATGATGAAGATTCGTTTGCATGCTGCACCTCCTCTCATCACCCAGTTAGACGCCGGAGCTATCCGGGCGTTGAAACGGTCAGCGGACTTTTTGTGCTGGATTTGAAAGTGGCTGAAAAATCCCGTCGTATTCCAATCAGGATTCATCAGGTTCCTTTCCCGTGCAGGCCTTCCTGGCCGCTACGTATAGAAGGCCGGATGTTTACGGTATAACTGAAAATCTGCGCAAACGGATGGCTGTTCGGCGGAGGCGTTGTCTACAGTAAAATTTCGCCGATAGCGTTCGACGAACAGGACTGTGTTTTTGGCAGGCACCGGGTGAGGGGTGGGGTTATCATCGCAACAAGGGAAATAAAAACATGAAGCAATGGCTGTTGAAGCTTGGGATATTCGTATTAATTGCTGCCCGGGCGCATGGCGCTGGATGGAATGTCGAAGTGCAGAAGGAACGCTACCAAA
>DAONGM010000063.1:0-10804 GCA_035404105.1 Pontiellaceae bacterium
TTGATGAGGCTGACTTCCATTCCGGCCGACTATACCTATTAAATTACCTATTACCATTACCTATTACCTGATACACGCCAGCAGGCCAACTTTCCACGCCCGTTACAAGTGACTTCCCCCTCTTTGCGCATCCGGTTCAAAATCTTGCGGATCATGTCGATACTGACTTCCGGGCACTTTTTCTGCAGTTCGGTGACATGAAAGTCGCCGGAGAAAGACTGAATCGCCCGCTGCACCGTTTCGGTTTTTTCTCCAAGAGGCAGCGCTACGTTTTCATACCGGGATTCAAATTCATGATAAAGTTCTTTGAGGGTGTAGAGCAGGTAGTTGATGTACGGCCACGGATTATGTTCCGCCTCGTGCCAAGTCTGAGAACTCTCCCTCAAGGTGTCATAGTAGCGCTCTTTGCTCTGTTCGATGATGCGCTCCAGACTGATGTAACGGCCCGCTTCAAATCCAAGGTGGTACATCAGCAGAAGAATCAGCAGACGGGATACGCGTCCGTTGCCATCGCGAAACGGATGGATACAAAGGAAGTCGAGATTGAAGGCCGCCAGCAGAATCAGCGGAGGAACTTCTCGGCCCTGCAGGAGCTGAACGGTATCCATGCAAAGCTGTTCCATCGCTTGCGGGGTTTCTTTAGCAGAAAGCGGCTTAAACCGGAGCGTTACGCGCCCGTCCGGATGTTTTTCGATGATTTCTCCGTCATCTTTTTTAAACGTTCCACTATCCCATAGATTCGGGCGGGTCATTTTGTGCAGCTTCAGAACCGTTTCAACAGAAAGAGGAATTTTCGCCCCTTTCTCGTGAATCCAGCTCAACGCTTTCTGATAGCCGCGGACTTCCTCTTCATCGCGATCCTGCAAGTGTCCTTTACCGAACAGCACGGTTCCGATCCGTTTCTGATCAACTTCCACGCCTTCAATCCGGTTGGAGGAAACCGCGCTTTCGATCAGCGCGTGTTCGCGGAGCGCCTTGAGTTTTTGAGGAGCCTGCTTGGTAAAAAGTTCCTGTTTGCCGCGATATTCGGCCAGATCATTGAGAAGCCACACCGCCGCCGTCGGTATCTGAGGTTTCTCATTTTTCCATTTGGAAACGGTTTTCATCGTCCTGTGCTTTCGAGAATCAGTGTAACCGGGCCGTGGTTGATAAGGCTGACTTCCATGTCGGCCTGGAAGATGCCGGTTTCAACGTGCGGGCCGAGTTCGCGGAGCTGTTTGACATATTCTTCGTAGAGCTTCAAGCCTTTCTCCGGCGGAGCGGCTTCGATGTAGCTGGGGCGGTTGCCCTTTTTGCAGTCACCGTAAAGCGTGAACTGGCTGACCGCCAGAATCGCGCCGCCGGCATCGAGAACGGAGCGGTTCATGACGCCGTTTTCGTCGTCAAAGATACGCAGGTTGACGGTTTTCTTGGCGAGGAAGGCGGCATCGGCGACGGTGTCGCCATGCGACACGCCGGCTAAAACGAGAAGGCCGCTTCCGATGTCGCCGACGGTTTTCCCGTCAACTTTTACGGACGCGGATTTTACACGTTGGATAATAAGCTTCATGCCGAAGGTCTTAAAGTCAAAGGTCGAAAGTCAGGAATAATCCGCGACTTTCGACCTTCAGACATTTGACGTTTGACCGTCCTCTTATTCTGTCGCATGCGAGACGCGGAAAGTCGGCAGGCGGTTGAGCGCGGCGGCCAGTTCGTAGCGGCGCGGACGGGCGAGATCGCCGCGCAGGTCGCGGGCGATCGTGCCGAGGCCTTCGCTGCTGAGATCGCGGTCGATCATGTCGAGCATTTCGCGCAGCGGGTAGCCTTCCTGCATGTAGCGCAGTTTGGCGTAGTAAAGAAGCAGACCGATGGTGAGGGTCTGGTTTACGTCAGCAATCTGCGGAACGCTGTCGAGTTCAATCACTGAGCGTCCGAACTGAATGGCTTTGAGGTCGATGGCTTCGATGACCTGATCAATGCTTCCGACAGCAGCGTCGATACTGCTCGGCATGATCCAGCGCGAACGTCCGAGCATCGAACCGAGATTCACGACCGGCGCTTCCGGCGGAACCGGCAGGTTGAGCGCTTTCGCTTCTTCGGTGATGTTGGTGACCTGGAAGTCTTCGACTTTCAGAACCGTGTTGGCGAACGGGATATATTCAGCCACCAGGTTTTCACCGCCGATGACCAGCGAGATCCCGAGTTCGTCCACCATCTGGCGGGCGCGCTGTGCCAGCGAAACGCGCGGCGTTTTGCCGAGCAGTCCGGCTATACGGGCATCCGTGGTCAGAAAGGCAGGCGCGGAAGTGTTTTCATCAACGATCAGTACCCGGGCTCCGACTTCGAGGGCTTCGATCGTGGCGGCGGCCTGCGAGATGAAGGAGTCGGCGGACCGGGTGCTGTAGGAGGCCGGGTTGCCGGTTTCGGACTCGGAGAGGAACGGAGTTATGTTGACTTCCTGCACACTGCGGCCGCGGTCGGCGGCAATCTGGACGGCATCGGAAACGGTTACAACGGTTTCGCGACCGTCGCCGGGAATGTGATTGAACACACCGGCGGCGATAGCGGACATGAAATCTTTGCGGCCGTTGGCGGCATTGCCGAGAACAATCGTCAATCCGGCAGGAATACCAAGGCCGATGATTTTTCCTGCGTTCGGTACATCGATTTCGGTCTGAGCTGCTTCGGAAACTTCGAAGGGCGCGATATGGTCGTAATCAGGCAGATCACTGTCCTGCTCACGGGCCAGCAGTGAACCTTCGCCGACAAAACTGACGAAACCAAGCGTTGAGAGCGTCTGGCGGACGCGGTCGGCGTCTTCCATGCCGTTCACAAAGCTCTCAGCTTCATCGAGGTCGATGTTGCAGAAGAAAATACTGGAACTGACAACTTCGGGGAGGTCATCAAAAAACACCTTGCGGGCCATTTCGCCGTCAATGAGATGTTCGCCGGCAGCGTAGACTTTGTAGGGCAGCGCAATGCGGAGACGGACGTCGATGTATTCCTTGGTGACCACCACCGAGGTGCGCGGCAGAATCTTCTGGCCGGGTTCGGCGACGATGATGTTGCGGCGGGCCCAACCGCTTTCGTTGAAACGGGCGATACGTCCGGCGGATTCCGCAACATTACGGGTCAGGAAGTCTTCGAGTGCCGTACGGCGGACCGGAGAGTCGTAGAGGTGTCCCGGCAGTTCGGCGATGGATTGCGGAATGCGGATGTTAAAAACCGGATTTTCAGCGCCGTTAGCGGTGCCGATTTTCGTGCATTTGATGACATAGCGGGCGAAGTCGAAGTCGCCGAGCAGCCGTTCATATTCAGCAAAGGGCTTTCCGTCGATTTCAGCGAGCAGGTTGTAAAACTCTTTTCTGTCTTTCATAGCGAAGCTTCCCCGTTTTGGTGGTTAACAGTTCCCATCTGCAAAATGAGCAGAGATAGTAGAATTGCCCTCCGCCGCTGTCAAACCATTCTACCCTGCTATTACTTTACTAATAAGGGCTTTGAGCTATCATCGGCGGGATGAACGATCTGCAAAACCACTTGAAACGGCAGTCCGAAGCCGTCAATGCGGCGCTTGATGCTTTGCTTCCTCCAGAGACGGAACGCCCTTTAAAACTGCACAACGCCATGCGGTACAGTATCTTTGCCGGCGGCAAACGGTTGCGTCCCGCCCTTTGCATCGCCGCCTGTGAAGCGTGCGGCGGTACAGCGGAACAGGCAATGCCAGCGGCCTGCGCGCTGGAATTACTCCATACGTATACCTTGATCCACGATGACCTGCCCGCAATGGATGATGACACGTTACGGCGCGGACGGCCCACCTGCCACATCGCTTTCGACGAAGCAACGGCTATTCTGGCGGGCGACGCTCTGCTGACGCTCGCTTTCGAAGTGCTGGCCGGGCAGCCTCAAGGCGGCGCGCTGGCGCTGGAACTTGCCCGGGCCGCAGGCAGCCGCGGTGTAATCGGCGGTCAGGCAGAAGATATTGATGCTGAAGGTAAAGCGCCGGACGCTGCTTTAGTAGAATATATTCACCGCAACAAGACCGCTGCCTTGATCCGCGCCGCGTGTGTGATGGGCGGCATGTGCGCCGGAGCGGATTTACAGACGTTGAAACACCTGGCCATATACGGAGAAAATACCGGGCTGGCGTTCCAGCTGGCCGATGACCTGCTCGACGAGAGCGCAACGGTTGAAGAACTGGGAAAAGATATTGGTTCAGACAAAGAGCGCGGCAAGATGACCTGGCCGGCTGTTCATGGAACCGAGAAAACCGCTGCCGATGCGAAACAGCTGACGGCTGATGCGGTCAAGGCGCTGCAAGGGCTTAAAAATCCGGCCCGGCTCGGACAGCTGGCGGAGTTTATCGCCGGACGGACTTACTAAAATAGCGGTTTGCCCGGCTTTTTCTGCACAGGTGAAAACTGAGGGCAGCTGTCCGTCGCCTGCACTTCTTTCTTATAGCGCGCGCAGAACTGCACAAACGGATTCACCACATAGTTTGCACAGTAACGACAGATGCATTTGTTTTCGTCCTCGCTGAAAACTTTCACCGATGCTGACCGGTCGGCATCGGTAAAAATCTTCGGTGCGGCGGAGCGGGCCTTGAACGGGACTTCCGATTCGGCAGCAAAGATGAATCCGCAGGCGGAACAGCTCAGCTCTTCGCCGGTTTTCGTAAAGCCTTCATAGACGGGCTCGCGCTTAAGAAAGGCTTCCGCGCCGCAGCGTGTGCAGATAATTTCAACCGGCGGTTTCATCCAATTCTCCGGACGATTGAATCACCTTCGGGTAACGGATGGTGAACCGCGTTCCCTCCTCGGCGTTCGAAACAAACGAAACACGACCGCGCAGATATTTTTCGCTGATCAGCTTGATGCTGTAGGTGCCCAGCCCGCGCCCGCTCCCCTTCGTCGTAAATGAGCGTGAAAAGACCTGCAGCTGAACTTCCGGCGGAATCGCGGCCGCATCATGCACGGTAAAATAAACCGAATCCCTGTCTGTGTATGAACCGAGCGTAACTGTTCCGCCCTCATCAATCGCCTCCAGCGCGTTTTTCACCAGATTAATCAGCACCCGCCGCAACAGTACCGGATCGGTCACAAAGTCGAAATGTTCTGTCGCGGCATCCACCTCAAGAACCTTTCCTTTGGCAATGCTGTACGAATGGAACTGGCGGATGATCCGGCACAGCACTTCCAGCGAGTGAACTTCCTGCACCGAGACTTCCAGATCGCCGCTTTCCGCCGCGGAAAGTATCCGCTGATCGCTGATCTCTTCGATCAAATGGTCGGCTGACTCAGAAATCATGCTGGAAATATCTTTGATTTCCACCTCTGACAGCTCCGTCTGAATCAGCAGGTCGGCCAGTCCTTTGACTCCGCCTGCCGTATTCAGTACATCGTGGAAGAAAATCCGCTCCAGCACCTTGCGCCGCTTTTCGTTACTGATATCCACGACCGAGAACACGGTGAACACTTCGCCGCTCACTTCAATCGGCCGCGACCAGACCCGCAGATCCAGCGCGGTTTCATTCAAGCCTTCTTCACCGCAGATCATCCGGCACTCCTGAATGTCCAGCTTGCGCAGCTTCTGGCTGTTCATAATGGCAATCACAGCACCGCAGGTGCGGCAGAACATCGTCGTGCCGCAACCACCTTCAGTCAAACGTGAACGAACACAGCCGACGGCCTCGCCGGGACGGGCGCCGAGAACGTCAGCATAGAGACAGCTGAACGCTTCACAATGATTCTTACCCAGCAGTTCATCGGAACTCTTTATGCCAAGAAACTCCGCGAACGCGCGGTTGGCAAAAACAATCTGCCGGTGTTCATTCAGAACCACCGACATATTCGGAATCGCATCGAGAAAGTCGCGGACAAACGGGAGTTGCGCGAGTTTCAGATACTGCCGGCGGATTTCCTCCTGAGAGGCGCGCTCTGCCGGTGCAAATGCCGTTTCCATTACCATCGGATAAATCTCCATTCACTGAACGCACGGAACATAACATAAGCTTCCCAATCTTGGAATCTTTAGCGTATGGTTTTTCCCATGAAACAGCTCCAGACCCTGACGAACAGCGAATGGCTCGCACGGCTCGGTGACGCGCGCGGCAACCTTTCAAATACTCTCTATGCGATGTACTCCGGACTGACCGGCGGCATCACCCTTGATCCGGCACTGATGACCATTCCGGCGGACGACCACCTGCCGCAGCGCGGCGACGGCGTTTTTGAATCGCTCAAATGCCTGAACGGACGGCTCTATAATGCCGACGCACATCTGGCACGGCTCGAACTCTCCTGCAAAAGCATCGGCATGGAAGCACCCTGCACACGCGCGGAACTGACTCAGATTATCTGCGACACGATTCGCGCCGGTGGAAAACGCGACTGCCTGATCCGCGTTCTGGTTTCGCGCGGCACAGAAAATATGGGCATTGATCCGAAGCTCTGCAAAGGGCCGGTCCTTTACGTGATTGTCTACCGCTACACTGCGCGAATTGAAAACGGCCGACTGAAACCGGCGCGGGTCGCGCTGAGCAAAGTCCCGGTTAAACCGCCGGAATTTGCGACGATCAAAACCTGTAACTATCTGCCCAACGTTTTGATGAAGCTGGAAGCCAACCAGCGCGGACTCGATTTCGTCATTTCCGTTGATGCCAACGGCAACCTCGGCGAAGGCGCCACGGAAAACGTCGGCATTCTGACGCCGGATAATGAACTGCTGATGCCGAAGCCGGACTATGTGCTTCCCGGAACCACGGCGCGCCGCACGCTGGATCTGGCGAAAGCGCTGACGGCTGACGGCACACTGAAAGCGGCTGAATACAGGGACATCAGTCCGGCGCAGGCCGCGCAGGCGAAAGAGATTTTCATCCTCGGCACCACCACCGACGTTACGCCGGTCATCGAATGGGAAGGCCGGCCGGTCGGCAGCGGAAAACCCGGACCGGTGGCGGAAAAACTGCTCAACCTGCTCCAGAACGATATGACACCCGAAAGTGAAACCTTAACGGAGGTATTCAAGTGAGAAAACAGTTCCTGCTGCTCCTGCTGACGCTGCTGGCCGGATGCGCCACCGCTCCGAAAAATACACTGACACAGATTTCCACCATCGATGCCCTGCTGGCAGGCGCTTACGACGGGCAGATGACAACTGGAAACCTGCTGCACTACGGCAGCCTCGGCATCGGCACGTTCGACGGACTCGAAGGCGAAATGATCGTAATTGACCGTCAGGTTTACCAGGCGCGCGCCGACGGAAGCGTCTGCCTGATGCCAACCAATACGACTACACCGTTTGCCAGCGTCGTGAATTTTAAAGCCGATTCGATCTGCCACTATGATGGCGCGCTCGACGAAAAGATGTTTCAGGATTTTGCGGACGGCCTCGCGCCCAACTCAAACCTTTTCGTTGCCGTCCGGTTCGACGGCCACTTTCCCTTAATGAAAGTCCGCTCGGTGCCGAAACAGGAGAAACCATATCCGCCGCTTGCTGAAGTTGTACAGCATCAGACAGTCGCTGAATATGCGAGTGTCAACGGCACCGTACTGGGGTTCCGCTGCCCTTCATTTGTTAAAGGCGTCAATGTTCCCGGCTGGCACCTGCACTTTATTTCAGATGACAGAACCAAAGGCGGTCATATTCTCAGCTTCACCACTACCGGCGGTGAACTGAAACTCGATTCCTGCAACCGCTTCTATATGGCACTTCCCGATCAGGAACAGTTCGGAACGCTGGACTTATCAAAGGACCGTTCCGAGGAACTCCAAAAGGTGGAAAAATGATGATTCCCGACCTTCAGTCCAGCCTGATCTGCGATGACGTCCGTCAGGAACGTAACGGCAAATTCATGCTGATCGGACTTTTTGACGCCATTCATGCCGAGCGCCTGCCGGTCGCTTTCGCCAGAATGTGCCTCGTCACCCGCTGGTGCAGCGGTGAAGGAACGTTTACGCAGCGCTCGCGGATTATCCATCCCGACCAGAAAACCGTGCTGGCTGAGGGACAGGACGTTCAGGTACAGCTTCCTTCGCCGGAAGCCGCGGCCACCAGCGTCGAAGTATTTATCAACATCACGTTTCCGGAAGCCGGCACGTACTGGGTGGAAATCCTGCTCGGAGGCGACCTGAAAATACGCTACCCCCTGCGCGTAAACCGGATTGAACGCTAAGTTTGCCTTTCGGCCCTCTAACGGCTACGATCCGGTCGTTCCTTATGAATCAGGCGTTGAACCCGGGCGGTCATGACAGAGAACCTACAGCAGAATACCGAGCAGAAGGGACCGTTTTCGACGCTCCAGACCGGGTGCGCGTTCGTGATGCTCACCAATATGCTGATTTATCTCGGCGTTGTGGCGTTTACCTTCAACCTGCTCGATCCGTCCAAAATGGACGCCAGCTATCTGGCTAAACGCGGATTCACCGCCCGCCCCGAACCGGAACGGGAAGAAGATGTTGCGTTTCGTCAGCTTTCGAAAGAAAAGCGTGAGGAGCAGAAGGCTCTGCAGACCGGAATCATTGCCACACCGGGGCAGAAACAGGAAGCATCGCCGGCGGGAAAACTTTCACAGATCGAGCAGCGCAAACACAGTCCGAGCAGTCCCGATGAGCCGGAAAAGCCAAAAGCCGCCCTAACCCAAAGCCCTCGACGAAGGGTCGGCACAACAACACGCTCCGCCCAAAGCCGACTTTATTATTCGCCCGTGATCTACCATCAGGCCAATCTTGGCCAAGGCTATTCCCCTACTCGTCTGTTTGTGACCCAGATCTTGATGCCTCAAAAATTCGAAACTCTGTCGGTTGAATTGGCCCCCAGCATTGACTTTCCAACCTTCAGACTGCCAATCGCTGATCCGGCAGGCGCTTATCTTTACACTCCGCCAGACCCGATCCCCGAAGCTTCGCGCGGCGGCCTGAAGCTTACTGCGCCGCCCGTCGGAGCGGAGTCGCTCTATACGAACGGCACCAGAAAAGCCAAAGAGCCGCCGCCCGCAAAAGATGAGCAATAGGACTCATTCAAGAATATCAAGTATCTTGCGGATCACGGTCGCATTGTTTGCAATTAAAAGGACAACGAGTAAAAGCAGGTAGATCACAATAGCAAGGAACACCTGTCTGAATTTCCGGGAAATGACATCCAATGAGATCCCCAGCAGAGCTATAACCATAAAAGTCCAGTGCGGGGTATACAGAAAAAATTCATCTGGCCGTCCATAAAACAAATGTAAGGCGACATTAAACAAAAGGCACAACGCCAAAAGAACCGTAAGCGGCTTAGCCATTTGTTTTTCTCTGATACATACCCAAAGGGAAAATCCCAGTAGCACGAGCCACAACAAAACAAAAAGCCATCCCATCGGCGTAAACAGCTCTGTGCATGCCGACAGCTTTGTAATCGGAAAGCGTATGCCGGCCAGCCCCTCCGCCCCCAAGGAGACCCGCGCAACGCTTGGAAAGAGAATGTTAAACAAAAACAGATAGGGCACAAACAGTGCAAAACGGCCAATCGTACTTTCACTGCTCATATACATAGTACGGCTCTGCAGAGCATGTGTCCGAAAGAAAAGTGTTGATGAGGGATAGATCAGATCCTGTACTACCGCCAGCATCGTCACCAGCGCCAAAATCAGCACAAAAAACTTTATGCCGTCCCGCAGCATGACCGAGAGTTTCTGCCGGATCCCGTGCCGGGCCACAGTGTAGATCATGACTACCACAGGAAGGTTGGTTGTCACAGTACCTGCTGCAATCGCGGCCGAGACAACGACAAGCCACAACTTGTGCGGATGCGCTGTTACAACCCAACAGAAAAAAAGAAGAGAGATGCCATCTAATAAAAAATAATCAGGAACCGCACTCCACAACAGATTACAGGCCGACAGGCCGCCTAAAAAAGCACAGAGAACAGCCAGAGTTTTTGAAATGCAAAGCCGCAAAAGAAAAACGACAAGCAATACAACGAAGCCACCGCCGGTTAACGCTGTAATCAACAATGCTGTCGTTTGGGGAGATCGCACAAGCAGGTTCAGCAGAGTGCCGACCGGATTAACAAGCAAAACTCCCAGCGGATGCGTATTTGTACGATAGTGATTCGCGGCAAATTCGGCGATATCCCCGACCATCCAACGGGCATCTGCGCCAAAAAAAATATCAACATGAGAAAAGCAACCGAGCCGCATAAACAGCCAGCCCAGCAGACCGTACAAACCCGAAAACAACAAAAAAATAAGCAATAGAGCAAAAACATGGAATTTTTTAGGTTCCTGTTCCGGCGCCCATGAGCATTGATCTATTCTAAACGAATTGAGAATCTTTTTTATAGTATTCATGTTCGATTCAAACCATCGCTTTTAAGCATTTTACACGTTCGTAAAATCTAAAGGATCACTTGACGTTTGCTAAAAGCTGCCGAGGACTAACGTCATCGAACTTAAAAAAACAACCAGCCAGGTGCGCAGGTCGCGGGCAGCAAAGTCGAGAGGGTCATCAGACATTTCGCCGCGCCCGGCCAACAGCCAGATGCGAGCAATCCAGTAGAACTGAAGAGGACAGAGAAGCCAGAGAACGGCAGGACGGGGATAAAAATCAATCACTCTAGGACTGCTGATATAAAGCGCCAGCACAAGCACAGAGAGACATCCGGTTGCAACTCCGAAACCACCTAACAATGGCATATCCACAACACGGTACCCCCGCCCGCGAGACTGAAGAGAGTCCGGCATCTGTTGAGCTGCCGCTCTCAGTTCCGCATAACGCTTAACCAGAGCCAAGCTGAGGAAAATAAAAATTGAAAAAGCAATCAGCCACTCAGAAGCCACCACTCC
>DAONGM010000064.1:0-10709 GCA_035404105.1 Pontiellaceae bacterium
TTCGATACACATGTTCATTTTGACGATTTTGTAAAAGACGGCACGCTGGAAGGGTTGCTGGAGCGCGCGGAAACAGCAGCCGTTTCGAAAATGATCGCCGTCGGCGGTTCTCCGGAAGCCAATGAACTGGCGCAGATGCTGGCCGAGGCGTTTGCGGAACGGATTTATGCCGCCGCCGGTTATGATCGCCACATGGCGGATTCGATCTGTGACATCAGCGCACTGCGGGAACTGGCCGCACGGCCTTCAACCGTGGCCATCGGCGAAACCGGACTCGACTATTTTTATGAACCGGGAAAAGCCAAAGAACAGCAGCGGCTGTTTTTTCAATGCCTGGAAACAGCCATTCATACCCGTAAGCCGGTAATTGTTCATACGCGCGACGCGGACGATGACACGCTTTCGATCCTTACCGATTACGCCAAGCACTGGAAGGGCGATGCCGCCCGCGCCGGTGTGATTCACTGTTTTACCCGCGACCGGAAAATGGCGGCCGCACTGCTCGACCTTGGTTTCTATATCAGTTTCAGCGGCATCGTCACCTTTGCGAATGCCGACCCGCTGCGCGAGGTGGCAAAGTTTGTGCCGGACGACCGCCTGCTGATTGAAACCGACGCGCCGTATCTCGCGCCGGTTCCGCACCGCGGCGAACGCTGCGAACCGGCCTTTGCGGTTGATACGGCCAAACGGCTTGCGGAACTGCGCGGCTGTACAGTAGAGTCGCTGGCGAAAACAACCGCTCAGAATGCAACCCGGTTGTTCGGACTGAAAGAGGAGCCGCTATGAAAAAAATTCTGTTTTCACTGTTTGCTTTAACGTTTGCCGTTTACGCACAGGAATCCGCGACGAACACGGTTCAGGAAACGGTAAAAGTAAAAATGACCGGCGACCGGGTGAGCCTGCGCGCTGCGCCGGAAACGAACGCTGTACTGCTGGGCCGCGCAATGCTCGGCGATGAACTGACTCTTCGGGACAACAGTAATCCGGACTGGGTCGGCGTTCAGCCCCCTGACTCAGTCGACCTTTGGGTGAACAGCGAATTTGTCATCAGCAACACCGTTGTGCCGGAACTGCTGAACATCCGTTCCGGGCCGAGTCTGAGCCACGGTACCGTAGGCACGGCACACAAAGGGGATATTCTGACGGTTCGCAGTAAGATTGCACAGTGGCTGAAAATTGCGCCAACCTCCAACACGGTCATCTGGGTCAGCCGCAAATATACCGCCGTTCCCGGCAATGCGTTTGCAGGGCCGGATGCGGTTCCGGCCGCGGTTCAAGAAACGCAGACGGTTGTGCAGGCGTTCTCGGAACCGACCGTTGCGGATGTCCTGATCGCGGCTTCAGCATCTTCGGCGACGAATATGCCGAATAAGCTCAAAATCGATCCGGCCAAACCGCAGGGCGTCACAGGAACCTATTACGGCATACTGCAACCGTCCGACAACATGCTTTACAAACTGGTCGACGATCATTTCACCGACATCATCGTCTGTCACGTTTACGGGAACAAACCTCAGATGCTGACCTTTACCGGCATGAAGATTGAGATCACCGGAAAAGCCTACTGGGTTGAAGGGAAAGACCTTCCGGTTGTTATTCCCGCCCGCATCCGGCTGATGCCGACCGTAACGAACGGGTAACGGAGTTACTCTCCCAATTCGGGTTTGCAGAGTTCGTAGAAGTTGCAGTTTTTGCAGGATGTGAGATCGGCAGCCAGTTCCCATTCTTCTCTGGGCAGCGGCTCGTTGCGCTTACGGTCGAAACCGGCCAGGTACTCCGTCATTTCAGCCACGGAATCCTCGACGCGCGCTTCGAGCCGTACAAAATCTTCGGGTACAAGCTGGAACGGCGCCACCACTCCTTCGTTGAGATACTCGACGTACAGGAACGTATCTTCCGGTTTGGCGCGGAATTTTTCGCGCGCCCACAGTGCGTAAAGTCCCAGCTGTTCGCGGTGCGATTCTTTGACCTTGCCGGCTTTCCAGTCGTGAATGTGGAACTGCCCGCCGATGCGGTAGGCGTAGTCTGGAATGACATACATCTTCACGCCCTTGAATTCCATATTTTCCGGGTCGCCGCCCTGATCCGGTGTTTTCACCGGCAGTTCCTGTTCGCGGGTAACGGCTCCGATTCTAGGAAGAACCTTTTCGATAAAATTAGCGATGCAGTTTTTAATCTGGCCGCTCATCTGTTCGGCGGCGGCCTTTTCGTCGCCCATCGTGCCGTAATAGTGTTCGCGCAGGCAGCAGAACTTTTTCGGATCGTTTTTCCATTCGCCGCGTTTTGATTCCGTCCACTTCTGGCGCAGAAACGGGCGGGCGACAGTTTCAAACGCCTCGTCGGCGGTGATCGGGTTGCCCGCCTGATGCTGGCGCAGAATCCGCATCACGGAGTTTTCAGCGGCCTGACCCATCAGCCCCCAGCGGTTATCCATCTTATTGAGCTGGTAGGCCTTTTTTGTTTCCGGCGCGGCGGTTTTCTCCCAGCCGCCCCACATGCCGTACTTGCTCCAGTAACGCCGCCGCCGGCATTCATCGAAATCGGCCGCCGCGCTGAACGACCACGAAAAGGTATTTTCCAGTTTTGCCATGCGCGGGAATCTAACCGTCCGCCGCCGCTTTAGCAATAAGCTATGGCGAGACAGGCGAATGAACGCTAATGCACGCCAATGGAATCAGGAATTTTGAGTGTATCGGGAATGGGCGCTCAGAAACTGCCAGATCGTCAGGCTGGTATCCAGATCAGCACTGAGTCTCCATGAATGCTTGCCGCCTTCGATCCAGCGGGATTGGACTTCAACACCGGTTTTTTCATTGATCCAGCGCGCGGGAGCAGTTAGAGAATTTAACGGTTGAAGTGCCGTTGTGTGAAAGGCGGGGAAACCCACCCCGCCGTTCCGGCACCCCTCCGAAGGAGGGGATTTTAAAAGTTCCCCTCCTTCGGAGGGGTGGCCAGAGGCCGGGGTGGGTTGCGGCATTTGAATCGTAAAGTGCTCTAGCGAGCATTTGTTATGTTCGGCCCAAAGCCGGGCGGTTTTATCTGCCGACAGGAACGGCCCGAGTTTAGAGCCTCCGGCGCCGAAAAACTCATCGTCGCTTCCGGTCAGCAGAAGAACGGAAACGGACGGCGCGGACCCGATCTGGTTTTGCAGAACGGCGGGAAGTGTGGCGCCGACACAGGCGATGGCGGCCAGCCGCGATTCGGGTCGGCTGGCGAGCACCTGACACAGCGCGCCGCCATTGGAAAATCCGCTGGCGTAGATGCGGCTGGAATCAACGGGATACTCTTTTTCCAGAGCGTTCAGGATGGCGGCGGCAAACGCAGGTTCGTCAGCGTTACCGGTAGCTGCGATTTCATCCGGCTGCAGGGCGTTCCACCGTCCGCCGATTCCGTCGGGCGCGGCGATCAGAAACCCGTTGCGGTCGGCGAGCGCGCGGAATTTTTTAATCATGGAAGCGCCGGTTCCTTCCGCGCCGTGAAAAACCAGCAGGAGCGGAACCGGCTGCGCGGCATTCAGTGCGCCGGGAACGTACACGGGACATTTACGGTCGCGGCCGTCAACGGTCAGTTCCAGTGTACGTGTAACAAGGGTTTCCATGATGATTCCGGTCACTTATGGCTGACCGGATGGAACTTGATGCGGTGAGGTTTGTCGGCTTCGTCGCCGAGCAGGCGGCGGCGCTGTTCGTGGTAGGCTTCGTAGTTGCCTTCGAACCAGGTGACCTTGCTGTCGCCTTCGAACGCCAGAATGTGTGTGGCGATGCGGTCGAGGAACCAGCGGTCATGGCTGACGACGACGGCGCAGCCGCCGAAGCTGAGCAGCGCTTCTTCGAGCGCGCGCAGGGTGGTCACGTCGAGGTCGTTGGTCGGTTCGTCGAGCAGCAGCAGGTTGCCGGCGCGCCGCAGCAGCTTGGCCATGTGAACGCGGTTGCGCTCCCCGCCGGAGAGCACGCCGACTTTTTTCTGCTGTTCGGCGCCTTTAAAGTTGAACTTGCCGCAGTAGGCGCGACCGTTCATCCGTTTGCCGCCGAGATCGATCCACTCGTTGCCGCCGCAGATTTCCTCATACACCGTGCTGTCCGGATTGAGCGCGTCGCGCGACTGGTCGACGTAGGAAAGGTTGACCGTCGGGCCGACCGTGAGTTTGCCGCCGGTCGGCTCTTCCGCGCCGGTGATCATACGGAACAGCGTGGTTTTCCCGGCGCCGTTCGCGCCGATGATGCCGACAATGCCGCCGGGCGGCAGGTCGAAGCTGACGTTTTCAAAGATGACGCGGTCACCGTAGCACTTGGTGAGGTTTTCGCCGCGCACGACGAGGTTGCCGAGCCGCTCGCCGGAGGGAATCTGGATTTCGACGTTGTCTTCGCGCGTGTCGATTTCCTGTTTGGCGAGCTGTTCATAGTTCTGGATGCGGGCGCGGCTCTTGGCGCGGCGGCCGGAGGGGTTGGTACGGATCCATTCGAGTTCGCGCGCCAGCAGTTTGCTACGTGAAGCGGCCTGTTTGCTCTGGGCATCGAGCATCGCCTGTTTCTGCGAGAGCCACGCTTCGTAGTTACCCTTGTAAGGGAAGGCGCGCCCGGCATCGAGTTCGAGAATCCATTCGGTGACGTTGTTGAGGAAGTAGCGGTCATGGGTGATGACGACCAGCGTGCCGGTGTAGCGTTTCAGGTATTCTTCGAGCCACGCGACGGATTCCGCGTCGAGGTGGTTGGTCGGTTCGTCGAGCAGCAGGACGTCGGGATTGGAAATCAGCAGGCGGCAGAGGGCGACGCGGCGTTTTTCACCGCCGGAGAGTTTTTCGACGGAGCTGTCGCCGGGCGGCAGACGGAGCGAGTCCATCGCCATTTCCACCTGGTTATCCAGATTCCAGAGATCCTGCGTGTCGATCTTGTCCTGCAGCAGGGCCACTTCCTCGTTCAGTTTTTCGGATTCCTCGTCGGAAACATCGCCGGCCAGCAGTTCCCAGATTTCATCGTAGCGGTCGAGAATGGCCTGTGAGGCCGCGACGCCTTCCATCACGTTGCCCATGACGGTTTTGGAGTTGTCGAGCTGCGGTTCCTGCGGGAGGTAACCGATGCGCGCCCGTTTGGCGATCTGCACCTGGCCCATGTATTCGGTGTCTACGCCGGCCATGATGCGCAGGAGCGACGATTTACCGGAGCCGTTGCCGCCGATCACGCCGATTTTGGCACCGAAGAAAAAGGCGAGGGTGACATCTTCCAGCACGGTCTTTTTGTTGTGCTGTTTGGTCAGGTTCTGCAGATTGTAAACGTATTCGCCGGCCATAAAACTGTCCTTTCAAACGATAGAAGAGGGGAGAGAATGTAGAGAAATTTTCCGGCGAATCCACCCTAAATAATCAGGAATCAGGGGGCGAAACAGTAAAGCACCCGCGACCAAAAGTCCGCGAGTGCTTAACCGGGCGTTCGTTCCAGACCGTCGCTGGAGCTATCGGCTTTTCTTTTTTTCGAGTTTGGCCTGCTTTTTCTCTTTTTGGGTTTTGGCCGGTTTCTTCTTGGTTTCTTTTTTTGCATCCTGTGATTTCGACATGGTCAGTCTCCTTCGTTGTTAAGGCCGCGCATGCGCGGCGTCATAGGTTTTAATTTTGGCGAGTACCCCGGCTTCGGCCTCATCGTACATTTCGCGGATCATTTCGTCGTGAAATTCGTAGACGCGATCCTCGAAATCGGTTGTGCCCAGCCGGTCAAAGAGCCGTTCTTTGGCGGACTGTATGTCTTTACCGTAGATGTGGAAGGAGTCGGCCTGCCAGTTCAGCCGTCCCAGTTTGACGGTCTTTCCGGTTTTTTCCGCGACGGCGTCGGCGATGACTTCTTTGCTGAAGAGGGTGAAGCCGAACATGTTCATGAAGTTGGCGCCCCATGCATCGTTGCTGCGAAACCGGATGTTGGTGTTGAGCCACCAGACGCCGTCTTCGTCTTCGAGTATCCGGTACCAGATGGACTGAAGGCAGGGCGGATCGTAGCATTCAAGGTCGAGATTCGGCATCCAGGTGATAGCCTGCGCCTGCCGGGTGAACGGCTGTTTCGAGAGTTTTTCGATAATACCATCGAGCTGCCGGATCTTAAACGGGCCGGCTTCGGTGCTTTTGCCGTTCTGCAGTTCCTTCCAGACACCGTAGTCGGCAAGGCGCCCGTGGTAGGTATATTCCCAACGGGTGTCGGCAGGGTCGTTCATGTTTTTGACCCAGTGATCTTTGAAGCCCTTGAGTTCCATAACATATTCGCGCAGGTCGGCGATGCCGCCCGGAAACGCTTTGTGAATCATCGGATCCTTCATCGGATCAAGGACGGTGATGTTTATGGTGCAGTCGAGACTGAGCGGGTCGCCCGGTTTGTCGTACTGCGTTTTAAAACGGGTTCCGCGCGTGTAAAGAGCGGTCAGCGCTTTTTCGTACGCTTCCGCCAGTGTTTCAGCTTCTACGCAAAGGACAGGTATATTTTTCGGCATAGGACTCTCCGGTTAACGGTTGAAGGATTTCAGGAGCAGATCATAAGTGATTTCGAGCGCTTCAGGGATTACACGCGGTCCGCCCAGAACCGGCATGAAATTGGTGTCGCCGACCCAGCGCGGAACAATATGCTGGTGCAGATGATCTTTCAGGCCGGCGCCGGCGGCTTCGCCGAGATTGATGCCGATGTTAAAGCCGTGCGGCGACATCACCGTCCGCAGCACGTCCACGGCGCGGGCGGTGAGGGCGGCCATTTCCAGATTTTCTTCCGGCGTCAAACCGGCAGGCTCGGCGATGTGGCGGTACGGAGCAACCATCAGATGCCCGCTGTTGTAAGGATAGCGGTTCAGCATAACGGCGCAGGTTTTGCCGCGGACGAGTAAAAGATTTTTGCGGTCAGTATTTTCCCGGAACATCCGGCAGAGAAAGCACTCGCCGTTCTTTTCACTGTGAATATATTCGACGCGCCATGGTGCCCACAGCGGCCGGTTCATTCCATCCTTCTGCGTGTTGCTCATGGACGGGGATTATGATTAAGATGCGCCTGCAACGCAAATAAGGAATTCAACCCGTGGCCGTAAAACTGATACATGGAACCGACGAATATCTGGTGAGTCACAACGCCCGCAAGACCGTTAACGCGCTCTGTCCGGAAAACGAACAGACCCTCAGCCTCGAAACCGTCGACGGCGATGTAAAAACGATCGACGAAGCGGTAACGGCGCTGAAAACCTGTATCGGGGCCCTGCGGACTGTCGGCCTGTTCGGCGGGCAGAAAACGGTCTGGCTCCGTGACGTGTCCATTTTTAAAGACGCCGTTATCAGCAAAAACGAAACAGTGAAAGGCCTTCTCGGCAAACTGGCCGACGACATTAAGAAAGGGCTGCCGGACAGCCAGCATCTGATCATCTCGGCGCCCGGCGTGGACCGCCGCTCCGCCTTCTATAAAATCTGTGAAGCGGCCGGCGCGGTCGAAGCCTATGACCTGCCCGAACAGGACTATAAAAAGAAACCGGTCATTCGCGAGCGGGCGCAGGCTCTGTTTGCCAAAGCGCCGTGCCGCATCGGCGCGGGCGCGCTCGATCTGTTTCTCGAAAAAGTCGGTACCGACACCCGCCAGCTCGTCATGGAAGTTGAGAAACTGACGCTCTACATCGGCGACCGCAAAGAAATCACCGTCGAGGATGTGAAGGCCATCACTTCGTCCTCCGCCGAAGCCGTAGCGTGGGACTTCACCGATGCGCTCGGCGAACGGAGGCTGGACGAAGCGCTTAAAATCCTGCGTCAGCTAATTTTTCAGGGCGAAGCACCCGTCGGCATCATATTTGCCATCGAAAGCCTCTACCAGAATCTCATGCAGTACCGTGCGTACATTGACCAGGGCTGGTTGCGGCTTTCCGGCGGCTACGGTGCGAATGCGGTGCAGTGGAGCAGCGATCAGGAAATGGAAAAAATGTTTTCCCAGCTGCCGTCCGATCCGCGTGAGACGCACTGGTTCCGCACGTCCAAACTCGCCCAGCAGGCGAAAAATTACAGCGCCGAAGAACTGCGCCGCTGCCAGAAGCGCCTGCTCGAAACCCACGAACAGCTGGTATCCAGCGGCGTTCCTCAGGAACTGATCCTCGAAATGCTCGTCATCAAACTGATCGCAAAAGTATGAGTATCCGCGAAAACCTCGAAGCGGTTGAAACCCGCATCGCCGCCGCCTGCGAAGAAGCGGGCCGGCGGCGTGATGAAATAAAGCTGGTTGCTGTTTCCAAAACCAAACCGGCTGATGCGGTGCTGGAAGCCGCCGATGCCGGTCAGATTCTGTTCGGCGAAAACCGTGTACAGGAAGCGCAGGCCAAAATTCCGCTCTGTCCCGGCCATCTGCAATGGCACCTCATCGGCCATCTGCAGAGCAACAAAGCGCGCATCGCGGCGTCGGGAATTTTCCGGATGATTCATTCGGTTGATTCCGAACACCTGCTGCGCGAGCTGGATAAATACGCGGCGGTGCCGCTTCCGGTTCTCATTCAGGTTAATGTTTCCGGCGAAGGATCCAAAGACGGCTGCGCTCCGGAAGAAACGGCCGCGCTGATTAAAGCCGCGAACCAATGCGGCAAGGTCGAAGTTCACGGGCTGATGACGATTCCGCCGTTTACACCCGATCCGGAAAAAGCACGCATCCATTTTTCAAACCTTCGGGAACTCCGCGACCGGCTTCAGCAGGAAACCGGTACGCCGCTGCCGGAACTTTCCATGGGCATGTCGCACGATTTCGAGGTGGCGATCGAAGAGGGGGCGACATATATTCGCGTCGGGTCAGATATCTTCGGAGGACGGTCATGAGTATTATGGAATCAAAAGTCGTTTTTGTCGGTGCGGGAAATATGGCGGAAGCCATTGTCAGCGGTATGGTCGAAGGCGGTTTTTGTGCGCCGGAAAAAATTATCATGACCGACGTTCGTCCGGAACGGCTCGCTGATCTCGCGAAAGAGTACGGCGTTTCAACCTCGACGGATAACTGCGTTGTCAAAAACGCCGAGATCGTTCTGCTTGCCGTAAAGCCGCAGGTAATGGCGGACGTACTCAAAGGAATTGCGCCGGTGCTTCGCTCCGAAACGCTGGTTATCAGCATCATGGCAGGAATTCCGGCGGCGAAAATTGAAACCCTGCTCGGCGGAAAACACCGCGTGGTGCGCGTTATGCCCAACACGCCTGCGCTGGTCGGGCAGGGCGCTTCGGCGATTGCCGCCGGAACGTACGCCGACGAGGCTGATCTTGAAGTGACGGAAACAATTCTCGGTTGCGTCGGTCTGACGGTACGCGTCGAAGAGCGCGATCTGGATGCCGTAACGGCGCTGAGCGGCTCCGGACCGGCTTATGTATTTTATCTGCTCGAAGGCATGCTTGCCGCAGCGGAAAAGATGGGGCTAGATAAAGAAACAGCCCGTAAACTGGCGCTCAAAACAGTCGAAGGAGCCGCGCGGCTCATGGAAGATTCGGGAGAAGATGCGGAAATCCTGCGCGCAAAAGTCACGTCGAAAGGCGGAACGACAGCGGCGGCGATTCAGAAGCTTGATGAGTCTGGCGTGAAACCGGCGATTGTTGACGCGCTTCTTGCGGCGCAAAACCGCTCGATTGAATTATCCCGCGGGTAGATGGAAATACCCCGGTAAAGGGGGAACCTCTTTTCCGTAGAGCAGTCCTCGGAAGGTCTTTTATGGGAGCTAAAAAACAAAATAACGAATTAGGCGGACCGACCCCTTTTCCCGGCTCATGGAAGATTCGGGAGAAGATGCGGAAATCCTGCGCGCAAAAGTCACGTCGAAAGGCGGAACGACAGCGGCGGCGATTCAGAAGCTTGATGAGTCTGGCGTGAAACCGGCGATTGTTGACGCGCTTCTTGCGGCGCAAAACCGCTCGATTGAATTATCCCGCGGGTAGATGGAAATACCCCGGTAAAGGGGGAACCTCTTTTCCGTAGAGCAGTCCTCGGAAGGTCTTTTATGGGAGCTAAAAAACAAAATAACGAATTAGGCGGACTGACCCCTTTTTTGAGTGGTATATTAATTTTCATTGCGGTTGTGGCAGGACTAAATGGATTGTGGCATTTTAGAGATCCTATTTTAAGAAAGTTGCTGTTATTGGGATATTGGGCAATACCATTTATTTTATTTTGGGTTATATACCGGTTTCTTTCCAGTCAGTTATCTGTAAGGTCATCACGCATTATAATGGCAACGGCGTTGATTGTACCGGTCTTGGTTACATCAGATGTTGTATTTGTACTAACATGCACTCCCTCTGACACCTGTGGATTCGGAGATGCCCTTTTGATGATTTGCCCACCGATATTTGTTAACATCCCTTGGATTGTGATTATTATGGGCATCGGTTGGTGGTATAACTTTTATAAAAAGCGGTCAAAAGGAGTCGGCCAATGAATTTTAGAATCTGGCGTTGACCTGTTTGTCTTTCTGGTAGCGGCAGCCACCAGCACGCAGTCCGGCATCGTCACCGCGTACGCCTACGACCTGATGGATCGCGCCACCAACATTTCGTATCGCACCGCATCCGGAAAAGGTGAAAAAGGTGTCAGTCCGCCTAATTCGTTAAATTGAAGCGACGATTTTTCTCTAAAAAGGTGTCAGTCCGCCTAATTCGTTATTTTTAAATTGAAGCGACGATTTTTCTCTGTTTTACGGTTTTTAATGGCCAGAAAACCAAGAGTTGAATTTGAGGGCGCAAAAGCCTA
>DAONGM010000065.1:0-5343 GCA_035404105.1 Pontiellaceae bacterium
GCGGAAATGATTGGGAGATGTTGCCGCCGGATCAATAATGCGGCGGGCGTTCATGACCGCCGATATTGTTCGATTCGGAAATCGATGCCGTTTTTTCTTCCAGCAGTTTAATCCGGGCGGTCAACCGTTTTATTTCCACCTGCTGCTGATACATCTCCTGACTGAGATCTTCCAGCATTCTGCTCTGATCCGAATAAAGCATCTCCATCTTGATCAGCCGATCTTCCATAAAAGTCTCCTTGAAGGCTCCACCAAACCAGAAAGCGGTCCGGCGCGCAATGTTACCGGTGCCAATGTGTGGAAAAAAGTTTCCAAGGTTCGCAAACCGGGTATGCTGTGCGGCATGAAAATTCTCTTTACAGGCGATATGGTCGGCAGCGCCGGCCGGCAGATTTTCCAGCGGATCACCGAGAGGCTCCGCGCGGAAAACCGGATCGACCTCGTCATCGCCAATGCCGAAAACGCCGCCGGCGGGCGCGGCCCGTCGCCGGAAATCGTCGAAGCTCTTTTCGTCGCCGGAGCCGCCGCGCTGACGCTCGGCGACCACGCCTGGGACGATAGAAATCTCGCCCCCCTGCTTGGCACTGAACCTCGCCTGGTCCGCCCGGCTAACTTTCCGCCCGCCGCAGCGGGCCGCGGCATGACAACCATCGAAACAGACGAAGGCCCCATCTGCATCATTTCTCTGATCGGCCGCGTTTTCATGGATCCGGCCGACTGCCCGTTCCGCACCGCCGACCGGCTGATCGGCATGGCACAGGCCAAAACCATCCTGATCGATTTCCACGCCGAGGCGACGTCGGAAAAAATCGCGCTGGGCCGTTATCTTGACGGACGCATCACCGCCCTGGTCGGCACGCATACTCACGTCCAGACCTCGGACGAGGCCATTCTGCCGAAAGGCACGGCCTATATCACCGATCTCGGCATGACCGGCCCGAAAGATTCCGTTATCGGCCGCGAAGTCGAGCCGGTCATTCAAAAATTCATCACCGGTATGCCGCAGAAGTTTGATACGGCGGATAAAGATCCGGCACTCGAAGGCGTTATTCTGGATATCGACATCAAAACCGGTAAAGCCCGCAGCATTGAGCGGATCAGAGAACGTGCCTGATGGACGACAAACGCAAAATCTACAGCGTTACCGAGCTCAACCGCACCGCGCGTTTTGCACTCGAAAACGGCATCGGCGAGGTCTGGGTCGAAGGCGAAATTTCGCGCCTGACCCGCCACGCCAGCGGCCACTGGTATTTTACGCTCAAAGACGCCGATGCTTCCGTCGCCTGCGCCATGTTCAAACAGAACAACGCCGCAGCCACGTTCGCGCCGAAAGACGGTCTTCAGGTCCGCGTGCTCGGACAGGCCAGCCTTTATGAACCGCGCGGAAGCTACCAGCTCATCATCCGCAAGATTGAAGAGGCCGGCAAAGGCTCGCTTCAGGAGCAGTTTGAAAAACTGAAAGCCAAACTCGCCGCCGAAGGGCTGTTCGATGCCGCCCGCAAAAAACCGCTGCCGCTGCTGCCGCAGAAAATCGGCGTCGTGACCTCGCCCACCGGCGCCGCCATCCGCGACATTATCCATGTGCTGACGCGCCGCTTTCCGACAATTGAAATCCTGCTCGCGCCGGTCACTGTACAGGGCGAAGGCGCGGCGGCGAAAATTGCCGCCGCGATTGATTATCTGAATACCCGCGACGATATTGACCTGATGATCGTCGGACGCGGCGGCGGCAGCCTCGAAGACCTGTGGGCGTTCAACGAGGAAGCGGTCGCCCGCGCCATTGCCGCTTCGCGGATTCCCGTAATCTCGGCAGTCGGCCACGAAATTGATTTTACGATCAGCGATTTCGTTGCCGATGTACGTGCGCCGACGCCGTCCGCCGCCGCAGAACTGGCCGTGCCGGTCAAAACCGAATTGGAAACGCAACTTACGCGGCTGGCCGCGCGGCTCGGCGGTTCACTGCAAAACCAGGTGTATGTTCAGCGCGAGCGGATTCCCGGCTTCCGGCAAACGATGATTCATGCGCTGACAGACGGGCTGCGGCTTCGGCAGCAAAAAGTGGATGAAGCCGGCCGGTTTCTCGCGGAGTGTTTGAAAAACGCAGTGGCGGCTCAGAAGCAGCGCCTTCCGGTTTTACAACAAACCATGACTCACCGGCTGGAGAGCGCGGTTGCGGAGCGTAAACAAAATCTGCGCCGAATCGAAGTGCAGCTGCGTGCATTAAGTCCGCTGGCCGTGCTGGATCGGGGCTACAGTCTGACGCAAACTGCCGATGGCTGTGTCGTGCGCGATACAGCGCAGATCAAACCGGGCGATCTGCTGAAAACCCGCCTTTCAAAAGGAACTGTCATTTCAGAAGTCAAAGAGAAGGAGGCATGATTATGGCCGAAAAAACTGTCGATTTTGAAAAATCTCTGGAGCGGCTCGAAGCCATTGTTGAAGAGATGGAGAGCGGCGATCTTTCGCTCGAACAGATGATTAAGCATTTCGAGGAAGGCTCGAAGCTGGTGACGCTCTGCTCCGGCAAGCTCAACGAGGTGGAGCAGAAGATTGAAAAGCTGGTGAAAAAAGGCGGCACGTTGACCGCAGAGCCTTTCAAACCGGAGGAATAAAAAAGGTTTCCGGAATCCGGAAACCTTTTCATTGAACCTCAGGAACCGTTTCTACATGCCGGGGCCGGAGATGTAACTCTGAAGATTTTTAATCACGAATTCTTTTTCCTGCACCATGAATTTGACGATGTCACCGATTGAAATAACACCGACGACCTGATCGCCGCTGAGCACCGGCAGGTGACGAATGCGTTTTTCAGTCATCATCTCCATACAGCTCTCAAGTGTTGTATCCGGCTTAACGGTGGTGAGGCCGGTAGACATGATTTCGCTCACCTTGGTGGCTTTACCGCATTTGTCTTTCAGATAGACTTTGCGGATAATATCGCGCTCGGAAAAAATGCCGACCAGTTTGTTGCCGTCCATAACCAGAGCCGTGCCGGCCGATTTCTCAGCCATTTTACAGATTGCATCGCGGATGACGGTGTCCGGCGATACAGAAATGATTTCTTTGCCTTTTGTTTCAAGCAGTTTACCAACGTTGGCCATATGATTGTCCTTTCTGTTTAAACCCGCTGCCCCGTTCAGCCCCGCGGAAAGCTCCGAGCAGAGGCTGGATTACAATACACCTGATGACGTCATTACGTTCCGCAGAGTTTCTTTATCCGTTGCGCTCATTTCGCAGAGCGGCAGACGGTAGACCTCTTCGATCTTACCCATCATAGCCAGCGCGGCCTTGACCGGAATCGGGTTGGTATCGATGAACATTGCGTCAAAAAGTTTTACATACCGGTTGTGCAGCAGCTGGGCGGCATCCCAATTGCCTTTCAGCGCGGTATGAATAAGCGAAGCCACCACACCCGGAACTACATTCGAGGCCACGCTGATCACCCCGATCGCGCCGTCGCGCATCATCGGCAGCGCCAGTGCGTCGTCGCCGGAAAGCACTTCGAGATCGCAGACATCCAGCGTCTGTTTCACGCGCTCGACTTTGCCGCCCGCTTCTTTGACCGCCACTACATTCGGATGAGCAGCCAGCCGTGCGACGGTTTCGATTGCGATTTCGCGGCTGGTGCGGCCGGGAACATTATAAAGCACAACCGGCAGTCCGATATCCGCCACCGTTGAAAAATGGCGATAGAGCCCTTCCTGATTGGGCTTGTTGTAATACGGCGTCACCTGCAGCGTAGCGTCAACGCCGAGTTCTTTGGCAAGCGTTGTCAGCTCGACCGCCTCGGAAGTTGAATTAGCGCCCGTTCCGGCAATAACCAGCGCACGGCGGTGAACCGTTTTGACGGTTTCTTCAATCACCTTCATGTGCTCGTCGTTGTTGAGCGTAGGCGACTCGCCCGTTGTGCCGACCGGCACAATGCCGTCGATACCGTTCTCGATCTGAAACTCGATCAGTTCGCGATACCGGACGTAGTCTACCGATCCGTCTTTATTAAACGGTGTGACAATCGCTGTGTGGGCTCCTTGCAACATGGCTTTCTCCTGTTGGCGGCAGACTATGCCCTATACGTTGAATTTATTCAAACCTGCAAAATCGAGGGTGGCGAAATAGTCTTGAACCGTTTCGGCACGCCGGATCTGCACAACCTCGCCGTTTTCACGGAGCAGCAGCTCGGCCGAACGCAGTTTGCCGTTATAATTAAAGCCCATGGCGTGACCGTGCGCGCCCGCATCGTGAATCACGACCAGGTCACCGATTTCAACCGGCGGAAGCGCGCGGTTGATGGCGAACTTATCATTGTTTTCGCACAGCGAACCGGTCACATCGCAAACGAAGTCATGCGGCAGGTTTTCTTTCCCCGGCACAGTAATGTGGTGATACGCGCCATAAAGCGCCGGGCGCATCAGATTGGCCATACAGGCGTCGAGGCCGACGTACTGCTTGTAGGTGTTTTTTTTATGCAGCACGCGACTGACCAGCCAGCCGTACGGGCCGGTCACCATCCGGCCGCATTCCATGCGTACATCGAGCGGACCCAGGCCGGTTTTTTCAATCTTCTCGGCATAGAGCTTACGGATACCTTCCCCGACCACCTTCAGGTCAACCGGATTCTGTTCCGGTTTGTAAGGAATGCCGATGCCGCCGCCGATATTGACGAATTCAAATTTGATTCCCAGTCCGGCGGAAAGTTCCGCCACCAGATCGAACAGGAGGTGCGCGGTTTCGATAAAATAAACCGCGTCGAGTTCGTTCGACGCCACCATCGTATGCAGACCGAAGCGTTTCACGCCTTTGTCGCGCAGGATGCGGTAGCCTTCGAAAAGCTGCGGACGGGTGAATCCGTACTTTGCTTCTTCCGGATGGCCGATGATCGCATTGCCGCCCTTGAGAGGCCCGGGGTTGTAGCGGAAACAGACCAGTTCGGGCAGCCCCGTACACTGATCGAGAAATTCAATGTGGCTGATGTCGTCGAGATTGATAATCGCACCGAGCTGCACGGCCTTCACATACTCGTTGGCAGGAGTATCATTCGAGGTGAAAATGATTTCTTCACCGGAAAGACCGACGGACTCGGCAAGCATCAGTTCGGGAAGAGAAGAACAGTCCGCGCCGAACCCTTCAGACTTCAGGATTTTCATCAGATACGGATTGGGCGCGGCTTTAACGGCGAAATATTCTTTAAAGCCGGGGCACCAGGAAAATGCCGTTTTCAAGGCGCGGGCGTTAGCGCGAATGGCGGTTTCGTCATACAGATGGAACGGCGTCGGATTTGTTTTGGTCAGAGCTTCGAGCTGCTCACGATTTAAAGGACATTTTTTCAGGGGCATCATTTTCTCC
>DAONGM010000065.1:5443-10429 GCA_035404105.1 Pontiellaceae bacterium
ACGGTCAGATAGAGATCGTCTTTAAGAACAATATCTTCGACTCCGGCATCAATGCTTGGATTGTCATTTACTTCGATGACATACACTTTGCCATCAACCTCTTTCAGGTCTACGCCGTAAAGGCCGTCACCGATCAGGTTGGCCGCTTTAAGTGCAGTCTGCACAACGGCCGGCGGCGCATCTTCCACCCGCATGGTCTCAGCCTTGCCGAAGCGGCTGTTCGTCGCGCCGGCCCAGTTGCAAATCTGCCAGTGGCCGCGCGCCATATAGTATTTGCAGGCGTAGAGCGGTTTGCGGTCAAGGATACCGATGCGCCAGTCGAAGTCGGACTGCATGAATTCCTGCCCGATGATGAGGTCGGATTTCTCGAACAGTTTATCCAGCTTTTCGCGGAACTCCGTCTCGTTATCCGCCTTGGTCACGCCGTGCGAAAAGGCGCTGTCGGGCTGCTTGAGCACGCAGGGAAAGGTGATCCCCTGGCTGGCCGGGCTGGATTTGAGGGATTCCTTCTGCAGAATCACGGTGCGCGGCGCGGGCACTTTGGCCTGAGCCAGACGCTCCGCCAGATAAACCTTGTTGGCACAGCGCAGAATCGAAAACGGGTCGTCGATCACCACCAGCCCTTCGGCAAAGGCCTTGCGCGAGAAGCGGTAGGTATGATGATTCACCGACGTCGTTTCGCGAATAAACAGCGCATCAAACTCCGGCAGGCGGCTGTAATCCTCTTTCGTTATAAACTCGGTATAGACGTTCAGCTCGTCGGCCGCTTCCTCGAACTTCTTCAGCGCCTTCTTGCACGACGGCGCGTTTTTCTCTTCCGGGTTCACCAGAATGGCGAGATCAAAGGCATATTGCTGGATCTGGCTTTTCTGAAACCGCTTGCGCGAAAAATAGCTGCGGGCAAAATCCGCGATATGCTCCTGATCACTTTCCGGAATCAACCCCAGCGAAAGCGGCGTAATCTGCTGAATCAGCCATTTCGTGGTGAACTCAAAGCTGACTTTCAGCAGCGGCGCCTGAAAAAGATTATAGAGTGAACGTCCGACATAACGGTGTTCCGGCAGAACGGTCTGCCCGAAATAGATATAGAGCGTGAACTCTTTTGCGGTCACTTTGGCGAACGTCTTCTGAATCAGATCATCAATATCCTCGGCAATCGTGCGGATGATGGTCTGAGAGCGGAAATCCTGCATCGTGGTCACGCTGGGAATCGCGCGGTGATCGCGGGCGGCGGCCAGCAGAGAAACGTAATAGCCGACGGATTGATAGCGGTAGGAACGGCACAGATTGAAAACACGCGCATTCTTCATTTCCGCATAGCGGCTTTCGGTCAGATAAGCTTTGGCGGAAACGACCTCCACTTCCTCAATATCAAAGGTCCAGTGCGCCGGATTGTTGAGAATAATCAGGTTACGAACGGCCACAAACGCGCCCTCCTTTAAGCGCCGGCTTCAAAGCCAGCCGCATGCGGACGGCATGGCGGCCTGAAGAGTGGTAATCTATCAACGTCTTTTTGATTTCAAAACCGAAGTTCTCATACCAGCTGATGAGCTTGCGTTCACTAAGCTCCGCTTCAAGCGTTACTGCGTCGCATCCTGCGTGACGTGCCATGCTCAACGCCTTCTCCATCATCTGCCGACCCGCGCCGCTGCCGCGAAAGGCAGGCAGAACCGCGATTGAGAAAATACGGATGGAACGAGGGTGATGATAGAGCACCATGGCGCCGATGGTTTCGTTCTGCCCGCCAACAGCCACCCAGACACTCTGTATCGGGCTCTTAAAGCTGTACCGGAGGGCACGCGGGCTGACACGCAGGTCGGCATGAAAACAGCTTTTCTCTATTACCTCAATCGCCGGAAGGTCTTCCAGTGTCGCGGCCCGGATATGGATGGTGCTCATGCGCCTTTCTTGTAATTTGAAGCCCGCTTACTACCATCGTTTAGAACTGCACACCAGCAGGAATCATCAGGAAAATGTTTTCCATCGTTCCGCACTTTCCGGCCGGTCGGGCATCGCCGCCCAAACCCGCCTTCGGAACGACGATTCAACATGTTTTAAGCCATGGAGATACATCGCTCCTCTGATTGAACTGAACGATCTTCTGAAGCAGCGTCCGGAACCCGCCGGGTTGCGCGAAACCATACTGAAAGCCCATCGGGAAAAATAAAAAAAGCCCTGCGGATTTCCGCAGGACTTTTTCAACACTTCAGCAGCCGGCTTATTGAACTAATGTTTTGCTGCCTTTGGCGCCTTTCTTGGCATGTTTGCCGGCAGCAGGAGTCTGTTCATCGGCTGTCAGAACGCCGTCGCCGTTCTTGTCCTGAGCCGCGAATGCGGCCTCGGCAGCAGCCGGATCAAATGCGGTTCCTGCAACTTCAGCCCTTTTCTGCTCCGCTGCAATAAATGCCGCCTTGGTTATATCGCTACTTGGACCGGGACCCTTGCCTTTGCCTTTTTCTTTTGCCTGAACTCCGGCAACCATCATCACCGCAACTGCCAACACAACCCATTTCTTCATACCAGTCTCCTTGGAACAGCTCCCTGCGCCGGACAACCGGTTCCCCGCACGGGGAACTCCGTAATTTGACCGGACGCGTACAGTAAAATAAAACGTCACAACCCTCGATAAATTGCACCGGCAAGAGAAAAATACCGTAGCAAAAAAGGGTTCCGGAGACCGGAACCCTTTCTCTCAGCCGGTAAACCCGGGCCTTATTTCTTCTTCTGCATCGCCGCACGGACGCGCAGCCGCAGGGCATTGAGCTTAATAAAGCCCGTCGCGTCAGTCTGGTCGTAGCCGCCTGCTTCGTCAAAGCTGACGATCTTCGAGCTGTAGAGCGAATACGGCGAGCGGCGCCCGCAAACATGCACCCCGCCTTTGAACAGCTTAACGCGGACATCGCCGGTAACCGTTTTCTGGCTTTCCAGAATCGCCGCCTGGAGCATTTCGCGTTCCGGTGAAAACCAGAAGCCGTTGTAAACCAGCGTGGCATATTTCGGAATCAGCGAGTCGCGCAGATGCATCACTTCGCGATCCATTGTGATCGACTCCATCGCGCGGTGCGCGTGGTGCAGAATCGTTCCGCCGGGAGTTTCATAGATACCGCGGTCTTTCATGCCGGTGAAGCGGTTTTCGACGATATCGATGCGTCCGATGCCGTGTTCGCAGCCAATAGCGTTGAGTTTGCGGATCAGCGCGGCAGGCGAAAGCTTTTCGCCGTTAACAGCGACCGGAATACCTTTTTCAAAACTGATTTCCACATACTCCGGTTTGTCGGCCGCCTGCGACAGCGGCTTGGTCATGCACCACATATTTTCATCCGGCTCGTTCCACGGATCTTCCAGAATGCCGCCTTCGAAGCTGATATGCAGCAAATTGCGGTCGGTGCTGTACGGTTTTGATTTCGAAACCGAACAGGGAATGCCGTGTTCCTCGAGATATTTGATCATGTCGGGGCGGCCCTTAAATTTGAAGACCTCCGGCATGCGCCACGGAGCGATGATCTTAATGTCGGGCTTCATCGAATAGGCGGTCAGCTCGAAACGGACCTGATCATTTCCCTTGCCGGTTGCGCCGTGACAAATGGCTTCCGCGCCTTCGGCGATCGCGATATCCATCATGCGCTTGGCGATCAGCGGGCGGGCAATCGAAGTGCCGAGCAGATAGGTGCCTTCGTAAATCGCGTTCGCCTGCATCATCGGAAAAACAAAATCCTTCGCGAACTCTTCGCAGACGTCATCCACAATGCATTTGACCGCGCCGTGCTTGAGAGCTTTCGCTTCCAGCCCGTCAAGTTCCTCCTCCTGCCCGACGTTCGAGCAGTAGCAGATCACTTCCGCGTTAAATTGTTCCTGAAGCCAGGTCAGAAGCACTGTCGTGTCCAGACCGCCTGAATATGCCAATACAACTTTCATCATTTTCTCCAATTGAACTGTTCTATATTAAAAGTTTTTCCAACTGCCGTCCAAGTTCCGGAAGATTCTCTCGAACGGTGTTCCAGACAAGCAAATAGTCCACCCCGAAATAATGATGGATCAGCTTATCCCGCATCCGGGCCATCGCTTTCCAGTTCACCTCCGGATGGAGCGCCTTAAAATCGTCCGGCATCTTCTTGGCCGCTTCGCCGATAATTTCAAAGCTGCGTGCAAAAGCCCGTTGAGCCTTTTCATCCCGCATAAAACCGTCTTCAGACAGGACGGATGACTCACCGGTCAGGAAACGGATTTCATCGAGGATATGCCGGATCAGATCGTCAGGCGAGAACGGCATATTCAACCTCATCAAGAATGTGCGGCCTCATGTAGGGACTCAGGCTGTTACGGGTCACCAGATCGTAACGGTCACCCAGATGACGCTCCAGAAAATCACACAGCGCATTGAAATTCCGGAATGTATTCCCCTGTTTTTCAAACTCAACGAGGATATCCACATCACTGGAAGCCGTATCATCGCCACGCGCCACGGAACCGAAAAGACCGATAGCCGTCACACCCATACGATGCAATGCATCCGCGTGGGAACTCAGCAGATTCAATATGGATTCTTTGCGGCTCACAGCGTTTCTATACGGTTTTCAGAACGAGGACTCAACCTCATCCTTCCATTATTCCGCCCGCAACACCCTTCCATTCTCAGAACGGAATATCGTCGTCAAAATTGCCGGGAGCCTCGGCGTCGGTCGGAACCGGCGGACGGTCATCGTCGGCGGCACCGCCGTTTTCGGCCTTGATGCGCCACGCCTGCAGATTATTGAAATAGCGCCCGTTGTATTCGCGGCCGCGAATGTCGAACGTCACCGTTACCAGCTGACCCTCTTTCAGACCGTCGAGCATCGAAACTTTATCCTGAACACACTCCAGCGCGATATCCTGCGGATACTTACCGTCCTCGACCGTCACCACAAACTCGCGCTTCGTAAAGCCCTTCGTCCCGAAGGTCTGGGCTTCCTTAACGACCTTAATTTTACCTGTCAAATCATACGCCAT
>DAONGM010000066.1:0-10259 GCA_035404105.1 Pontiellaceae bacterium
CCTCGGCTACAAAATTTATCGGCATTTGCCATTCTGGCGCTATTAAGCGGTTGAACTCCGCCGGAGCTGTGGTACAAATTGTCCCGGTTTAAGCGGAGGATTTCCCTGTGAAATCGAAGTTTTTAGATAAATTGATCGATCGTCTTGAGCGGATGGATGCCGACAGTGTTCAGGCTCAGTTTTTACATCTGGCCCGCGAAAAAGGGCTGATGGAGACGATCTTTCAGGCGATTCAGGAAGGTATCGTGGTGGTCGGGCGCGGCGCCCGCATCCGGTACGCCAACCGCAAGGCGGAAGCGCTTTTCGGCTTTAAGCTCGCAGACGCCGAAAACCAGCCGATTGCCCGCTATATTCGCGATATCGACTGGGAAAAGGTGCTCAGTCTGGACGGCGACGAGTGGGAGCGTCTGGTTCGCCGCGAAATCGAGGTAACCTATCCGGATCACCGGTTTGTGGAATTTTATATGGTGCCGCTTTCGGCGATCGAAGAGCGCGAGCAGGGCGCGGTGGTGATTTTCCGCGACGTGACGCGCGAGCGTGAAACGACTGCCGAGTCCATCGAGTCCGAACGGCTGAAGGCGCTGACGCTGCTGGCGGCGGGCGTGGCGCATGAAATCGGTAATCCGCTGAATGCGGTGACGATCCACTTACAGCTGATGGAGCGCGAACTGGCCGATCTGGCCGATTATGAAGCGCGCGAAAGCCTGAAAGAGCTGGTCGAGGTTTCGAAGCGCGAGGTTCACCGCCTGGACCGGATCATTACGCAGTTTCTGCGCGCGATCCGGCCGTCGCTTCCCGACCGCAAGCCGGTGCAGATGGACCGGCTGCTGGATGAAACGCTGGAGCTGCTGCGCCACGAAGTCGAAAACCGCCGTATTCTGGTCGAGCGCAAACAGGCCGGGCATATTCCGTCGGTTCCGGCCGATGAGGTTCAGGTGAAGCAGGCGTTCTTTAATGTCATTAAGAACGCGATTCAGGCGATGGCGGACGGCGGCATTCTGAAGATCAATATCGACGTGTCGCCGCGTTTCGTGAGCATTTGCTTTGCGGATAACGGTCCGGGAATTGCACCGGAGAATCTCGGCGCGATTTATGAGGCGTATCACACGACCAAGGCGACGGGTTCCGGACTCGGCCTGATGATTGTGCAGCGGATTCTGCGCGATCACGGCGGTGAAATTGAAATTTGCAGTACGCCGGAACGAGGCACCGCTTTCACGCTGCATTTCCCGCGGGACGATGTGCGCTTGTCGCTTCTCGAAGCGCCAAAGCGTAACGAGTAGGGAGTATTGCGTACTGCGTATTTTGGAAGAGGTAACTTATGAATTATGATGAGTGGGAAAAGACGGTTCCTGCAGATTTGAGTGATGATGCGCTATGGAAGATGAAAGTTTACCGCTATGCTCTTTTTCTGTCTGACATTGCCTGGCTTGATGCGTCGAAGGTGGTGCAGGATGTGCGGATAAAATCTCTTTCGGATCAGCTTTATAGAGCTGTTGGATCTGTGTCTGCCAATTTGGAAGAAGGCTATTCCAAGCTGAGCGCGAAAGACCGGGCCCGGTTCTATGAATACGCATTGGGATCAGCGCGTGAGAGCCGTGGCTGGTATTACCGGATCAGACATGTGCTGGGAGAAGAGGTTTTTACTCATCGTGCAGCGTTTCTAACCGAAATCATCAAAATGCTCCTGAAGATCGTTCCGGAGGAACGAGGGATGCGCATCGAGGAGGATTCGGTCGAATACAAAGTCAAAAACCTTTTGGATAAACCCGTTCTATTTTAGAAAATAATACGCAGTACGTAATACGGAGTACGAACATGAAACCGGTAATTTTAATCGTGGACGACGAAAAGAACACACGCGAAGGGCTGGCGCGGGCGTTGCGCCGTTCGTACGACGTTCTGATTGCTGAAAGCGGCGCGGCGGCGCTGAGTATTCTGAGTGAGAAGCCGGTCGACGTGATGCTGAGCGATCTGCGGATGCCCGGTATGGACGGGATGACGCTGATGCAGCGCGCGCTGGCGGTGTCACCGCAACTGGTTTGTATTCTGCTGACCGCCTACGGAAATATTGAAACGGCGGTTGATGCGATGCGACACGGCGCGACCGATTTTCTGACCAAGCCGGTGAATCTGGAGCAGCTGGAAATGGTGCTTCAGCGCGTGCTGCGTTCGCGCCGGGCCGAAACGGAAAACCGTCAGCTTCGCGAGCAGCTGGACAGTAAGTTCGGGATGGAGAATATCATCGGCAGCTCGCCGGAGATGCAGCAGGTCTTTGATACGGTGCGGCAGGTTGCGGCGTCGCGGGCGACGGTGCTGATTCAGGGCGAGAGCGGAACCGGCAAAGAGCTGATCGCCAAGGCGATTCACCGGCTGAGTCCGCGTAAGAACGGGGCTTTTATCCCGGTGCACTGCGCCGCGCTTTCTTCGTCGCTGCTGGAGAGCGAACTGTTCGGCCATGAGAAGGGGGCGTTTACCGGCGCGGCGGAACGGCGCAAAGGACGTTTTGAGATGGCGGACGGCGGCTCGTTGTTTCTGGATGAGATTGGTGAGATCGATGCCAGTGTGCAGGTTAAAATCCTGCGCGCGCTGGAGGAACGGCGCTTTGAGCGTGTCGGCGGTCAGGAATCCATTGATGTCGATACACGTCTGATTGCGGCGACGAACCGGGATCTTAAGAAAATGGTGGCGGACGGCACGTTTCGCGAGGATTTGTATTACCGGCTTTATGTGGTGGTGATTCATCTGCCGGCGCTGCGTGAGCGTAAAAGCGATATTCCGCTGCTGCTGAAACATTATCTGGATGTGTTTAATCAGGAAAACGGCCGCGCGGTGGAGGGTTTTTCTCCGGATGCACTCGATCTGCTGACGGCCTATCGCTGGCCGGGCAATGTGCGCGAATTGCGCAATCTGGTGGAGCAGACGGTGGTCATGTCCCGGTCGCAGCGGATCGGTGTGCGTGATCTGCCGCTGCATATCCGTGAGACGGGCGGAACTGGCGGTCCGGTTCAGATGGAACGCGGCACGCTGGAGGATATGGAAAAACAGGCCATTCAGCAGGCGCTTAGAGAAGCGGGCGGCAACCGGACCCGGGCCGCTGAAAAGCTGGGCATCAGCCGCCGCACGCTGCACCGCAAGATCGCGGAATACGGTTTTACCGAAGTCGAATGAGTTTAAGGTTGAAGAAGCAGAAGTGTTCAAGGATGCTTTGAACACTCATTACCGGAGCGGGAGAAACAGTATGGCAAAGCAACATCAGCAACCCTTTGAATCGACCCTGCAGGATCTTGTGTACAGCGTGGATGCAGGTCTGGGGCTGAAGATCATCCGCACGACTCTTTTTTGTCTCATGGTCATTATTCTGATGATTCTTTTTACAGCCCGCCAGTTCCGCGGATTTGATACCGAGGCGGCCATGGATTACGCGCAGCTGGGACGGAATCTGGCGCAGTCAAACCGCTATATTACGCAATGTGTCCGTCCGGCGAGTATCGCAACGGTAGCAACCCACAGTTTTGACGGCGATGCGCGGATTGACCGCCATCCGGAACTCATCAAACCGCCGCTTTATCCGGCGATTCTTGCGGCGAATTTTAAATTTTTTAATCTGGTCGGCATTGATCTGTTTCCGACCAGTACAGCATTTCAGGGCATCCGCATCTATCCGGCCGAACAGTGGGTGGTTGTTCCCCTGCAGCATTTTTTCACCATGCTTTCCGGTCTGATGCTTTACCTGCTGGGGCGGAAATTGTTTTCGCACAAAATCGGTCTGCTGAGCGTTCTGACGTATTTCCTCAGCGAAATCGTCTGGATGGACAGTATTCGCGGGACAGGACTGCCGGTTCTTATGTTCTTTGTGCTGGGCGCGACTTATTTCGCTCTGGTGGCAATGATTAACCGCCGGGAGCGCAAACCTCTGTGGAACTGGATGCTGTTTTTCTGTCTTTCGATCGGGTTTTCCGCTGCGGCGTTTTTGACGCATTATGCGGCGCTTGCCGTTATTCCGGGGCTGGCGTTGTTTATCTGGACGATGGGTTCTCGGACACAGCGCGGCGGCCATCTGGCCTTCTTTTATGTGGCGCTGATCTTTTTGATCGTATTCCCCTGGCTGTTGCGCAACTTCCAGCTTTCCGGCTCGCCGTTAGGTCTTGCGTCTCATACCGCGCTGATTGATTCCGCCAAGTATCCGGGCGACTCAATGATGCGTACGCTGAAACCGGATTTTAATCTCATGGCCGATATCCAGGTGGTGAAAGCCAAATGGGCAAAGAATTTCAACGGACTCTACGAAAACGGATTCACCTCGTTGGGCGGTGGACTGCTGATCGCCTTTTTCATGGTGACTTTCTTTTACCGTTTCGTGCGAATCCACGTTCACAACCTGCGCTGGGGAATCGGCCTTTCGATGATTTTGTTTTTCATCGCTGCCTGCTGTTTTGATGAAGAAACCATGCGGCTGTATCATATTTTCTGGCCGTTTGTGATTCTCTACGGTCTGGCTTTCTTCTCTATCCTGCTCGACCGGCTGGACATCAGCATTCAGCTCTACAAAATGGGACTGACGGCGCTGGTGATTCTGCTCACCGCACTGCCGATGATTGTAACCATCTTTCTGTCGTCTGCGCCGGGACTGCCATATCCGCCGTATTACGCTCCGTTTGTTATGCGCGTGAGCGAACTGCTTAAGCCGACGGAAGTAATGTGTACGGACATGCCGTGGGCAACTGCGTGGTATGGAAAGCGGATCTCCATACTTCTGCCGCAAACGCTCGATGACTATTACGAAATTAACGACTACCGTAAATATATCAGCGGACTTTACATCACCACCCTCACCAAAGACCGTCCGCTTGTTTCCTCCCTGCTCGAAGGATCCGAGAAAACCTGGTTCCCGATAACGATGGGCCGGCTGCCGCCGAACTTTCCTTTAAAGCAGGGGTTTGCGCTCAATAAACAGGATCAGCTGTTTTTGACCGATACCGTGCGCTGGGGTGCTGACCAGGTGCAGAAACCCGAATCCGGCGCGCAGCAGCAGAAGAAGTAACCGGGGCTGTTACATCATGCGTGTTATTTTTTTTGGATCAGCAACCATCGGATTTCCATTGCTCGAAGCGCTGCTCGCAAGTCCGAAGGATGAAGTCGCCGCCGTGGTGACCCAGCCGGACCGGCCGGCCGGACGCAAACAGCAGCTCACACCGTGCCCGATTAAATTATTCGCACAGGAGCGCGGCCTGCCGGTTCTTTCTCCGGAAAAAATCAAGGACGGTCTGCCGGAACTGGCTGCTTTAAACGCCGACCTCTTTGTTGTCGTCGCCTATGGCCAGTATATTCCGCCGTCCGTTCTGGCGCTTCCGAAACACGGTGCGATCAATCTGCATCCTTCACTCCTTCCGAAATACCGAGGTTCATCACCCATTCAGTGGGCGGTCGCCGGCGGTGACACTGTCACCGGCGTCACGATTCTTTATGTGAGCGAGAAAATGGATGCGGGCGACATTATTCTGCAGCGCAACGTGCCGATCGGCCCGGACGACACATCAGCCACGCTGGAACCGGTACTGGCGAATGCGGGCGCGGAACTGCTGATGGAAGCGGTTGAACAGATCCGGAGCGGAACGGTTCAGCGCCATCCGCAGGACGAGACCGCCGCGACGGAAGTGCGCAAGCTCACTAAAGAAGATGGGCGGATCGACTGGAATCTTTCCGCAGAAATTCTCCGCAACCGGATTCGCGGGTTTACTCCCTGGCCCGGCTGTTTCTGCGAAATGCCGGACGGTCAGCGCCTGAAAGTTGTGAGGGTCGCCGTTGAGGCGCGTAAAGGAGCGGCCGGCGAAATTCTGGAGACAACCGGAGCCGGTCCGCTGGTTGCGGCAGGCGAGGGGGCTTTGCGGCTGCTCGCCGTGCAGCCGGCCGGCAAATGCGTTATGGACGGATCGTCGTATTTGCGGGGCTATCCGCTGGCGCCGGGCCTGCGCCTGTCCTGATGCCGGCTGCATTCAGCCGATCCCTCAGTTCCTGAGATTTTGGATCGATCTCAAGCGCTTTTTCCCAATGCTCGATGGCGGCGTTGCGATTGCCGAGTTTCAGATAGGTGTCGCCCAGATGCGTCCATATATCCGCGTCGTTGTTAACGACGCAGAGGGCTTTCTGCAGTTCCTTCAAAGCATCCGCATAGCGGCCTTGTCTGTAATAAATCCAGCCGAGGGTATCGAGAAAAGCCCCGTTTTCCGGATCCGCCTCCAGAGCTTTCCGGATCAGCGCCAGCCCCTGATCCAGTTTTTCGCCGCGGTCGGCCCACATGTAAGCCAGATAATTCTGCGCCGCCGGGACGGCGTCTCCGCCCAGATCAATCACTTTGAAAAAAAGTTTTTCGGCGGATTCGAACTGTCCGCTGCGCTCACAGAGCGAAGCGTACTGATAATAAAATTGGCCGCCGAGGAGGTTTGTGTTTCCGCTTTTCTGGACGAGTGCTTCAAACTGCTTCGCGGTCTCAATCGCTTTCTGATATTCCTTCTGCTCCGCCTGCAGCACCATCAGGTAATAGAGCGCCTCTGCGGCTTCCGGGCTCAGTGTGTGGAAGACGTTCAACAGCTCAATGGCGTTTTCGGTCGAAACCGGCGTCTGGCCGGTGAGCAGCGAGCTCATGTACTGGTTTAAAACGACCGGATTTTCGGTGTAGGTGTCGGCCAGGGTTTTGGCGGCTTCTTCCAGATGGCCGCTTTTCTGCGCGGAGACCAGAAAGTTGATGAGGAAAAACGGGTTTGCCGACCATTCGGCCGCCGGGGCTTTCGTCCGCACATACTCAAGATCGGTATAGGCTTCAGTGTAGCGTTCCTGCTGCAGATGCAGATAGCCCAGTACAATGCGCAGGCGGTTGTCCTCCGGATAGTATCCGAGCGCCTTCAGCAGGACGGCTTCGGCGTCCTGATTTTTATGTGCGCCGATGTAGAGGGCGCCGAGCTGTGCGTAAAAGAAAACCGGGCTTTTCGGCTCTTCCTGTATCTGTTTTTCCAGATGAGTGATCAGCCGGTCCTGTGCATCTTTCGGAAGTTTTTCCGCAATATATTGCAGCCAGGCCTCCGGTTCTGTTCCGGTTTCTTCGGCTATCTGTTCATAGGACGCCATGGCTTCATCAATTTTGCCGGTTGCAATCAGCAGTTCCATGACCTGCCGGGCTGCGATCAGGTCGCCCGGGTTCTTTTCATGTGCAGTCCTGAAGGCGCCCAGAGCCGCTTCCGGTTTCTGGATTTCCAGCAATGCAAAACCGAGATGCTGCCAGCGCACCGGGTCTTCCGGTTCGATATCCAGAGCCTTCTGCAGGAAGACAATTCCTGCTTCAACAGCGGCTCTGGCCTGCAGCGTATTGCCCTGCGTACGGGCGTTATCGATGCAAAGCGTTCCCAGCAGATGGAACAGCTCTGCATTCCGGCTCTGGGTTGCGGCCGCAGTGCGGAGTGTTTCCATCGCCTCGGTCCGCCGGTTTTGCGAAATGTAAAGTTTGGCGAGAAGAACCGGAGTCTCCGGATGTTCCGGGAATCCGGAAAGGGCCTGCTTAAGCAACGTCTCGGCCTGCTCCGGATGTTTCGTTACGGCATAGACTCTGGCAAGCAGGAGCAGCGGCTCAGCGGTGCCGGGCCGGCGTTTTACAAGCGCTTGCGCCAGCCCGACCGCATCGTCCGGCTTGTCCAGTTTAAGCGCGATCGCCATGGCCGGGGCGTAGAGCTTCTCCTCATCCGGATCCAGCCGGATGGCAGCCTTCAAGTGATCGAGCGCTGCGGCCGAATCTCCTCCGGTTTCGGCCAGCAGACCGAGACTGAAATGAGACAAAGCCTCAGCCTTCGTATTTACACTCAGCTGAGGCTTTGAAGGAGATACGCATCCGCTGAGGCCCAGCAGGACACCGAGCACAACCGCTCCGGAAACCCGGATATGGCGGGATGCGCACATGACACTCCCCTTTATAAAAAACTATTTCTTTTTGTGGCGAACTTCACGACGACGTTTGCGCCGTTTATGTTTCGACATCTTGGTCTTACGCCATTTTTTAATGGTACCCATGTATCTGTTTCCTTTGTGCGCTTATGCAACCACTTTGTTTAAGCCGATTTCGATAATTCCTTCGGCACCGGCCGCTTTGAGTTCAGGAATAATTTCCCTCACCACCGATTCATTCACTACGGTTTCAACGGCATACCAGCCGGTGTCAGACAGGCTGCTTACGGTCGGCGAGTGCAGAGCCGGAAGCAGTTTCTTAACCCGGTTAATATTCTTTTCTTCCACATTCATTTTGAGCAGCACCTTGTCAGTAGCGTTTAAAGCAGCCGACAGCAGCAGTGCAATTTTCTCAAGTTTTGAACGCTTCCAACTATCGGCCCAGGCCGTTTTGTTGGCGAAAAATTTGGTGTAGGACTCCATCAGCGTGTCCACGATACGCAGGTTGTGCGCACGCAGCGAGGAGCCGGTCTCGGTAATGTCTACAATGGCGTCCGCAAATTCAGGCACTTTGACTTCAGTTGCGCCCCATGAGAACTCCACAGTGGCTTTCACGCCGTTTTTGGCGAGCCAGCGTTCGACGATGCCGACGCCTTCGGTGGCGATCCGTTTACCTTCGAGGTCTTTGACGGACTGGATTGTTGAATTTTCCGGAACGGCCAGCACCCAGCGCACGGGGCGTTTGGTCTGCTTGGAGTAAACAAGGTTGCACACATCCTGCACATCGGAGCCGTTGGCTTCAATCCAGTCCAGCCCGGCAATCCCGGCATCCAGCATGCCGTTTTCGACGTAGCGGCTCATTTCCTGCGGGCGGAGCAGGCGGAGTTCAATCTCTTTGTCGTCAATAGAAGGGAAATAGGAACGCGAGCTGCCCGAGATGTTGAATCCGGCTTTTGCAAAAAGAGCATACGTAGAGTCCTGCAGACTGCCCTTCGGTAATCCTATAATCAGTTTTTTCATTCTCTAAAAACACCGTCCATTTCTTGAATAAGAGCGTCGGACTATACGGAAAACCGCCGGAGTCGTCTACCGTTATTTACCCTTTTTCCAAACATTGAAAACCGGCAGGTCCGGCGGCGGCTTTTTACTGAAAAACAGATTATCCTTCGGCGATTTTTTGAAGGGCTTCGGGATAGGCAAGGTGTTCCTGTTCATGAATGCGGTTCATCAGGGTTTCCTCGGTATCGCCGGGGAGCACCGGCACCTTGCGCTGGCAGATGATCGGTCCGCTATCTATACCGCCGTCGACGAAGTGGACAGTGCAGCCGGTTTCTTTGACTCCGGCCTCGATCGCCTGACGCCCGGCTTCGAGACCTGGAAATGCCGGGAGCAGGGACGGGTGGATGTTGATGATACGTCCGGCAAAGGCGTTGAGCAGGCCGGATTTGACGATCCGCATGAAGCCGGCGAGGGCGATTATATCGCCGCCGTGCTGTTTAATGATTTCAATGGCGCGTGCTTCGGCTTCGCCGTCGAGTTTGGTTTTGAACGGAGCGCAGTCCAGATAAATGGCCGGATGGCCGAATTTGCGGGCTCGTTCAAGGATGTAGGCTTCCTTGACGTCAGAGATAACGCAGGCGACCCGGGCGTTGAGGCGTCCGGCAGCGATTGCCTCGGCAATGGCCTGATAGTTAGAGCCTGATCCCGATCCAAAAACGGCCAGATTCAGCATTAGTACGGTTCCTTTCCCTGTTTTGACTGGATTCGAAGGATAAACCGGATTTTAATCTGCTGTCCAATCCCTAATCCGCAGAAAGGAAGATGATGAAGCTTTTCATTAAACCGCATAATGAGACTGCCAGAGAGTTTTACCGGAATCACGGACACTTTCATGACGGCGATGCCGGACTTGATCTGTATGTGCTGGAAGACATCACATTTGCGCCGGGCGAGACCAAGCCCATCAAGCTGGGCATTTCCTGCGCACCGGAAGACGGTCGGGCCTACTATCTTTTTCCGCGATCGAGTATTTCTAAAACTCCTTTAAGAATGTCCAATTCGATCGGTTTGATTGATGGCGGTTATCGCGGTGAAATCATGGCGATGTGTGATCACATTAAAGATACGCCGTATACGGCCGAGAAGGGGCAGCGGCTCTTTCAGCTGGTGGCGACAGACAGTTCCCCGATTCACTACGAGCTGGTTGAGAATCTTTCAGAAACCACGCGCGGTGCGGGCGGGTTCGGGAGTACAGGCGCTTAAACAGATTCCGTTTTTAAGAGTGAGCCGGCCGGGGCTCGAACCCGGGACCCTTTGATTAAAAGTCA
>DAONGM010000067.1:0-3610 GCA_035404105.1 Pontiellaceae bacterium
TCGACGACGGCACCCTGCCCGCAAACCGGCTTTTTTATCTCTCGATCACACCGGATCTGGTTGAGTCCGCCGTAACCGGACTCCGGCAGGCCGGACTGATTACTCCGCCGCACTCCAAACCCTGGACCCGGACAGTGGTCGAGAAACCGTTCGGACGAAATCTGCAAAGCGCCAAGGCGCTGAACCGGATGCTGCTCGACCATCTGGATGAGTCGCAAATTTACCGCATTGACCACTACCTCGGCAAAGAGACGGTGCAGAACATTCTTTCGTTCCGCTTCGCCAACACCATTTTCGAGCCGGTTTTCAACCGAACGTATGTAGATAATATACAGATCACCGCAGCCGAAACCGTCGGTATGGAAAGCGGGCGCGGAGCGTTTTACGACCAGACGGGCGCCCTGCGCGATATGGTCGTCAACCATCTCTTTCAGCTGCTCTGTCTGGTGACGATGGAACCGCCGGACGGGCTGGAAGCGCGTTCGATCCGCAACGAAAAAATGAAGGTTCTGCGCGCACTGCATCTGGCAACCGCCACAACGCACCATCCGGCGGTCTGCTTCGGACAGTATGGCGGCGACAGCAGTGTTAAAGCCTTCCGGCAGGAAGAACGCGTAAGCCCGCAGTCAAAAACCGAAACCTTCGCGGCGCTGCGGATGGAAATTAATAACTGGCGCTGGGCAGGTGTGCCGATTTATCTGCGCACCGGCAAGCGGCTGGCAAAAAAGACGACGGAAATCGCGGTGCAGTTCAAGACGCCGCCGCTCTCCCTCTTCCAGCATGTCGCCTGCAAAGGTGATGTATGCGACCTGGCCGGCGTAAAGCCCAACACTCTGATTTTCCGTATCCAGCCGGACGAAGGCATCTTCCTTCAGGTCTCAGCCAAACGCCCCAGCATGCAGATGGTGGTCGAAAGCGTGAACATGGACTTTTCCTACTCCGGCAAATGGGACAAGGCCCTGCCGGAGGCCTACGAACGGCTGCTGCTCGACGCTTTGCGCGGCGATTCCACTCTTTTCACCCGATCGGACGAAGTCGAAGCCGAATGGGAAGTGATTGATGACATTCTCGCCATCGCAACAAAGAGCGAACCGGCCGTTTATGCGCCCGGCTCGTGGGGTCCGGCAGAAGCGGATGCCGTCCTTCTTTCCACCGGCTGGAAAAATGAATGAGTACAAAACTGATTTATGTCACTGCACCGTCGCGCAAAGAAGCGGAACGCCTTGCTGAAACCGTCGTAACGGAACGTCTGGCGGCCTGCGCCAACATTCTGGATGGCGTCACGTCGATCTTTCACTGGGAAGGAAATCTCTGCCGTGAAAATGAGGCGGTACTGTTTCTGAAGACGGAAGAAGACAGAACGGAAGCCCTGATTGCGCGAATCCGCCAACTTCATTCTTACGAGTGCCCATGTATTACCGTTCTGCCGGTTGAAGGCGGCAGCCCGGACTTCCTGCAATGGGTAAAAGAAGAAACTGCGCCGAACCGGTGAAACTCAGCTTCTCGGCAATTCGACAATGGACAGCCAGAAATTTTCGATGATTTTCACCACTTCGATGAAGCGGTTCAGGTCAATCGGTTTGCGGACGTAGCAGTTGGCGTGCATGTCGTATGATTTCGCGACATCATCTTCGGCATCAGAGGTGGTAAGAATCACTACGGGAATGGCGCGCAGTTTTTCATCGGTTTTAATCTCGGCGAGCACCTCGCGGCCATCTTTTTTCGGCAGATTGAGATCCAGAAGAATCAGGTCGGGACGCGGCGTGTTCTCATAACCGTTCATGCGACGGAGAAACTGCATTGCTTCAATACCGTCTTTGGCCACATGCAGGTTGTTGCGGATTTTATTTTCCTTGAGCGCCTCCTGTGTAAGACGGACATCGCCGGGATTATCTTCAACCAGCAGGATCTCGATTGCTCTGTATACGGCCATGATGATCTTTCTCCTTTTCCGGAAGGGTAAACCAGAACAAGCTTCCCTTTCCGGCTTCAGACTCTACACCGATTTCACCCCCATGTCTCTCAATAATTCGTTTGCAAACCGCCAATCCGATTCCGGTTCCGGGGTAGTCCGCACGGCTGTGCAGCCGTTTGAAAATTTTAAAAATTTTGTCCTGATGTTCCGGCTCAATGCCGATTCCGTTGTCGCGGACAGAAATTTTCCAATATCCGGGAATTTCTTCGGCCGTGATATGAATCTCAGGCCGGCCTGTGTCCTTGAATTTGAGCGCGTTACTGACGAGATTCTGGAATATCTGACCCAACTGCACCTCATCGCCCCGGACTGCCGGCAGAGGATCAGACGTGATCCGGGCTCCGGTCTCAACGATGAGCCGTTCCATATCATGCAGTGCCTGCTTCAAAACTCCGTCCAGATCAACGTCATTAAACGGTTTTTTGCGGGATTGAAGCCGGGAATATTCCAGCAGCGAGTCGATCAGCTGCTGCATACGCACAGCGCCGTCGACCGCGTAATGGATAAAATCGCGGGCGTCCTGATCGAGCTTGTCTTTGTACCGCCGCTCGATGAGCTGAACATAGTTGGCAATCATGCGCAGCGGTTCCTGCAGGTCGTGAGAAGCGACGTAGGCAAACTGTTCCAGATCGCGGTTGGAGACACGCAGCTGATCCATCGTTGCGGCCAGCTGCTGTTCCGCTCTTTTACGTGATGTAATATCCATGCCGTAAATATTGATCATCCCTTCGCCCGCAAGCGGGGTAAGCGCCAGCGCATAGGCAATTTCGCCGCAATCCACTTCCTGCCGGTATACGTTCCCGGACGCCAGCAGTTCAGCAAAGGAGATTTGAAAATTGTCCTGCAAAATCTTTCCGTCAAGCTGCTTCAAGTTCAGCAGGAGAGTCCGGCTGGATTCGTTGGCATAAAGTACTGTGCCGTCCTCAGAAAGGCGCAGAACCGGATTGGGATTCTGGCCGGGAAATTTAGCGAGCCGGTTCAATTCCGCATTAAGCTCTTCCTGCTGTTTAAGCGACTGCTCTGCGGCCGCTTTAAACCGGTCAATTTCGCCTCCCATGAAACGGGATATCCACGAGGCCAGACTGCCGACGAAGAGGGTCATGACAACAATCAGCAGCGCCGACAGGAGCGCCGGATTTACGCCGGCGATTTTTTCCGCAAAAAGCACCGTTAATCCGCCGGCAATGACCGCGATAACGGAAAGCGGAAGAATAAACCGAAGCAGATAACATCGGGTGGAAGTACCCGTCAGAATATCCAATGGAAATACTGTCTTCCCGGCGGCTCCGAACAGAGCGAGGCTCACCAATATAAACCCCAGAGCCGAGGTCAAAGCGATCGGAACCGTAATGCCGCGGCCGTACAGAAACGGATGTCCGTAGAAATACGCCAGACTGGCTGTAAACCCGATCAGAAATATCAGCCCGCCCAGCCAGCCGGACGCGCGAGAGAGAGCGGCAAAGCGCAGATTGTCCCGGCTCCGCCATGCGAGCAGGATGACCGCCAGTCCCGACAGAAAAAAACCCAACCCTGCGAGCGGCGACATTCGTCCGACAGGAATCCCGTTCAGATGACCGGCAAAAGGAACCAGAACATCCTCAAACGTAAGGTCGGTTCCTGTAAAATATTCCAGAG
>DAONGM010000067.1:3710-10190 GCA_035404105.1 Pontiellaceae bacterium
CGGCCGGCTCGTGCCAGTTCGACACGCCGATCCATGGAATATCACGGCACATCCCGTGCAGTTCAGAAAACCGTCCGGGAAACTCTTCCATATCCAGATTGCATAAAACGGCATCCGGAGCCGGATTACAGGCCAGACTCTCTACAAATTTATCCGGACTTTCTGCATAGACGGGTATGATCCCGCAACGTTCCATCAGATACTCAACTGCACGAAGATCAGCCGGGTTATTATCCCACACGCAAATATGCCGGCCCTGCCACGCAGCCCGTATGCCGGCTTCATCAACCAGACAGCCCGAAGCCGTGTGATCCAGAATGTAAAAACGGAATACCGACCCCCCGGGCTCCCGGCTTTCGACATGGATTTCGCCGCCCATCATTTCGACTAAACTTTTTGAAATCGACAGTCCAAGTCCGGTTCCGCCGTGTTCGCGGGTTACAGAAGCATCGGCCTGATAAAACGGCTCGAAAATCCGTTTCGCTGTTTCTGCCGCCATTCCCGGCCCGCTGTCTTCCACGGAAAATTCCACATACCGGCTGCCGGCCGGCGTCACACGTCCGCGCACCACAAGGCGGACGAACCCGTTTTCGGTAAACTTAATCGCATTATTCAGCAGATTCACCAGAACCTGCTGCAAGCGAACGGCATCTCCGGTGACCGTTTCCGGAACGTCAGCATCAACAGACTCCGTCAGAGTCAGCTTTTTTGCCTCCGCAAACGAAGAAAGCAGCGCCATGGATTTTGCAACGACTTCCCGGACGTTGAACTTCTCTTTCCGGACATCAATCCGCCCCATTTCAATTTTTGAAAAATCCAGCAGATCGGAAATAAGCATCAGCAGGGATTCACCGCTGACACCGATTGTCTGGACATAATCGCGCTGCTCGTCGTCGAGCGGAGAATCTTCAAGCAGTTCTGTGAGACCGATAATTGCATTAAGCGGCGTACGCAGTTCGTGACTCATGTTGGCCATGAACTGCGTTTTGGCGCGATTGGACTCTTCGGCGGCGGTGCGGGCGCGGCTGACAGCCGCTTCAGCGTTTTTCTGGTCGGTAACATCGGCAAAAATTGTCGCAAACTGTCCTTTGACGGGCGAATAGGCTGAAACTGAATAGCTGCGGCCGAGTGCCCCCGAAAAATCCTTCAGTCTCACCGGAACACCTGTCAGCGCAACCTTTCCGTAGATTTCGATCCAGCGGGACTCTGTGTCCGGCAAAACCTGTTTGACCGTGCGCCCGACAATATTTTCAGCTTTCAACCCTGTGAGTTCCTCAAAGGCCGCATTGACTTGCAGGAAACGGTAATCGCACGGCACCCCGTTTTGATCACAGATAATCTCGTGCAGTGCGAATCCCGCCTGCATGGATTCAAATAACTGCCGGTAGCTTGATTCACTGGCTTTAAGCGCCTGTTCGGCTTTGCGTTTCGCCGTGATATCGCGTGCAATATGAATCGCCCCGACCAGAACATTTCCTTCAAAAACCGGCGAAACCCTGATATCAAACCATCCGCCCATATGCTCTTCATAGAGCTCTGCCGAGTGCTCTTTGAAATCTTTCAGCATCGCGTCGTGCGGACACCCGCTGACCGGACACTTCGCACCATGAAAATATTCAAAACATTTTTTTCCGGTCAGCTCAATCGCCGGAACTCCCAGCCGGTCAGCCAGGGCTTTATTCACACGGATGATGCTGTGATTTACATCAAGAATTGAAACGAGATCCGGAAAGGCATCGAATGTCTTTCCCCACATTGCATAGGTCTGGTCGGCCGCGTCTTTCACGGCAGGTTTGTGGAGCGGACTCAGGAGATTCATATCGCTCTGCCGCTGCGCCGCTTTCTCAAGCTCCTCTTTGGCCGCCACCAGCTGCGCAGCAGCTGTCCTGTGGGCCACTTCGCTAACCTTCCCGGACTGCATCAGCTGATGGACTGTTTCGGCAATCTGCTCAAACTCAGACGATTTATCGAAAAAGAAATCGGCACCGGCTTCAAGGCATTTCCGGCGGTATTGAGCGTACGGATAATTGGTCATAATAATGACCGTTGTATCCGGATTTTTCTTTTTGATTTCGGTCAGCGCCCGGATCCCGCCGCCGCCCGGCATACGGATATCCAGCACGGCTACATCCGGCTCGAAGGTTTTCATCTGCTGAAGTGCTTCCAGGGTATCCACCGCCTCGGACACTTTTACATGCGGAAGTCGCGAAAGCCGGTCAACCAGCCGTTCGCGGATCGGTTGCGAATCATCTGCAACAAGCACCTTCATAGCCGCAGGAGAGTACTCTTAATATATAGAATGAAAACGTCAGGTCTGAGCTTTTTTTCGTGTAAGAAAAAACCCTACGCTACAGCGGAATGGTTCCTTCAATCCGCGTTCCCGCGCCCGGAATACTTTCAATATGCAGCTCCCCTCCGAGCGCCTCAATACGTTCGCGCATACCGAGCAGTCCGAAAGACATCGGTTTCTGCTCGGCACCCAGATCCATACCGCATCCGTTATCGCCGATCGAAAAATTGAGTATGCTTCCGCCGGAAACCAGATGAATTTCAACTCTGGAAGAACGGGCATGTCGTGACACATTGGTGAGTGCTTCCTGCACAATGCGGAAAACGGCAGTCTTGATCTCATCGGAAAGCATTTCTTCATCCATATCTACATGCAAATTGCAGATCGTCTTATTGCGCTGCTTCCAGTCATCCACCAGGCCGGCAAGCGCTTCTTCAAGCCCCAGATCGTCGAGTGCGCCGGGACGCAGACGGCGGCAGAGTGAATGAACCCGGTGAATTCCGTTACCCAGCAACTGCTGCATGTTCTCCATTTTCTGCTTTATGCCATGCCCGCAGGTGCAGTGATCCATCAGGATCGATATGTCTATTTTCAATGCAGTAAGGATCTGTCCGATGTCATCGTGCAGTTCGCGCGAAAGACGTTTACGCTCCTCTTCACGGACTGTTTCCAGATGCTGCGCCAGCTGACGGATGCGTTCTTCCGCCTGTCTGCGCCCGGTAATATCGCTGCTCGAACAGACAAGTTCCTGCGGCGCACCGAAATCATCACGCAGCAGTTTGACCGATGTGGACAGCCAGACATATCGCCCGCTCCGGGCCCGAAACCGCGCCTCATGCACGATCAATCCGCTTTCCATCAAAACAACCATCGCATTTTCAAGGTCTGAACGGTCTTCCGGATGAACCAGCGCATACATATCTATCCCGCAAAACTCATCCGGCGCATACCCCAGAACGGTTTTGATCGAAGGCGAAGAATAGAGGGCTTTTCCGTCAGCCGAAAAAACGGTGATCACATCCTGAATATTTTCAGCCAGAAGCCGGTAGCGGGCCTCGCTGTCGCGGAGCTTTTTTTCGAGCTGCGTGTGCCGGACCGCTTCATCAACACGGGAAAGCAAATGATCGGGGTTCTCGCCTTTCTGGATATAGTCGAAGAGCTGCAGCCGGACAGCGTTCATCGCCGAAGGCAGCGAGGCAAATCCTGTCAGAAGAATCACCGGAACATCCGGCTGCAACGCATGAAGCTGTTCGACAAGAATTAATTCTTCATTGCCGGGCATTTTATAATCGAGAACAAACACATCAAAAGGCTGCTTAACCGCCGCCTCAAGCACCTCATCGCCGCAAGATGCACCGGTCACCTGATATCCGCGGCGCTCAAACAAACTGCTGATCGTTTTGCGGTAGGTATCGTGATCGTCAGCCAGCAGAATCCGGCACACTTTTCCTGAATCGGCTTCTGACGTCATTCCGGATCTCCCTGGACCGGCAGCGAAGCCGGCAGAACAATTTTTACACAGGTTCCCATACCCGCACCCGACCGGACTGTCACCGAACCGCCAAGCACATCAAGGGTTCGGCGAACGATTGCCAAACCCAGACCGATACCTGCGCTTTCCGCACCGCCTTGCCGGAACGTGGTAAATGGTTCAAACAGGTGCGGAAGAAACTCCTGCGGAATACCCGGACCGTTATCTTCGATTTCGACAAAGACTCCGCCCTGATCCGCCGGGCCGGTGCGCAACGTCAATATGCCGTTCATCGACATTGCTTCGATACTGTTTTTGACCGGATTGATCAGCGTAAGCATAACGGCTCCGGGAGGAAGCACAACCGAAGGAACGGTCTTGGCGCGCTCATCCTGCACTTGAATGCAGCGATCCCGCAGGGAAGAACGAACCAGTACGAGCGTGTTATCAAGCAATGCATTAATGTTAAGCCGTTCACACTCCTGGGCGGCCGGCTCATGAAAGCGGCACATCTGTTCAACCATGTTCGCCATACGGGACAGAGCCCGCGATGCCATTTCGGCAAATTCATAATGAGAACTGGCCGGCGACATATCTTCGCGCATCAGGCTGAAGGCGTTGCGCGCAACCGTTAACGGCGTGTTGATTTCATGTGCCATCCCGACCGCCAGTTCGCCCATCATCGACAGTCTCTGCATCTGCAGTTTCCGCCGTTCTGCGGCCAGCTGTTCAGAAACCGGCGCGCCGGACTGCTTTCCTGAACCGGTTTTTACATCCGGCCCGGCTCCCTGCCCTGATTTTTCGTGCAATAGGCAATAGATCTGTTCAGCGCCACCGGTTCTGCTGGGTGAATACACTGCATCCATCTCAACATTCAGAAGAGTCCCGTTGTTCCGGCGCAACTCCAGCACCACACCAATCGCCGATCCGTCCGTTTTCAGCCCGTTCAGACATTCCTGGAAATGCTGCCGTCCCGTCCGGGTCAGCAGCTCGCTGAACGGACGCCCTGCCGCAGAACCGCTTGCAAGCCCGGTAAGACGGAGCCAGGCCGGATTCACTTCAATGATTTTTGCTTCCGCATCCAATGACTGACAGGCAAGCGGTGACTGCTCAAAAAGCAGGCGGAATTTACGCTCCCGCCGCTCCAACTCCTCCTGCTGATGCATTTGGGTCGACACATCGTTGTAAACCGCCACCACTTCGCCGTTGAAGCGGCGGTAAACAAAATTATCGCGCCAGCCCGCAATACGGTTATCCTGATAATAGTGCAGCGGAAAATTCTCGGGCTGTCCTGTTTTCCAGACCCGCCGCAGCACATCCGGAAGGCCGAATTCCTCGATACGGGGGAAAACATCCGCCAAACGCCGTCCCGCCACGTGCTGCCGCGCAATTTTCTCAATCCGCTCAGCCGCAGGGTTGATGTCGCGGATAATAAAATCGCGCCCTTTATCTACGGCCTCATAGACCGCAACACCGCTGGTTATTTTCTCAAAAAGTTCGCCGAACGAAGCGTCTTCAGGCTCCGCTGCCGCAGAACCGATCCGGCGGATAAGCGGCCCGATTGAAATCAGTCCCGCCACAAGCAGCAGGGAAATCACGAACGCAATAACTTCCGCATAGAGATCCGGCAAATGCGCAATCCCCCCGTCCAGCAGATGAAAGATAACGATGACCCTGCGCACCGCCATCAGGAACAGGGCGGAAGAAATCAGGATCCATGGGAAATTATTGCGTGAAGACCTTATCAGCCGCAGGGCAAGAAACGCGGCAAAGAACTGCAAGATAACCGACACTGTAAGCATCAGCAATAAAGCAACTTGTTGAAAATCACTCATTTACACCCCATAGGCCGGCAAGATTACCCGAGGCGGCGGGCCGTCGCAAGCCGTTAAAATGAAGGTGCCGGAGCCTATAACGGCTGAGGAAGACTCTGTTCGCGGATGAAACTTGTCGCGTGGTATAGCAATTCTCCGCCGTCCGTCAGCCCCAGCTTCCCGCGAATACGCTCCCGATAGGTTTCAATCGTCTTCACACTAACCTTAAGCTTGTCGGCAATCCGCTTCGGTACATGACCATGTCCGGTCAGACAGAACACCTCGAATTCACGATGCGAAAGCCGGTCGAACGGCGATTCCATTTTCTGACATCGCTCACCGGAACTGATACAAATCTTTTTACGAAGCAGCGGACTCAGGTAAATGCCGCCCTCTGCAACTGCCCTCACGGCCGCCAGCAGATTGCTCCCGGGTTCATCGGCTGAAATATATCCGGACGCTCCTGCACAGATCGCCCGTTCAGCATATAAATGATCGTGATGCAGATAAGAAAAGGCCAGCAGGCCGGCGGACGGGAACTGCCGGTGCATAAACTGCAGCAGCGCCATTCCGCTGCAATGCTTCATGGAAATATTCAGGATAATTACTGCGGGAAGAATCTGTTCCGCCTGTTTCAGGGCGTCCTCTGCGCTCGCAGATTCGCAAACCGTCAGACCGGAGATTTTCCGCAGACCCTCCGCAAAAAATGTTCTGCAGAGATGGAAATCATCCACCAGCAGTACTTTTTTCATACCGTCCATACGATCAAACCCCTTCTATCCGGCTTCGCTCGAACGGACAATAAAACAGCCGGTACAAATTAAAAGGTAAAAAAGAATTAATAATTTATAAACGCAAAAAATTCCCTGTGTTACTCATTTCAGGGGGCGCAGACTTCCCGGCAA
>DAONGM010000068.1:0-10157 GCA_035404105.1 Pontiellaceae bacterium
TGCAGGTGCTGCTGCTGGGCGATCCGCTTTCGCAGGTTGCAGGGATTCCGGTCGAAATAAAAACGGTCGGACTGAGCAAGGTGATCACCAGCGGTCTTGATTCAGCATTTGTTGCCGAGGCCAAATTTCCGGTCGCCGCTCCGGTTATTTACAGCGCACTGCTCGACGGGAAGCAGATCAAAGAGGCCGACAACATTTCGCTGATCGAACTGCCGTTTAAGGAAATGGGCGACGGGTACCATGAAGTCCGCATTGTCGCGCAGGCGCTTTTTCCGGTGACACCGGGCGGATTTAAGGATTTCCCGGTGGCGATTAATAAGAAGGGCCGGTCGGTTTCGATTGCCGGCATCGCCAACGGCGCGGCGCGGCAGATCGTCGTGAAACCGGCGGCGGCCGGAAAGGAAAAGCCCAAAGAAATCGGCCTGCTTTGGAACGCGCGCCTGCTGGACCGCAAGCCGTATGCGGAAGGTGCCGAACTTTCGGTCGATGAACGGATTCTCGGTGAAGGCCCGCACCGTATTCAGGCGGTTGCTTTTTATGAAGACGGTATGGAAGTGCGCAGCACGCCGCAGGTTTTTGTGATGACCTATAATCCGGAGGTTAAAGCCGAATGAGTCTGCGCTGTGTTTTTTTTGACCGCGACGGCGTGGTGAACCGCGTGCCGGATCCGGAACGCTATGTGACCGGCTGGGATAAATTCCACCTGCTGCCGGCCTTTGTGGAGTCTCTGCGCATCGTGCAGCAGCGCGGGTTCGTCGCGGTGGTGGTCACCAACCAGCAGGGCGTCGGCAAAGGCGAGTATTCGCTGGAAACGGTGCAGGAAATGCACCGGAATCTGCGCCGCGTTCTGGCGGAGCAGGGACTTGAGCTGCTGGATGTGTACTGCTGTCCGCATCTGGCGGCGGACAACTGCGCGTGCCGCAAGCCGAAGCCGGGAATGTTTCTGCAGGCGGCGGCCAAGCACGATATCGATTTGCAGGCTTCATGGATGGTCGGCGACCAGGAGCATGATATGACCGCCGGACATGCCGCCGGCTGCCGCTGCATCCGCGTTGGCGGCGAAAAAACCGCCGCGGAACATCAGGTCGCCTCGATGAATGACCTGCCCGCTCTGCTCGACAAAATCCTCTGACCGCTTTATTTTCCCGCGCTATGCAATGGATTTCCAACAGCCCGTCCGATACCTGGAAGATCGCCGCCGAGTTTTTTCAGTCCCTGAAAAAACCGGCCGTGATCGCACTGCACGGCAACCTGGGCGCAGGTAAAACCTGCTTCACGCAGGGGCTGGCGCAGGCGGCCGGCGTCAAAGAGCCGGTTTGCAGCCCGACCTATACGATCATCAGCGAATACTGCGGAACCGTTCCGTTTCATCACATTGATCTCTACCGGCTGGGCGGCCCCGAAGAGGCGTTCGACCTCGGTCTGGACGAGTATCTGGAGGCCGGCGGCATTACGGTGATTGAATGGGCCGAACGCGCCGCCGAACTGCTGCCGCCGTCAACCATTCATATCCGGATTGTGCGCGGTGCGGACGAAGAGCAGCGCCTGATCTGTGTTGTGGAGAATCCGCTGGGAGAAAAGATGAAGGATGAAAGATGAAAGATGAAAGCGGAATCGTTCTGGGGATAGAGCTTTCATCCCGGCAGGGCAGTGTGGCGCTTTTGAAAGACGGCGCGCTGCTGGCCGAAAAAACATGGATCGGCGAACACGTTCGCCACGGCGTGCTTTTTCAGGTCCTGGAAAACCTGCTGAGCGACGCCGGTGTGGCGTACCGTGATATTTCGCTCTACGCGGCCGGCCGCGGTCCGGGGTCGTTTTCCGGCATGCGCATGTCGTTTGCGGTGGCGCAGGCGCTGGCCTTGCCGGGTCAAACGGAAGTCCGCGCCGTGAGCAGCGGCGCGGCGCTGGCGCTGGCGGTTGCGCGCGAAACCGGCGCCAGACATATCGCCGTCGTCGGCGATGCCCGCCGCGGGCAGGTGTGGTACGGATTTTTTGAAACCATGACAAACGGGATTGTTGAACTCGCCGATGAGTGGAAGCTGGTTCCGTATGAAAAAGTCACTGTGCCTGCCGGAACGCTGGTGGTCAGTCCGGAAGCCGAACGGCTGAAAGGGCTGTTCCCGGATATCGGAAATCCGCAATTTCCTCTGGCTCAACAGGTAGCCGAACTGGCGTTGATGCAAAGTGAACCGCTGGAACCGCTTTACATGCATCCGCCGGTTTTCGTGGAACCGAAATTCGGTTGAGTTTTTGCGGTTTTTCCGTAGAATTCTCAACAATGAAAAACAAACCCCTGTTTTTTCTAACGATCTTGTCTGTTTGTTCGCTGGCGCAAGCTGTGATTATTTCCGGCGTTAACGGAACCGGTAATACCACCGGAACAGGTGCTCCCGGCTGGGATTATGTCGGGAAGATTTCCTCGGCAAACGGCGCCTCTTCCAGTGTAACTTATCTTGGAAATTCATGGTTTGTTACCGCGAATCACGTGAAGCAGCTCGATAATCCGACCGGAGTGGTTCTCAATGCGACTGCATATTCTATAGACAGTTCGAGCTGGAGGCGGATTACGAACAGCTCCGGAAGCGGCGCAGATCTGATGCTTTTCAGAGTGAACAGTAACGTGGCCGGGCTTTCGGCGGTCACGATAGCCAGTAACACGCCCGCCACCGGAGCTGCACTGACGATGATCGGGAACGGTATGAACCGTGCGGCCTCATCAACTACGTGGTTTGTAGATACCACCCCGGGCAGCTGGGTCTGGAGTACAAGCCGGTTTTCCGGCTGGGACAGTACTTTGCAGGGATACAGTTACGCGTCCGGCACCACCAAGCGCTGGGGAAGCAATACCGCTGACGGATCAATCGCTGGAATTGATGATGGATTCGGTGTAACTGATATGTTTTATACCGACTTCGATAACATCGCCAATGAAGCACAAGGTGCAACCTATGATTCCGGCGGCGGGGTGTTTACCGGAACGACCAATAATTTTCAACTGGCCGGCGTCATGCTGACGGTCGGTACCTACAACAGTCAGCCGGCCAATACAGCGGTTTTCGGCGATGTTACCTATGTGGCCGATCTGACTGCTTACAGAGACCAGATTAATCAGGTCATACCGGAGCCGGCGACAGCGGTTCTGCTTGCCGGTATCGGCATTGTATTCGGTGTAATCAAGCGAATGCGGTATATGTACCAGTGAAAACCCGGCTGATCAGCCTGTTGTTTTTTCTGATGGCCGGTTCTTCGCCGGCGGTACTCTTTTACTCTACTGGCGATGCTTCCTATCATACGAATGCTCCGACCGGTGCGCTTGAGGGTAGTGGATGGCAGTTTCAAGGACGGTTTGGAAGTTATTTAGGAACTCCGATTAGTCCGCATCATTTTATAGCAGCCCAGCATATCAGTGCCGGCACAAGTGTCGGCACAAAATTCTATTACAATGGTAGCGTATATACGACCACGGCAAAGACCAATGATTCCGCAAGTGATTTGACCATTTGGACTGTTGCAGAAAGATTTACAAGTTATGCTCCGCTTTATTCAGGGACAAGCGAGTCGGGGAAGGGGTTGGTTGTTTTTGGACGAGGGGTTGATCGCGGTGTCGCCATTACCAATACACTAACAACAATTACAGGGCATGGACAGTCCACGACGACAAATGTCACTGTCATTACGAATGGATGGAAATGGGGCTCCTATAATTATACTCAGCGGTGGGGAACCAATTTGGTTAGCACAACGGCAACGATGGGCGGATATCCGGTTCTTGTGGCGAATTGGGATGCTGGTGGAGATGACTGCATGCTGGCAGACAAGGATTCCAGTGGCGGGGTTTTCATTCAAGAGAGCGGTGTTTGGAAGTTGGCAGGGATTAATTATTCCATCGGGCCGTCAGCGACATACAGTTTTAATTCGGATGGCTCCAGTCCGTTTAATGCAGCAATCCTTGATTTCAGAGGAGATGCCCCTCTCTATTATTTTAACGGAACTAGTTGGGTCTCTTTGCCTTCTTCGCAAAAAAGCAGCTTTTTTGTCTCCCGGATATCTTCCCGCTACAGCTGGATTACCAATAATGTGACGGACTTCGATCAGGATGTTGATTTGCTGCCCGACTGGTGGGAAAAAACATATACGAACAGTGCAACGGCGATGTCCGCCTCGGACGATAACGACGGAGACGGTTTTTCGAACCTGCAGGAATACACGGCGGATACCAATCCGACCAACGCGGCATCTTTCTTTGAAATAAGCGGGTTTCTGGCTTCGGCCAATCAGACCGTTTATTTCACTGGCAGCACGGGCCGGCAGTATCAGGTTTTCTACACCACCAATGATTTAGCCTCGACCGATCTTGTCTGGATTGCGGCTAATACCAATACGGTCTGGGGCTTCGGAACCAACTCGTCGATTACGGTGACGAATACGGCAGACAAAGCCTTTTACCGGCTGCGAGTGACGGCGCCTTGATAAAATCACCTTGACACTCCGTCGGCGGCTCCCTATCAACCTTCGCAGCTATGAAGTACGACGTACATGTTGATTTGGGGGATCGTTCGTATCCCATACACATCGGTTCGGGGATTCTCGACTCGCTGGGCGAAGCCTGTAAAACCGCCGGACTCAAAGGAAAATGTCTGGTTGTCACCGACGAATCCGTTGCGCCGCTGTATGCCGGCCGGGCCGTTCAGTCGCTGGAAAAGGCCGGGTTCAAGCCGGCTCTCGAAGTTCTGCCGGCGGGCGAAACGACCAAGTGCCAGGAAAATCTCTTTCGTTTATATAGCCGGGCTGCGGTGCACGGCCTCGACCGCAAATGTTTCATGGTCGCGCTCGGCGGCGGTGTGATCGGCGATCTGACCGGCTTTGCCGCCGCCAGCTGGCTGCGCGGCATCCGCTTTGTGCAGGTGCCCACCACGCTGCTGTCCATGGTGGACAGCTCTGTCGGCGGAAAAACCGGCATCAACATTCCGGAAGGCAAAAACCTCGTCGGCGCATTCCATCAGCCGGAGCTGGTGCTGATCGACCTCGACACGCTTAAAACCCTGCCGCCGCGCGAATTCGCCGCCGGCATGGCCGAAGTGGTCAAATACGGCATCATCTGGGACGCCGATCTGTTTAAAACTCTGGAACTGACTGCGTCAGGGCTTGCTGATTTTTCCTGCGGGGCAGACAAACTGGGTGCGATAATTTCCCGCTGTTGCGAGATCAAAGCCGAAGTTGTCGGCTTGGACGAGCGCGAAGGCGGGTTGCGCGCCATTCTGAATTTTGGACACACGCTGGCGCACGCTATCGAAAACGTGGCGGGCTACGGCGAATTTCTTCACGGCGAAGCGGTCTCCATCGGAATGATTTATGCGGCGCATCTTTCCGTCGCGCTCAAAGAACTTTCCGTCAAAGAGTCGGCACGGATTGAAAAACTGCTCGCCGGACTGGCTCTGCCGGTCGGTGTCACGGGGCTGGCGTGGAGTGATATCCGCGCCGCGATGACGGTCGATAAAAAAACAGTCGGCGGCCTGACGAAGTTTGTGCTGGTGGATCGGATCGGGCACGCCGAGTTCGGGTGTGAAGTCCCCGAGGGGCTGTTAGAGGAGGTCTGGCATGGCATCAGTCAATGAACAGATTGTGCGCGAGTATTTTGAAACGCTCGGCTTTTTCGTGATCCAGCCGAACAAGCACCAGGTGGCCGCGCGGCATAAACTGGACTCGGAAGAAATCGATCTGCTGATTGCACGGCCCGGACAAGCCGGCGTATTTACGACGCCATCGGAAATCATCTGGGGCGCGCCGGCATTAGCTAAAGTGCAGCGCGCCATCGTCAGTATTCGCGGCTGGCATACCGACCGGTTCAGTCCGGCGGTCCTCAAAAAAAATCCCGACATCTTCCGGTTTGCCGAACTCTCGGTGATCAAAGAAGCCCGCAAAACGCTCGGACCGGGTTCGATCACGAAGATTCTCTGTCTTTCCGATCTGACGTCTGCCGTTGCGCCGCAGGAAGAGACACTGACGCTTTTGCGCGCGGGCGGCATTGACGGCGTGCTTTCGTTCCGCACGATGCTGCTGGAACTGATGGAGAGCGTGGATGTTTCCAAGAACTACGAGAAATCCGATCTTATCCAGACCTTGCGTATTCTGAAAACCTACGACCTGCTCAAAGATGCTCAACTCGACCTGTTCGAAAAACGGAAGACGCGCAAAGCCGGATAACAGCCAGTTTGAACTAAAGAAAAGGGAGACAATGAGGAACCAACGAATCCACTTAGCTGCAACGGTTGCGTTGATGGCGGGGCTGGCTGCGGCCGGCGACGCCGCGCAAAGCCGCATCGAAGAGCAGTTCAATCTGGGGTGGTCGTTCATCCGTGCCTCCAAGTCGACTCTTCTTCAGGCTCCCGATGCAAAGGCCGCCTGGCAGCCGGTGAGCATTCCGCACGATTATTCCATCGAGTCAAAGTTTGTGGATGCCAACGAGAAACCGCTGGGGGAGTTGAGCGTCGAAGCGCTGGGGTTGCATCTGGGGCAGCGGTCGACCGGTTATCTGCCCGGCGGTCCGGCCTGGTATAAGAAAGCGTTCAAGCTTCCGGAAAACTGCGCGGGCAAGAGAGTTTATCTGCTCTTCGACGGGGTTTACATGCAGTCGGAGGTCTATTTGAACGGGCACAAGCTGGGCGGCCATTATTATGGTTACACGGCGTTTCAGTATGATCTGACGCCGTATCTGAGCTTCGACAAGCCCAACGAACTGGTTGTGCGTACGGATAATGAGCTGAAGAGCCGCTGGTATTCCGGTTCGGGAATCTATCGCGACGTGACGCTGGTGGTGACCGATCCGGTCCATATTCCGATCTGGGGCACGTATGTGACGACCCCTTCCGTCAACGGACAGAACGCGCTGGTGGAGATGGAGACCCAAATCCGCAATCAAAGCGCGAAGGCCCAAACGGTCCGTCTGGTCAGCCGGATTCTGGACCCGTCGAACACCGAGGTGTCCCGCGTGGAGTCGGACTCTTCGCTGGAGCCGGGGGCTGAAAAGACCGTGAAGCAGAACGTGACCGTCGGCAATGCCCGCCTCTGGAGTCCGGAAGCGCCGCAGCTTTACCGGGTTGTGTCTGAAGTGATCCGCGACGGCAAACAGCTCGATGAGTATGTCACCCCGTTCGGCATTCGCACGCTGAAGTTCGACCCGGATGAAGGCCTGACTGTCAACGGGCAGCCGACGCGGCTGAAGGGCGTATGCATCCATCACGACAACGGCATTCTGGGCTCCGAGGCCTACGCCTGGTCGGAAGAGCGCAAGGTGATCCAGCTCAAGGAAATGGGCTGCAACGCGATTCGCTTTTCTCACAATCCGCCGTCCAAGCATATGCTGGACGCCTGCGACAAGCACGGGATGCTGGTCATCGACGAAGCCTTCGATGAATGGCGCCAGGGCAAGGCCAAGGGCTATTCGCCGGTCTTCGATACGTACTGGAAAGAGGATATGACCAGCATGCTCCTGCGGGATCGCAATCACCCGTCTGTCATCATGTGGAGCATCGGCAACGAAGTGCCCGATCAGGGCTCCGAAGCCGGCCCGGCGATCGCCAACATGCTTTCGAGTTATGTGAAATCCCTGGACCCGACCCGCCCGACGACGGTTGCGGTTCAGCCCAGCGGAAAAGCCTGGGGTCAGCGCGGCAAAAAGGGTGCGCCGGAATTCGTCAGCGAGGAGTTTTTCAGTCAGGTCGACGTTTGCGGCTACAATTACCAGAACTCTTCCCAGAAAATCGGCGGGGACTTCAAAAAGAATCATCAGGAATTCCCGAAGCGCATCATGTACCAGAGCGAATCCATGAATGCGATTTTCTTCAGCGACTGGGAGAATATTCTCAGCACAAAATATGTTCTGGGTGACTTTGTCTGGACGGGCGTCGACTATTTGGGCGAGGTCGGCTGCGGCAAAGATCTGCCGGGGCAGGAGAAGTTCCCCTCCTATTTTGCCATGTGCGGGGATCTCGACATCTGCCTGTTCCGCAAACCCCGCTCGTTTTATCGCCAGATCATCTGGAACCGCGAAGCCATCGTTCACGCAACCGTACGCCGCGAGAATCAAGACAAGGTGAATAACTGGGGCGCCCCCCTCACGAGCTCCAGCTGGACGTTCGATGCGGCCCCCGGCAAAACCCTGGCGGTGGATGTCTATTCCGGCTGCGAAGAAGCCGAACTGTTCCTCAACGGCAAATCGCTGGGGCGGAAGCCGACGGGAACCGCGACGAGTCTCATGGCCACCTGGGATGTGCCCTATGAAAAGGGCGAACTCAAAGCCGTCGGCTATGTGAAGGGCAAAGCCGTGGCGGAACACAGCCTTAAAACGGCCGCGGCGGTGCAGCAAATCAGCCTGAAAGCCGACCGTCCGGTCATTGCTGCAAACGGCTGTGACGTCGCCTACCTCACGGTGGAGCTGGTCGATCCCCAGGGCGTGCGCAACCCCAACGCCGAGGTGGAAATCACGGTGGAACTCACCGGCCCGGCCACGATTGCCGGAATCGGAACGGGCAGGCCGGAGGCTCCCCTGGCGTATCCTTTTCACGGAAATAAAAGCATGACGTTCCAGGGCCGGGCCCTGTTGGTGATCCGCTCGACGAACGCTCCGGGTTCCGTGGGCGTTAAGGTGACTTCGCTGGGCCTGAAAGCAGCCGAAGCCACCGTCCTTGTTCAGTAGGGAACCCGACGGGAAGGGAGCAGGCGGTAGGATTGTTCTGCCGGTTGGCTCCCGGACGAAAGAAATGACCGATGACTGATCGCGAAGCGTACATTGCCTTGAATATGATTGAAGGAATCGGGCCGATCAAGGTCCGGGCGTTGATCGACGCGTTAGGGTCCCCGCAGGCGGTGTTTGATCCGGAACAGACCGGCCTGCGGGCGGTGAAGGGCATCGGCGAAAAACTTTCCGAAACTATTCTGACGCAGCGCACGCAGGTTGATCCGCAGGCCGAACTGGAAAAGGCCGAGTCGCTGGGCGTGCGGATCATCACGCCGGTCGATGCGGAATATCCGCCGGCGCTCAAAACGATTTACGATCCGCCGCTGGCGCTTTATGTGCGCGGGGAGCTTCTGCCGAAAGACCGCCATGCGCTGGGCATTGTCGGCTCGCGCCAGTGCACAAGCTACGGACTCAGCACGGCCGACCGGCTGGCCTACCAGCTTGCGCAGACGGGTTTTACAGTTGTCAGCGGCCTCGCCCGCGGAATTGATACGGTGGCGCACGAAGGCGCTCTTAAAGGAAAAGGCCGCACGATCGCGGTGCTGGGCGCGGCGATTGATCAGCTTTATCCGCCGGAAAACGCGGAGCTGGCCGACGCGATTGCCGGGAGCGGGGCCGTGCTCAGTGAATACCCGCTCGGACGGCAGGCTGACCGCCAGACGTTTCCGTACCGCAACCGCATCATCAGCGGTCTTTCCATGGGTGTCATTGTGGTCGAAGCCGGCTTCAAGAGCGGGGCGCTGCATACCTCGGACGCGGCCATGGAACAGGGGCGGAGCGTCTTTGCCGTACCGGGCCGGATCGACTCCCCGGCATCCAAAGGAACCAACCGCCTGATAAAAAACGGGGCGAAATTGGTCGACAACGTGAATGATATATTAGAAGAGTTCGAGCTCTTGATCCCTCCGGGGCAGTTCGAAAGACCGGAAAAGGCTTCTTCGGCGCGGCCGGAGGTGCCGCTCTCGGAGGATGAACAGCTGCTGGTGAAAGTCCTCTGGGAAGAGGCGCTGGATGTGGACAGTCTGATCCGGGCGACCGGACTGCCGAGCGCCAGAGTGAGTGCGCTGCTGATCGGGCTCGAAATGAAGCGCGTAGTGAAAATGCTGCCGGGCCGTGTGGTGGAGCTGGCGGAAGATTTAAGGAACTGAGGATTTTATGGCACAAAAACTGGTCATTGTGGAATCTCCTGCGAAGGCGAAAACCATCAATAAATATCTGGGCGATGGCTACATCGTCAAAGCCTCGATGGGGCACGTCCGCGACCTGCCTCCGAAAAAGCTCGGGGTGGATGTCGAAAAAGGCTTCGAGCCGGAATATGTCAACACCACCGGCCGCGCGAAGGTGATTACCGAGCTGAAGGCCGCCGCCAAGAAGTGCGATGAAGTGATTCTGGCGCCCGACCCGGACCGCGAAGGGGAAG
>DAONGM010000069.1:0-10091 GCA_035404105.1 Pontiellaceae bacterium
CGGAGTCCGGCCCGGAAATTCTCTGGTCGGTTGCGCTGGGCGAAGGCCACGCCGCGCCCGCCGTTTTCAACGGCTGCGTCTATCTGTTCGACTACGACGAAGCAAAACGCGCGGATGCGCTGCGCTGTTTTTCGCTGGCCGACGGCAAAGAAATCTGGCGGCACTCCTACGCGCTGCCTGCCAAACGGAACCACGGACTTTCGCGGACCATTCCGGCGGTCACCGAAGACTGCATCGTGACGATCGGCCCGCGCTGCCACGTTTCGTGCGTCGAAACGGCGACCGGCAGATTCCGCTGGGGGATTGATCTGCAAAAAGAGTACGGCACCACGGAACCGCTGTGGTTTACCGGGCAGTGTCCGCTGATCGACGAAGGCCGCGCGATTCTTGCGCCCGGCGGGCCCGACGTACTGCTGATGGCGGTCGACTGTAAAACCGGCGCGGTCATTTGGAAAACGCCGAACCCGGACGGCTGGAAAATGTCGCACTCATCCGTCATGCCGCTGACGCTCCACGGCGAAGCCATGTATGTGTACGCCGCGGTCGGCGGCCTGGCCGGCATTTCCAAAAATGGGAAACTCCTGTGGCAGATTCCCTGGAGCGCGTCGGTGATCGCACCGTCACCCGTTCCGGTTCCGGGAAATCGGATTTTCATCACGGGCGGTTACGGCGCCGGCAGCCTGATGGTGCAGATCGACAAAACCGCTGACGGCTTTACCGCAAAAGAAGTTGCGCGAACCGGCCCGCAGGAGTGGCTGGCGAGCGAACAGCAGACGCCGATTTCGCACGACGGCCTGCTTTACGGAATCATGCCGAAAGACGGCGGCGCGCTGAAACAGCAGTTCGTCTGCTACGACCCGGACGGCGGACTGGTCTGGTCGAGCGGCAAGACGAGCCGCTTCGGACTCGGTCCGTTCCTGCTGGCCGACGGAAAGTTTTTTATACTGGGCGATGACGGCACATTAACCATGCTGACCGCCAGCCGGGACGGATATAAACAGCTTGCGCAGCATAAGGTGCTGAACGGACAGGATGCCTGGGGGCCGATCGCAATCGCCGGAACCCGTATGCTCCTGCGCGATTCGACCCGGATGGTCTGCATTGAAGCCGGAGTTAAAAAATGAGCAGTACAACGAAAAGCTGGATCTGGTTTGCCGTGCTTTTGACGCTGATTGCCGGCGCCGGAATTTATGTCGGAACGAACCGCCGCGCAGAGCCCGGCAAAAGTTTTTCCTATTCCGTCGACGACTACCGGCAGGTTGACCCTGCACTCCTGCGCTACGCCGAGGCCGACGGTCTCCGTCCGGCGATTAAAAAACTTTCCGCGCTGGCCGTCGCGCCGGACGGGAAAATTTATGTCGCCGGCGAAAACGCTATCGAAATTTTTCCGGACAGAGCGGTCCGTCCGGTTGACGGAACGCCGGTCTGTATTGCAGTGGACGACGACGGTACGGTATTTGCCGGTCTGCGCGATCATATCGAAGTGGTTTCAAAAGACGGAAAAAGCACGGCGTGGCCGTCGCCCGGCGAAAAGGCCTGCCTGACCTCCGTCGCGGTCGATGACCGGTATGTTTATGCCGCCGACGCCGGCAGCCGCCGCGTCTGGCGGTACGGCAAAGCCGGCGGTGCGCCGTTTGAAATCGGCGCGAAAGATGAAGCGAACGGCGTGCGCGGTTTCTATATTCCCAGTCCGTTCTTCGATCTCGCCATTGGAACCGACGGCTCGCTGTGGGTTGTTAATCCCGGCTATCATGCGCTGGAAAATTACAGTCCGGAGGGACGGCTTATCTCGTCGTGGCAGAACAGTTCGTTCGGCATTCAGGGGTTCAGCGGATGCTGTAATCCGGCGAACTTTGCGCTGATGCCGGACGGTTCGTTCGTCACCGCTGAAAAAGGTCTGCCTCGCGTCAAGATTCACAATCTGGACGGTTCGCTGCGCTGCGTCGTTGCGGCGCCGGATCAGTTTGACAACGGCGTGACCGGACTCGACGTTGCGGCGGACCGGCAGGGCCGCGTCTATGTACTCGATCCGGCCCGCGGCGTGGTCAGAATTTTCGAGGAGAAGAAATGAAAACGACCAAACGCCGGGATTTTATTAAAAACCTCGCACGGGGAGCCGTGCTCGCCGGTATCGCCGGAGTCTGCGGCATGCTGGGCCTGCGGAAAAATAAATATCAATGCAGCGGGCGCTGCGGAACCTGCAAGCCCGCGAACGGCGGGGTCTGCCCGCTGGACTCCGCCGCCGGGTCCGGATTCGTCTGGCAGCTCGATCCGGAGAAATGCACCCAGTGCGGACGCTGCGCCACGCATTGCGTACTGGCGCCGTCGGCCGTGAAATGTTTTCACTCCTATTCCATCTGCGGCTACTGCGATCTGTGCGGCGGCTATCTGCGTCCCGACGCCAAGGAACGCAATACCGGCGCGGAAAATCAGCTCTGTCCGACGGCGGCCATCCGGCGCAAATTCATTGAGGATCCTTACTACCAGTACACCATCGACGAAGAGCTCTGCATCGGCTGCGGCAAATGTGTAAGAGGGTGCAGCACGTTCGGCAACGGCTCGCTCTATCTGCAGGTGAAACATAACCTGTGCGTCAACTGCAACGAATGCGCCATCGCCCGCGCCTGTCCGTCCGACGCCTTCCGCCGCGTGCCGGCTTCCGAGCCGTATTTACTGAAATCCAATCAGGAGAAAAGAATCTCATGATTCCCGCTTTCAAATTTCAGGTTTCAGATTTCGCGGTTCGGGTTTCGGAATTCCGCTTTCCGATGCCGGAGTTCGCTTCGGGCTACAAACATCCGGCGGTTTATACGCCTGCGCCGTCCAGTCTGATGGCGGGCTGGGACATCGTCGCGCTGATCGCCGCGCTGACGCTGGCGGCGATCTTTGTGTTAAAACGGCGCAAGCGCCGCGAAATTTTTCTGCTCACGCTTTTCTCGCTGATCTATTTCGGCTTCTGGCGTAACGGCTGCATCTGTGCCGTCGGCTCCGTGCAGAATGTTGCGGCGGGGTTTTTCAATCCTGCCTTTGGCGTGCCGCTGACGGTACTGATCTTTTTTGCCGCGCCGCTGATCTTCGCTTTGCTGTTCGGACGTGTTTTCTGCGCGGCGGTCTGTCCGCTGGGCGCGATTCAGGAAGCGGTCGCGATTAAACCGGTCAAAGTTCCGCCGGCGGTCGAAAAAGTTCTTTCGATTGCTCCGGTGATCTATCTCGGACTGGCGATGCTTTCCGTGGCGGCGGGCGCGGGCTTCCTCATCTGCCGGTACGATCCGTTTGTCGGCTTCTTCCGCATGGGCGCGAGTTTCAGCCTGCTGATTTTCGGCGGCCTCATGCTGGTGCTCGGTATTTTTGTAGCGCGGCCGTACTGCCGTTTTCTCTGCCCCTATGGTGTACTGCTCAACTGGGCGTCGAAACTTTCGCGCCGTCACGCGACGATTACGCCGGCCGAATGTATCCGGTGCGGACTTTGCGCAGACTCGTGCCCGTACAATGCGATCAGCGAACCGTCTCCCGAAGCGGCGCCGGAAACCCGCGGCAGGGGCGCGCGGCGTCTCGGACTTTTGATTCTGCTTCTTCCGGTGCTGGTTGCACTTGGTGCCGGAACCGGCAGCCTGCTGCGCGAACCGCTTTCGCGGATGCATCCAACCGTCCGGCTGGCCGAGCGCATCGCCGGCGAAGAGCTGGGGCGGTACACCGGCAACACGATCGAATCGGCGGCCTTCCGCGCATCCGACACGCCCAACGAAAAACTTTATGCGGAAGCCGTGGCGCTTAAAGAGAGATTCGGCCGCGGCGGAAAATGGTTCGGCGCGTTTATCGGCCTGGTGATCGGCTGCAAGCTGATCGGCGTTTCCATCCGGCGGAAACGCACGGACTATGAACCCGACCGCGGCACCTGCTACAGCTGCGGACGCTGTTTTAAATATTGTCCCGTGAAGGCCTCGTGCCGCGAAAAACCTGCCGGATCCACGCCGGATACGGCTGAGTTCCGGCAGTACTGAAGTAAAGCCGGAACTTAGGGTGTATTCGCCCGTAGATCCGGCTCATAAAGGGTGGTGTATGGAAGAGAAATCAGAATTTAAAAAGCGCCCGGTTCCGGCAATAGCGGCGCAGAGCGTCGCGATGGCGGCGGCGCTGTTTTCGCTGATCCTCTGTGTTCTGCTGATTGCCGACTTTGTGCGGATTCAGAAAATGGATCCGTTGAACGATCCGCATCTGCTGCAGCTGCGCGAACAGCTGGCCGTTGCGACAGACGGCGGCGCGGCGCTGACGGAACAGATCCGCACGTTCGATCTGTATGCCCGCCGCGCTTTTTTCAGTAATCAGGAACAGCGGCGCATGGGCGGCCTGCTTCTGCTCGGCGGCGCGGCGGTCTGTTTTATCGCGCTGAAGCTTTCCAGACTTTGGAATCCGGAACTTCCGAAGGTCGGCAAACCGGAACCGGTGGATTATCGGGAGCTCAACGCGCTGTTCCGGCAGCTGATGGCTGTGACCGGCGTCCTGCTGGCTGCCGTCGCGCTGTTTCTGGCCTTCGCCGTGAAGAGTGATTTGTCCGTTGTACTTGAGCAGTCGAAGAAACAGCCCGCCGTGCCTGCCGCGTACGTGACACAAACAGCTCCGCCTGTTCAATTCATGGACGAGGCGAAAACCAACTGGCCGTCGTTGCGCGGACCGGGCGGAACCGGCGTCGCGTATTTCACGAACGCGCCGACCGGCTGGGATGTTAAAACCGGCGCAGGCGTACTGTGGAAAACAGAAATTCCTGTTCCCGGATTCAACTCGCCGGTCATCTGGGGCCGCCGGATTTTCATGTCGGGTGCCGACGATGAAGGACAGGAGGTTTTCTGCTTCGATGCGGATACAGGCAAACAGCTCTGGACGAAGACGGTGAAGACCGCGGCCAAACTTCCTGAAGTGTCGAAAGACACGGGCTATGCCGCGCCGACGATGACGACCGACGGCCGGCGCGTGTTCGCCATCTTTGCATCCGGTGAACTGGCCGCGTTCGATTTCGACGGCAATCCGGTCTGGCAGAAAAACCTGAGCGTTCCGGAAAATCCGTACGGCATGGGCTCGTCGCTCATCACCGACGGCGAACGGCTGTTTGTGCAGTACGATCACAGGAACGCGCAGAAGGTGATGGCTTTCGACTGCGCGACCGGCAGTCCGGTCTGGCAGACGGAGCGCAAACATATTTCATGGTCGAGCCCGGCGCTGATCAAAACCGGCTCCGGCCCGCAGCTGATTCTCAACGACGAAGAAAATGTGACGGCCTATGATCCGGTTTCCGGAAAACAGATCTGGCAGGTTAAATGTCTCGGCGGCGAAGTTGCGCCGTCGCCCGCCTTCAACGGTAAGGACATTGTTTTCGTGGCGAACGAATATGCGCAGGCCAGCACGCTGAAGCTGACCGGCGGCACACCGAAAATCCTGTGGCAGTATGAAAAATATCTGCCGGAGATCAGCAGTCCGGTCGCGGCGGAAAACTTTTTCTTCATCGCCACCTCGGCGGGCGATGTGGTCTGTCTCGATGCCGCGACAGGCAAAGAAAAATGGAAGCAGGAGTTCGACGAAGGATTCAGTTCGTCGCCGGTGCTCGCCGGCGACCGGATTTACGCCATTGACGTTGCCGGTGTCGTGCACATTTTCGCCGCCGCCGGCGAATACAAGGAAATCGGAACCATCGAAATGGGCGAGCCGGTTTACGCCACACCCGCTTTCATGAACGGACGAATTTATATTCGCGGCGATGACCATTTGTATTGCATTGGCAAATGAGTTGTGACCGCAAAGACGCAAAGACACGAAGGAAAGAGGAATGACCGAGACAACGGAACAGCAAGAGGAATTGGTAAGCCAATTTATCGATGCGGCAATCGAGGTTCATCGTGAGCTCGGTCCGGGGTACGATGAGTCTGTCTATGAAAATGCGCTGGGGGTTGAAATGAAACTGCGGGGCATTCCGTTCGAGCGGCAGAAGAGCATAGAGGTTTTTTATAAAGGAATACGTGTTGGAGAGGGCAGGCTGGATTTATTTTTAGGCGGAGAGGTGGTTGTTGAATTAAAGGCGGTCGATCAGTTGAATGAGAAACATGTCGCGCAGGTTATTTCGTATTTGAAAGCAACGAAGAAACCATTGGGGCTGCTGCTCAACTTTCATGAATTTCTCCTTAAAAAAGGGCTTAAGCGTATTATCTATTCATAAAGAGGGCTGACCGCAAAGGCACAAAGAAGCAAAGGGAATGCGTGGAGATTTCTTTCTTAGCGTCTTCGCGACTTAGCGGTCAAAACCAGAAGTAGTAATGAGTGAAAAAATAAACATCCCGGAGGTTGATTGCATCGTCGCGGCGCTCGGCCGCGACGCATCGGCGGTCATTCCGATTCTTCAGGCGGTTCAGAAGGAGTTTAAATATCTCCCGGAAGCGGCGCTGCGGCGGATTTGCGAAATCAGCGATATCACACCGGCGCAGATCGAAGGAGTCGCTTCGTTCTTTTCGCAGTTCCGCCGGACGCCGGTCGGCAGACATATGATCAGTGTTTGCGACGGCACGGCCTGTCACGTTAAAGGCGCCGAAGCGATTCATGGTTCCGTGCTGAACGCGCTGGGCATCAAAGAAGGCGACACCGATGCCGCCGGTCTTTTCACCGTTCAGAAAGTGGCCTGCCTCGGCTGCTGCACGCTGGCTCCGGCGGTGCAGATCGACGGCGTAACCTACGGTCATCTGCGGACCGACACGGTTTCGAACATGATTACCGATTTTCTGGAGAATGAATCCAACCGGACGCCGCGCAGTTTTCAGAAATCGGAAGACGGTGTGTCGCGCGGGGAGGTGCGGATCGGTCTGGGCTCGTGCTGTGTAGCCGGCGGCAGCGCGAAAATCCGCGACGCGCTGGAGGATTCGCTGACCGCGCTGGACTGCAAGGTCGATATCAAGCCGGTCGGCTGCGTCGGTATGTGCCACCGCACTCCGCTGATGGAGGTGGTGATTCCGGGCGAAGAACCGGTGCTGTACGCCAAGGTAAAACCGGAAGACATTCCTGAAATTATCGAACGGCATTTCCGTTCCGAAAAACCGTTCATCAAAGTCCGCGCGGCGGCGGAGAGCTGGCTGAAGAAACTTTATACCGACGAAGCGCACGGCGTGCCGGAACGCTATGCAATGGATGTGCGTGAAAAACCCGTGGCCGATTTCCTCGGCCGGCAGCAGCACATTGCCACCGAACATGGCGGCATGCTGAATCCGTCGGATATGGAGGAATACCAGCGGCTCGGCGGTTTCGAAATGCTGAAAACTGTTCTGCTCCGGAATGATCCGGAAGGATTGATTTCAGAAATTGAAAAGAGCGGACTGCGCGGCCGCGGCGGCGGCGGATTTCCGACCGCCCGCAAATGGGCAACCGTGCGCAAAGCGCCCGGCGCGAAGAAATACATCATTCTCAACGGCGACGAAGGCGATCCGGGCGCGTTCATGGACCGGATGATTATGGAGTCGTATTCATACCGCGTGATCGAAGGAATGATCATTGCATCATTCGCGGTCGGCGCGACGGAAGGCGTGCTCTACATTCGTGCCGAATATCCGCTGGCGGTGAAGCGGATCCGCAAGGCGCTGGCCGACTGCGAAGCGGCCGGACTGCTGGGCGGGAATATTCTGGGCAGCGGGCATTCTCTGAAGCTCCGGGTTTTTGAAGGAGCGGGCGCGTTTGTCTGCGGCGAAGAGTCGGCGCTGATCGCTTCGCTCGAAGGGCGGCGCGGCATGCCGAACTACCGTCCGCCGTTTCCGGCGGAGCAGGGGCTGCATGGCTGCCCGACACTGGTGAATAATGCGGAAACCTATTCCGTCGTGCCGTGGATTATCCGCCACGGAGCGGAGTCGTTCGCCCGGTTCGGGACGGAACACAGCAAAGGCACCAAGGTATTTTCACTGGCGGGAAAAATCGAGCGCGGCGGCCTGATCGAAGTGCCGATGGGCATCACGATCAACGACGTGGTCAACCGGATCGGCGGCGGAGTCGCTGACGGCCGGAAGTTCAAAGCGGTGCAGATCGGCGGACCGTCCGGCGGCTGTATTCCCGCTTCGCTCGGCGATACTCCGGTTGACTTTGAAGCCTTGAAAGAAGTCGGCGCGATGATGGGCTCCGGCGGTTTTGTAGTGCTCGATGACCGCGACTGCATGGTCGAGATGGCGCGCTATTTTCTGTCGTTCACGCAAAGCGAGTCGTGCGGCAAATGCACGCCCTGCCGCGTCGGCACCAAACGGATGCTCGAAATCCTGACACGGCTTTGCGAGGGAAAAGGCAGACCGGGCGATATCGAAAAACTGGAGCAGCTCGCCCGAACGGTTCAGTCGCAGAGCCTGTGCGGACTCGGCAAGACCGCGCCCAATCCGGTGCTGACGACGCTCCGGTATTTCCGCGAAGAGTTCGAAGCGCACATCGCCGGACGCTGTCCGGCCGGCAAATGCAAGAAGCTGATCACCTATTCAATCAGTGACGAGTGCATCGGCTGCACGAAGTGCGCGGTTGCCTGCCCGGTCGAAGCGATCAGCGGCGAGCCTTACTCGGTATTTAAAATTGATCCTGCAATCTGTGTGCGGTGCGATACCTGCCGGCAGGTTTGTCCGGTGGATGCGGTGGAAGTGAAATAGCTATGCCGGATCCACGCCGGATGCGGCTGAGTTCCAGCAGTACTGGGAGAGTAAAGCCGGAACTTAGGACGTATCCGTCCGTAGATCCGGCTTATGGGCGGGAAAAGATGAGGTAGATTTGGTTATGCCTGAACTGAAAATAAACGGACGGTCTGTAACGGTGGATTCCGGCGCGACAGTGCTGGAAGCCGCGCAGCAGATTGCTGTCGCGATTCCGACGCTGTGTCATCTGAAAGGGTTCATGCCCGAAACGTCGTGCATGCTTTGCGCGGTGAAAGACAATACCAGCGGCCGGATGATTCCGTCCTGCTCGGCGCGCGCAGTCGACGGAATGGATATCGACACGGAGTGCGCTGAAGTTCAGGCGGCGCGGCGCGATATCCTGAATCTGCTTTTGAGTGAACATGCCGGCGACTGTGAAGCGCCGTGCAAACGCATCTGTCCGGCGCATCTGGATATTCCGCTGATGCTGCGCGAAATTCAGCGCGGTAATATGGAATCAGCCGCGTGGATTGCCCTGCGCGATCTCGCGATTCCGGCGGTGCTCGGGCATATCTGTCCCGCGCCGTGCGAAAAAGGCTGCCGCCGCGGACAGCTGGACACTTCGATCACGATCCGCGCGTTACACCGCGAAATGGGTAGGGCGTGTCCGCCGGAGCGGACGGCTCGGCGAGCCGTCCCTGCCAAAAAAATCGCGGTAATCGGTTCCGGCGCGGCAGGACTTTCCTGCGCCTGGAACCTGCGGCTGCTGGGATATGACTGCACGGTTTTTGACGTACTGCCGGTTGCCGGCGGTTCGCTGCGCAATGAACCGGCGCTGCCGACGGAGGTTCTCGATGCGGAAATCCGCCGGCTCCAGTCCGCCGGAATTGAATTCCGGCTGGAGTCCGCTCCGCCGCCGGATGGTTTCGACGCAGTGGTTGAGCCGGAAGAACACAGGCTGGCCGTTAAAGCGGTCGCCAACGGCAAAGCAGCAGCGCGCACCTTGAACGGAACGGCAACCGTAGACCGGTTCGATTCGAAAATCGGCAGACTGCGCGACAGCGAACTGCAGGAGCTGGTGAAGAATAGTGGTGCAGGCTTTCAGCCTGCACTTGAGCAGGCAGGAATGCCTGCTCCACTAACCGAGGCGGCGCGATGTCTGCATTGCGACTGCCGCAAGCCGGAGAGCTGCAAGCTGCGGAAATATGCGGAGCAGTACGGTGCGGATCAGCGGGAATTTCCGGCGGACGAACGCGTACATCTGCAGCTGATCGGACACAATGAGGCGGTCGTGTTCGAGCCGGGCAAATGTATCAAGTGCGGACTGTGCGTGAAGATCACTAAACGCGCCGGCGGAAATCTCGGACTGACTTTTACCGGCCGCGGGTTCAATACGCAGGTAACGGTTCCGTTCGGCGAATCGTTGCAAAACGGGTTGCGGGCCGCCGCCGCAGAATGCGT
>DAONGM010000070.1:0-9788 GCA_035404105.1 Pontiellaceae bacterium
TCCACTGTCGATTCAGCATCTCCGAATTCCTTTCTCCTCAAACCCCTTTACACCCACCGCCGCGCCGGACTTCCCGCATCGGTTTACTCGCACACGTCAACCGCATAGGCGTTGTCGCGCGGCTGCACGCGGAACGATTGTCCGGCGCGGTTGCGCCCGCTCAGCACGCCGGTCGCCGGCTCATACTCCAGCTGCCAGTCGCCCGCATACACCGCGCCGTCCATGGAGTAGAGCGGCGCAGGCGGCTGCGTTTTATCCTCGATTTGCATCACGCCCAGAAAATAAGCCCGGCGGCTGGGCGCGGTCGAAAACGTCGCGTGCCACTGCGGCTGAATCGAATAGCCCTTCTTGCCGATGTTGTTCAGAAAATCCTTCGCCTCGGCGTGGAACTGATCGGTGATCGACAGCGTCAGCGGCTGGTCGCTGCACAACAACAGCCGCCCGGTCGCGTTCGACGTCGTAACCGCCAGTTGCCCGGGACCGGTGGACCGCAGCGGATCCAGCGCGTGGATCTTCCAGTCCCACCGCGTCGGCTCGCGGGCTTCGAGCTCGTCGAACACCACCACGGTTGAAGGCCGCAGCAGGAGCAGATGGCGCTTAAAGCGGGTGAGCGAAGTGGCGCCGAGACCGTTGCGGTCGCTCAGCTCCACGCCGTACTGCTGCAGCTGCGCAATGTAGGCGTTGTTCGTGAGCGGCTGTCCCTGATAGGCCTGCGACGCGTCGCCGCGCACATAGGAAATGGTTTTCCCGGTTTTGAACTCCTCAATGGCCCCGAAACCCAGATAGGTATAGCTCTGGCTCATCCCGTCGGGCAGCACCGTGTTATGCGCGCGGGTGTGGCGGTAGGACTGCAAGGTGTGGAAATCCGCCCAGCTGGTGTAATAGCCGGTGCGATAAAACACCGGCAGCCCGCCGTAGAGAATGTTGAACGAGTTCTGGTCGGCGTGCATGTGGTACGCCGCGCCAAACGGGCTGGAGCGGAACGCGACCATCAGATTGCGCTCCGGATGCGCCAGCTCCGTATGCATCATCGCCACGCCGGTATCCTTGAACGCCTTGGCCGGTGCCAGCGAAGCTTCGACCGCCGCGGTATCTCCCGACGGATATTCAAAAATCCCGTTTTTCACCAGATACCAGACCGTCCCCTCATCCCACTTCAGCAGCGAGCGCGTCCCCAGAATCAACGCCGTCTTAAACGTCGGATAGTCGGCCTGCGACTCGACGCGCGCCGGGGCGTTTTTCAGCCGGTCGTCATAGGCCAGGCTCTGCTGGCGGAACCAGTCCGCGCGCGGGTCGTTGCTGAGCAGCCCCATCAGACTGACGAAGTTGACGTAATAGGCGTTGTGAAACCGCACGCTGTGGTAATCGCCGAAGCCGCAGGAATAGTGGATCGGCAGCGTGGTGTAGAGATAGTAATCGACGACGTTCCGGTACCAGGGAATCGAAAAGAAATCATAGCCGGTATAGGCCCCGAAGCGCAGCGGCACTTCCAGCAGCGTCTTGTAATGCGCCATGTCGTAGGAAATACCGACCGCGCAGCCGCCGTCATACAGACCGTCAACCGGCGCCTTGGCGATCCAGAGATCGTACACATACTCGCACCACTCGTCGGCCTCCGGCACCTCGCCGAGCAGCGCCAGCGACAGCTCCAGCAGCGTGCGCACATGGGTCTGCCACGCATGTTCCGACGTCGGCTCCAGCTCCAGCTCGCCGTGATATTCCCGGTACAGCTTGCGGGCCTGGGCCTCCATGCGCTCGCGGGCCCGGGCATGCACCTCCGCCGGCACCGCATCGCCCAGCAGATCGCAGAGCGAAGCCGACAGCGTCGCAATCTCGCTCAACGAAAAATCGCCGTCGGTATACGGACGCAGCGCCGGATCTTCGTACAGCGCGTAGAGCTGCAGGAAGCGATCCAGCGCCATTTCCCGGAAGCGCGGCTGCCCGGTCAGCACATAGGCCCGCAGCGCGCCGTCGATCTTGCGCATCTCGGCGGCGATCTGCTCGAACGTTTTCCGGTTGCAATAGCGCAGCACCTCCGCCTCCGAAAGTCCTTTCTTCCGCAACGCCTCCACCGTCTCCGGCGCGTTATAAATCAGCGCCGGCTTGGCCTGATACCAGGCGTCCAGCTGAAGGTTCGCCACATAGCCGTCGTACTGCGCCTGCTTCTGCGAATAAAGCGTCCGCAGCCGCGCCAGCTCCTCCGGCGTCGCCAGCAGGCGCGGGTGCGCGGCCTTGGCGTTGCCGACCCAGTCGGCAAACGCCGGCGGATCATAGACCGGCTCGTTGCCGGTCAGCGTAAACTGCGTCACCGGCCCCCAGCCGCCCTGCGGATCCTTCAAATCTTTGACCTGCCAGTACCACGCGCCCGGAGCCAGCCGCTGATGCGGATTATAGATATTCCAGTGCCGCTCGCCGGACTCGATGGTCGCGCCGGGCGGGAACGACGGATCCTGCGAAAGCCGCACCTGATAGCGGCCTTCCGCCTTATGCGGCAGTGTTTCCGGCCTCGGCCACATCAGACTCGGCGGATTATATTTCGGGCCGAAGGCGGCGTTGGGGCGGTTCTCCAGCAGAACCGGCGGATACTGCAACGTCGCATAGCGCGCACGCAGCGCCTCATCGCCATACCCGGTTCCCGCCAGCCACAGCACAACCCACCACCGCCACGAAACGCGCATCATGAACTCCTTACATTTTGATTAACGGGAAGGAAACAGAGGCATGACCTGAATCTGCGGCGACGCCAGCGAAAACCGGTTCGTCCCCGCGCAGGACACTTCCAGAGCCGCCGGCTTCTGCGCGTCGAGCTCGGCCCGGATCGCATACGAACCGATGCGCGCCACACCGTTGCTCCAGACCACCGGCAGCGGCGCGGCGCCCGCGGGCGACATCTGGATCACCGCCAGATAACGCATGGCCGCCGCCGGCTTGGAATCCGCCGAAAGGTGCCACTGGTCGGGATAGTCGCGCACCTTGCCGTTGCGATCGGTGGCCTTCAGGAAGTTGATGGCCGGCGAAAAGAATTTCGTGGAAATGGCCGACTGCAGCGGCGTACTGCCGCGCAGCCAGACGTTCCCGGCGAACAGCCCGTTGTCGCTGCTGAAGCGCTGGAACCCCTGCTCTTCCGGCAGCGACTGCATGGCGGACGGGCTGTGCAGCAGCCAGTTCCAGACCGCCGGATGATCGGCCGCGAGATCGTCGTAGATCACCAGCGTTTGTAGCGGATGGATGAAAACCAGGTGGCGCTGATAGCCGGTGAGGCCCGCATTCCCGAAGCCGTTGCTGCGCGAATGCTCCACGCCCGCCTTCTTCATATTGTTGATCCACATCGGGTCCGTCAGCGCGCCGGTATACGCATGCGACGCGTCGCCCTGCGCATAGCTGAGATCCGCCGACGTCATAAACCGGCGGATCTGCCCGTAGCCTTCATCGCCGATCGACTGGCCGATGCCGTCCACCAGAATGGTGTTGTGGCCGCGGGTGTGGCGGTAGTGCAGCAGCGTGTGCGGGTCCGAGAAGGAGCTGTAATAACCGCTGCTGAGAAACAGCGGACGGCCGCCGGCGATGATATTGAAGGCGTTCTGGCTCGCCAGCGCGTGACTGCCGGAGCCGAACGGGCTGGAGTAGAAGGCGACGTGAACATCGTTCGAAACCACCGCGAGATTCGAATGGATCGAAACCAGTCCGCCGTCCGGCATGGCGAGAGCCTGCGCCTGATCGGTCGGGGCTTTCGGCGCCGGCATCGGCTTGTCGCAGAGCGTCACGAACCACTCGAGCGCATCGCTGTCGAGCTTGTGCTTGGCGCCGGGATTGTAGGTGCGCGGCTTCTGGCCGTTCGGCCAGCGGTTCAGCTCCTGGACATACCACGACGCCACCGGATCATTAAACTCCTTCGCGAGCAGCGCCATGAAACAGCCGCGCTGCCAGTGCGGATGCGTCAGGCTGTCGTGGCCGTCGCCGAAGCCGTCGGAGTAGGAAGCCGGCGGATAGTAATACGGAATCGCGCGGGCCGCCTGGCGGAACCACGGATGATCAAACGCTTCGATGCCCGCCAGCCGCTCCCAGAGCAGCGGTCCCTGCAACAGGGTGACGATACTGGCCGTCATATAACCCGATCCGTTCTGCCACGGGCTGCCGTCGTAGACAAAGCCGGTCGCCGGCATCCGCGAGAACCACGCCTGACTGGCATAGTGCAGCCACCGCGCGGCCCGTTCGTCGTGGCCGTATAAAGCCAGCGCGCTCTTCAGGAAGCTGATGTAGTTGATCTGCCAGGTGTGATTTTCGAACACGTGCGCTTCGAGCAGTCCGCAATTTTCGCGGAACATGTTTTCCGCCATCGCGCCGATGCGCTGTTCCATCAGCGTCCGGTCGGCGGGCGTCAGCAGGCTGTAGCAGCTGTCATACGCCAGCACGAGAAGGTTCTGCGCCAGCGCTTCGGCAAAGTCCGAGAACTTCGCGTTGGCGGAGCTGCGGACAAAATCCATCGCCAGCGCCGCGCTCTTGCGGCCGTAGCGCTCATCGCCGGTGAGCAGCCACGCCTCGGCGAGATAAAGCACCGGCACATAGGTCTGCTGCAGCGCATTCAGCTGCCGCATCGATTCGAGCTGCGCCTTCTGATCCTCCGTCGCGGACGCTCCGGCATCCTTCAGGCGGTCCACCGTCGGAATAAACTGCAAAAACTGATCGGCGTTCGTCAGAACTTCCTGCCGCAGCTCCGGGCTCATCCGCGCGGCAAAAGCGGTCTGCTCGCCGGGACGCAGCAGCAGGCGCGGATGATCGGTCGGCAGGCGCGCCAGCAAGGCGTCGAACGGCGGCAGCTCCAGCGAAAAGGCCACGGTCGCAGGCATTTCAAAATGCTGTACCGGCTGGTCGTCGATCTGCCAGTACCAGGTGCCGGGCGTGAGCTTGCGTTCCGGATAGAAGCAGGCCCACTGCACGTTGGTGGTATACGCGGAGGGATCGGAAAAGTCCGGCGTGCGGCCCAGCCGGAAACGGTATTCCGCCGTATGGCCGCGCGACGGCCAGAGAAACGGCACGGGATTGGCCCGCACGACGGTGGCCGCGCCGGGATAAAAGGTGTCGCGCATTTTCGCATGCAACCGCGTCTCCTGCGCCTGCCCGGAGGCCGCCAACATGCACAGTCCAATCAACCAGATACCGCTCCGCTTCATCATTTGCTCTCTCCTGCTTTTACTTCGTTTTCGCCGGGATCTTCACCTGCACCGGCATTCCGGCATAGAGCGGCGCCTGATAGTGATAGCGCGCATCATCGCTCATGTCCGGCAGCTGCACCTTGACGTTCACTTCTGCGCCAGCCTGCTCCACCGCAACCGTTTCGCCGGGCTGCGGATAGATGCCGCCGAGCTGATAGGCATAAACCCCCGGAGCCAGCGGCTGATTGAGTTTCAGGTTCAGCTCCTTCACGGCCGGATCGTGCAGCGGATCGGTCGCGCAGAAAGTCCATTGTCCGCCGTCGCGGCGCAGCTGCAGCAGCGCGGGACGATCGACCGAAACCTTCAGCCCGGTCGAGGTCGAGACCCCGCCGGCTTTATAAAACGCCAGCTGCGTCAGGCCCAGCTGCTGATCGACAATCCCCTGCACGCCGTCGCCGTTGGCGACGATCACCAGCCGCTTCAGAACGTCCGCCAGATAGGCCGGCATTTCCGCCGCCGTTTTGTTGGCGGCCAGAATATAGCAGTAGCGCGTCAAGCCGCTCTGCTGCGGATCGATCCCGTGTCCGAGCGCCAGATGAAACGCCGATACGCCGCTCACGGCCTTGCCGTTCTCGACGACGCCGCTGTTGATGCCGACCCGCTCAAATTTCGGATTCGGGTCGGTCGCAGGGATCGCGGTGCCGGCGCGGATATAAACCGGCTGGGCACCCTGCGGAATCACGACGTAGCCGACCTGGCCCTGATGCACCCAGCCGGGCTGGCCGGGCTGCACGGTGAGCTCGGCCTTTTCGCCTTTGGGAACCACCACCGGCGTTTTCCCGTCGAAGCAGTAGGTGATCTCTCCGACCCAAAGGGTCTGGTCAACCGTGGTCATGATTTCGCGGCCCTGCCCGGCATTGACCCGGGCCACATCGCAGCCCAGGGCAACGGCTTCGGTTTCGGTGAAGAAGAAGGCTTTATCGGCGCGCGCCGAGGCATACTGGTTGGTATAGGCGCGGTATTCCATGGCGGCGAAACCGTAGCGGCCGTCGGAAGCCATGCCGGCGAACGGACTGGCGCCGCGCTGGGCCTGCGTTTTCGGGCCCAGCGGATCGGTGCGCAGTTCCTCGGTCAGGCCGGGCAGCGCGTGCCAGTCCCATTGATAGCGGCTGTCTTCGTATTCATCGCCGCGGACCTTCACCTGCAGGATGCCGCTGCCGGCGTGGTACGACTTGGACACCTTGTCGAAATCCTCGGCCCCGTTCGTCCGGTCGTTTTTCAGTTTCACCGAGTAATAACAGGGCTTTTCGTTTCCGCCGCCGCGGCGATGCACCATGAACTGGCCGACCCAGAAGGGATAGTTGCCGGAGACGGCCTGTGTCTTCTGCACGAGCGCGTCGCGCCAGGCTTTCAGCGCGGCTTCGTTCGTAATGACGGTTCCGGGCTGTTTGGCGGCCAGCAGTTCATCAATCGCTTCCGGAATCGCCTCCACAAACTTCTTCATGCTGCCGGAATAGCTGCGGCCGCAGACGGCGAAGTCCATGCCGCCGTTGTAGATCATCTTGTCGTAGCTGTAGAGCAGCCGGTCGGCGATGAACTGATAGCCGTGACTGCCGAGGTCGACCGGCGCATCGCGCAACAGCGTGTAGCCGTCGATCACTTCGACCAGCCAGCCGTAGCCGTAGGCGTGCATGGCGATATCCGAAGAGTCCGGCAGATGGTGCGACACCGTGCCGTCCGGATGAAACCCGGACTGTACAAAGTAATGCGCCGGGCGGTGGAAGTGCGTCACCCAGAAGGTCAGGTCCGACAGAACGCCCTGCGGGACCCAGCCCGGCATAAAGAGGAAATCCGGCCCGGCTTCTTTGGCATAATAACCGGGATACCAGTTGGGCATGTAGGTGATCGGGCGGTTGTAGTCGTTCCAGATACCCAGCAGAATCATCCAGGTGCGCAGGCGGTGGCCCAGGTTGGCGTCGGCGTAGGCCCCTTCCGTATGATTCGCGTCGGTCAAAACGCCCCAGCGGCCGTCCGGATCATTCACCTTCTGGTAGTTGAGCGGATTGCTGAACGTCAGCTGGAAAATGCGGACGAGCTGTTCCTGCACCCGCCGCGCCAACGGATCGCCGGCCTGAATGTCGGCCGTCAGATCGGGCAGCAGCCAGATGGCCGGGCCGGACAGCGCGTCGTAGACCCGCCAGGGATGCGAGATGAAATGATAATCGAGGACATCCGGATCGCCGGTCGGCCACATTTTCTTCGAGCGCTCGACCTCTGCGGTCAGCCGCGCAAACCCGTCGCCGAAGTTCGTTGAAATCGGCTTTCCATCGATGAGCAAATCCTCGCCGGCCACCGGAACCCGCGACGTAAAGGTGTCGATCGCCGTGTACAACGCTTTTTTGAGGCGCAGGCGGGCCGCCGCGTCGCCGCCCGGTCCGTAGGTTTTCGAGAGGCGGTACGCATAGCCGAGTCCGCCGATGCGGTTGGAGGCTTCTTCCCACTCCTCGCCCAGCTTGCCCTCGGTGTGCACATAGCTCAGCACGTCGTTCTTGTAAAAGCCGAGGTCGGCAAAGCCGCCGCGGTTCTTTTCGATCTCTTCGATATAGGCCGCCACCTGCGCGTCGGTATATTTCCGGCGGCCGTAGAAACGGACCTCGGTGCGGGCCAGCGGGTCGAGATAGGCCAGCGCTTTATCCTGAACCGTGCGGGTCACCGCCTGAACCGTCAGGTTTGTTTGCGCCACCGTCACGCCGCCGGCGCGCAGCGCCACCGACAGTTTGTAGCTGCCCGGCGCCGCCGGAAGCGCGCGGCCCGGCGCCACTTTCAGCGCGCCGAACAGCCGGCTCGCGGAATCGCGCTGGTTATCGAGCACGAACAGACCCGACGCGTCGGCCGTGAGTTCGAGCCGGTAATCGGCCGGGATCGGCGTGTGGTGCGCCTCCCTGTTCGACATCAGATTGATCCGGCCGCACACCTCCGTGCCCGCGGCGCTGCCCGCCTGGATGTCGAAATAATTCACCAGCAGGGTTTCGGCGGCCCCGGCCCGCGCCAGGCCTCCGCACAGCAGCAGCATGCCCATCGTCGTTGTTTTGATCCAATTCATAGAAGTCTCCCCGTTGCGGCACGCAGCACGCGCCGGCCCGCCGGTCTAGTGTTTGGGTTCGATCACTTGCGAGAATCCGGCGCAATCCACTTTGAAGCCGCCCGGCCCCGGCTTGTAGATGCCGTATTTGAAGTACGGTCCCAGCTCATCGTTCTTGCCGATGTCGCCATGCCAGTCCGCCAGCTGCTTGCCATCCATCCAGACCTTCACAAAGCCGGGCGTCAGCGCCTTATCGGAATCCTGACTGTAGGAGGAAAACTTGATCTGCACCGTAAAATGAATCCACTGGTTGATCGGCACCTCGGACAGCGGCGTGGAGAAGGCCATGGCTGCGGTTTTATTGCCCTTGCGCGCTGTTTCCTGGCCCGGCCGCATCGCCTTGACCCGAACGGTGCTGTCCGACAGAGCCGCCGGATCATTACAGGCCTGAAAACACATCCGGCCTTCCAGAATATGTAACGAACCGATCGGCGCGCCGGATGCGCCGTCGCAGCGCCACCCGTTCGGCTGACCGGTTTTGAGATCGATGCCGATACCGCCCTCGGCGTGTTTAAAGCTCATCGTTTTCAGCAGCTTCAGACGCTCCTTCGGCGTCAGCTTTTTCATCTCGCCCGACGGCGTCTGCACCAGCGTAGCGTCCGACCGGCCGTGCCACTGCGCAAATATTCCATGCGACTCCTTCGTGAACGGCTCCGGAAAACGCGCATACCAGTCATAGGTGATCGTGTCGCCGTAACGGCCCATATCGCAGACGGCATAGGCCTCGCCCAGTTCCGACAACTCCTCCTTCTGCTCCGACGAAAGCGCCACGGACGGCGAGGCGAAGCAGGTGCAGAACTCAATGCGGTTGGCGTCCTCCGACGCTTCGAAGCGGTAGACCGGCTGCCCCTGATAGGTATTCCGCACATCGCGGTACACCGCCGCCTTCGGCTCGCGATCTCCGACGACGATGAACTTCCCGTCCACCACCTGATCCGCTGTCGGAAAATCTTTTTGCGGTGACGACCGCACGGTAATCCGCTCGCCCTTGTCTGCGCTGCGGAGCGCTTTGCTGTCCGCAGAATTCACCTGCACGGTTTCGGCGGCCCCGGCCCGCGCCAGACATCCGCTCAGCAGCATCATTCCCATCGCCGTTGTCTTGATCAAACTCATAGAAGTCTCCTCGTTGCGGAACGCAGAACGCGCCGTTCCGGCGGTTTAGTGTTTTTCTTCGATGATTTGTGAGAACCCGGCGCAATCTACTTTGAAGCCGCCCGGACCCGGTTTGTAGATGCCGTATTTGAAGTACGGCCCCAGCTCATCGTTCTTGCCGATATCGCCTTTCCAGTCGGCCACCTGATTGCCGTCGATCCAGACCTTCACAAAGCCCGGCGTCAGCGCCTTGTCGGAATCGAAGCGGTAGGTGGAATATTTGATCTGCACCTTGAAATGCATCCACTGGTTAATCGGCACCTTGTCCAGCGGCTGCGAGAAAACAAGCGCCCCGGTTTTATTGCCCTTTTGCGCCGTTTCGCGCCCCGGCTTCGGCTTCA
>DAONGM010000071.1:0-9564 GCA_035404105.1 Pontiellaceae bacterium
CTTTTTCGCCGAAAATAGCGCGCAGCAGACGTTCTTCAGGAGCCAGCTCGGTTTCAACCTTCGGTGTAATTTTACCGACCAGAATATCGCCGGGCTTCACTTCTGCACCGATCTGAATAATCCCTTCGTGCGTCAGGTTCTTGAGAGCCTCTTCGCCGACATTCGGAATATCCCGGGTGATTTCTTCCGGACCGAGTTTGGTATCACGGGCGCCGCACTCGAATTCTTCGATATGAATTGAGGTGTAAACGTCTTCCTTGACGATTTTCTGACTGATCAGAATCGCGTCTTCAAAGTTGTATCCGCACCACGGCATAAACGCGACAGTCACATTGCGACCCAGCGCGAGTTCGCCCTGATCGGTCGCAGGACCGTCCGCGAGCACCTGTCCTTTTTTAACCTTGTCGCCGTGTTTGACAATCGGGCGCTGATTGAGACAGGTTCCTGCGTTTGAACGCATGAACTTGCGCAGATCGTATTCCTGATAGTCTTCTTTGGGTGTTTTCTTTTTGACCGGCGCTTCGCCGTCTTTAGAAACAATAATCTTATCGGCAGAAACGTAAGCCACTTTACCGGCCTCTTCCGCGACAATCAGAACGCGCGAGTCGCGGGCGATGCGGCCTTCGATACCGGTGGCCACGAAAGGCCGCTCGGATACCATCAAAGGAACCGCCTGGCGCTGCATGTTCGAGCCCATCAAGGCGCGGTTAGCGTCGTCGTGCTCAAGGAACGGAATCAGTCCGGCAGCGATACTGACAACCTGCTTCGGAGACACGTCCATGTACTGCACGTCGGCCGGAGCAACTTCTTTAAAGTCGCCGCGAACACGAACCATCACGCGATCATTCTGGAATGTGCCGTTCGCATTGAGCGGAGCATTCGCCTGAGCGATAACGAAATTTTCTTCTTCATCCGCAGTCAGCGACTCCACTTTATCGGTTACACGGCCCTTCTCGACCTTGCGGTACGGGGAAATGATAAAACCGTATTCATTGATACGCGCAAACGTGCTCAACGAGGAAATAAGACCGATGTTCGGACCTTCCGGCGTTTCAATCGGGCAGATACGTCCATAGTGCGAACTGTGAACGTCGCGGACCTCGAAACCGGCGCGGTCGCGGTTCAAACCGCCCGGGCCGAGCGCCGACAGACGGCGCTTGTGGGTCAGTTCGGACAGCGGATTGGTCTGATCCATGAACTGGCTGAGCTGCGAGCGGCCGAAGAAATCCTTGATCACCGCAGAGAGTGCTTTGGGATTGATCAGCTTCTGCGAAGTCAAACGATCAACGGTTGTATCAAAGATCGTCATGCGTTCTTTGACCAGACGCTGGATGCGGGCCAGACCGACGCGGCACTGTCCTTCAAGCAGTTCACCAACCGTACGGATGCGGCGGCTTCCCAGATGGTCGATATCGTCAAGCGTACCGTTGCCCATGCGGATGTTGATGAGGTAGCGGATCGCTTCCACTACATCTTCTTTATCCAGCGTCAGAGAAGTTGCCTTTGTTTTCAGCTTCTGTTGAATCTTATAGCGGCCGACACGGCTCAGACTGAAACGGGTTTCATCGAAAAACAGCCGTTTGAGCATCTGGCGGGCGGAAGCGGTTGTCGGCGGATCGCCGGGCCGGAGCTTTTGATAGAGGTCTTTGAGCGCTTCGTCAACCGAGCGGGTGGTGTCTTTCTGAATGGTCTTCATAAAAAGACCTTCGTCCCAGGCAACATTAACCACGTCGACGCTCTTGTAGCCGGCAAGCTTCATCCGCTGAATCATATCCAGCGTGAGCGCATCGTAACGGCGGCCGATGACAGACTGCGAGTCGCTGTCAACCGCGTCGTCTTTAAGAACCAGATTGGAAAGTTCCGATTCGTCGCTGATGCGTTTGCTCAGCGGGAAACTTTCAATCGTGTAATACAAATTAATTATTTCTTCATCCGTGCCGTAACCGAGCGCGCGCAGGAAGGTTGACGCAAGGAATTTTCTGCGCCGGCGTTTGCGGTCCAGATAGACATATAGAAGCTCTGAAGTGTCGAACTGTGTTTCGACCCATGAGCCGTGGTCCGGAATAATACGGAATGAATAGAGAAGTGAACCGTTCGCATGGGTGGTCTGTTCAAAACAGATACCCGGTGAGCGGTGCAACTGACTGACGATAACGCGTTCAGCGCCATTAATGACAAAGCTTCCGCGATCTGTCATCAAAGGAATTTCACCCATAAACAGGGTGTCTTCGCGAACATCTTCATTTTCACGCAGACGGAACGTAACATAGAGCGGAGCCGCAAAGGTCTCGCCCTCTTTAACAGATTCAACATATGACATGTTCGGCTCTTTGATTTCGTAGCTTACGAAATCAAGAGCAATCTGCCCGTCATAGCTTTCAACCGGAAACGCCTCGCTCAGAACCGCCTGCAGACCGATTTTTTTCCGGCGTGACGGGGCGACTCCCTGCTGGAGAAATTCCACATAGGAATTGGTCTGAAGCTCGATAAGATCCGGTGCTTCAATTACGTCTATCAGTTTTCCAAAGTTTTTTCTCTCGACCATTCCATCACCTTCAGGCTCTTATTGGACGCTTCGCCCAGAGAACTCCATACGGAGCATCCGGGCACACGAAATCCGAGACGCGACCGTGCCGGCTGCGCAAAAGGCCGCCGGAACGGAACGCATATCGCATCATTACTTGATTTCGATTGTGGCGCCAACGCCTTCGAGTTTAGCTTTGATGGTCGCGGCTTCTTCCTTCGAGACACCTTCTTTGATTGTCTTAGGAGCGCCGTCCACCAGATCTTTGGCTTCTTTGAGACCCAGGGCCGTTACGCCGCGGAGCTCTTTAATAACCTGGATCTTCTGCGAACCGGCCTGCGCCAGAACAACCGTGAATTCAGTCTTTTCAGCAACCGCTTCCGCCGCTGCCGCGCCGCCCGCTGCCGCGACTGCGACCGGAGCTGCTGCGGAAACGCCCAGACGGGTTTCCAGTGCTTTGACGAGTTTTGAAAGTTCGAGCACAGAAATGCCTTCGATCCAGTCAACGAACTCAGCCATTTTGCCTTCAAGTTTCACTTCTACAGTTTCTTCAGCCATTTTATCTTCCTCCCTACAATGAATTGAATCCAACCAACCTAATTTAAAAACGTTATTTATGCCGCCTGCTCTTTTTTCTCGCGAACCGCATTCAGCACATACAGCAGACTGCAAACTTTCTGATTCATTACGCCGACAACCTGGGTCATCGGAGCGGCCAGAGTGCCGACCAGTTTAGCCTGAAGCTCTTTTTTGCCGGGCAGACCGGCCAGCGCAATTACATCCTTCGCAGAAAGAACGGCGCCTTCAAGCACTCCGCCTTTAACAGCCGGTCTGTCTTTATCTGCAGAAAATTTCTTCAGGATCTTCGCCACTTCAACGACATCACCGGCACCGAAAATCATCGCCGTCGGACCGCTCAGGTTTTCAAAACCGGCACAGCCCATTTCGCTGCTGATGCGGCCGAACATGCTGTTCTTAACCACTTTCACCCGTGCATTGGCACCGCGCAGAAGCTTTTTGAATTCATCGGTCTCGGGCATGCTCATGCCCTTGTAGTCAGCCAGCAGCATATAAAGCGCTCCGGAGACATTCTCCTGAACCTCTTTGTACATCGCCTGCTTTTCCGGTCTGATCTTTTTATTTTCGTTGCTCATGACTTTCGCCCGTCCTTACAAATTTAAGCTGCTGCCTTATCTTTCACATCAAGATGCAGACCCGGTCCCATCGTGCTGGAAACCGTGCACCGTTTGATATAAATACCTTTGCTCGAAGCCGGTTTCGCGGCCACGATTGCGTCGTAAACTGCGCGGAAGTTTTCAGCCAGCGCTTCGACCGTGAAGGAGCGTTTCCCGAAAGGAACAATAACGTTCCCGTTTTTATCCATACGGAACTCAACGCGGCCGGCTTTAAACTGCTTAACGGCTGTTGCTGTATCATCCGTAACCGTACCGGTCTTCGGGTTGGGCATCAACCCGCGAGGGCCGAGCACTTTACCGAGCTTGCGGACTTCTTTCATCGCATCCGGAGTGGAAACAACAATATCAAAATCCATCCAGCCGCCGGTCACTTTGGCCAGCAGATCTTCAAATCCGGCTTCAACGGCGCCTGCAGCACGGGCGGCTTCAGCAGCGGCGCCGGAGGCAAATACGATTACGCGAACGTCCTTACCGGTTCCGTTCGGAAGAGCAACCGTGGAACGGATTGCCTGATCCGACTTCGTCGGATCGACACCCATACGCAGGGCTACTTCGATGGTTTCGTCAAATTTAGCGGTCGGATTATCTTTGATGAACTGTATCGCTTCTTCAACGGTATACAGTTTTTCGACCGAAACATTCTTCTTTACTGCGGTATATTTTTTTCCGTGTGTAGCCATGGCTATTCTACCTCAATTCCCATACTGCGGGCTGTGCCGGCGATAATACGGCAAGCTGCCGCTCTGTCACTGGCGTTTAAATCAGCCTCTTTAATTTTGGCAATTTCTTCAACTTGCGCGAGGGTCACTTTGCCCACTTTATCGCGGTTCGGAACGCCAGATCCTTTAGCTACAGCAGCCGCTTTTTTAAGCAAAGCGGAAGCCGGCGGGCTCTTGGTGATAAAACTGAACGAGCGATCCTGATAAACGGTGATTACCACCGGAATAATCATGCCCGCTTCTTTCTGCGTAGCTGCATTGAAAGCCTTACAGAACTCCATAATGTTCACACCGTGCTGACCCAGCGCAGGACCTACCGGCGGTGCCGGGTTGGCCTGTCCGGCCGGAATCTGCAACTTGATCATGCCTTTTTCTTTTTTCGCCATAACAAAACTCCGCTCAGGTTACGCTTTATCCGCCTGCCAATATTCAAGTTCAACCGGAGCCGATCGACCGAAAATCGAAACCGACACTTTCAGTTTACCGCGGCCCGGATCAACTTCTTCAATCACTCCGTTAAAGTTCAGGAACGGTCCATCAGTAATCTTGATGGTCTCACCCGGTTCAAAATTAATTTTAGGTGTAACCGTTTCTTTTTTCTCTTCCACCTGGTTAATGATCCGGTCAACCTCATCAGCGCGCAACGGTACCGGAGCCTCGCCTCCGACAAAACCGATCACGCCGGGCGTGTTCTGGATGAAATACCAGGTTTCTTCTATTAAATTTTTCTTTTCGTCAAACAATGCCAGATTTGCCAGCACATAGCCGGGGAAAAACTTGCGCGACACTGTGGTCTTTTTGCCCTGCTTAACTTCCGAAACTTTTTCGGTCGGAATCAGGACTTCGCCGATGTATTCCCCCATCTCTTCCTGCTTCACCCGGCTGACGATGCTGTTCTGCACCTTATATTCATGCCCGGAGAGCGTATGTAAAACAAACCAGTGTTTTTCCATTAGTGTCTTTCTCTCCGTTTAACGCAAGACCGCCCGCAGAAGGCCCATCAGTACTGTATCGCTCAACCCGACGAAAACACCAAGAATCACCACAGAGATCACCACGACCATCGTCGAACCGAACAACTCCTGACGAGTAGGCCAAGTACACTTCTTAAGCTCGATTTTCACCTCGCTCAGGAACGTCTTCAGCGCTTTAAACAGTTCGATAATTTTTTTCATCTCGTTTCCCTGAAGAACTTGGCAGGCCAGGAGGGAATTGAACCCCCAACCTGCGGTTTTGGAGACCGCCGCTCTGCCAATTGAGCTACTGGCCTACACCGAAATCTTTAAAGTTACTTTGTTTCCTTATGGACGGTGTGACTGCGGTCATGCGGGCAGAATTTTTTAACTTCAAGCCGGCCCGTCGAAAGCTTCTTATTCTTCGTCGTCGTATAATTACGGCGCTTACACTCTGTACAGGCCAATGTAATAATATCTCGCATGATTTTACTCTTTCCCATCAGATCGCCGACAAAGTGATGTGCCTTATAACAGACACATCACCCCGTCAGCATCGCGGACACTTAACTTATTTAAGAACCTCGGTCACACGACCGGCACCAACGGTGCGTCCGCCTTCACGGATCGCGAAGCGCATGTGCTGCTCCATTGCGATCGGGGTGATCAGCGTAACTTCCATCGCCACATTGTCCCCCGGCATAACCATCTCCACACCTTCCGGCAGAGTGATATCGCCGGTTACGTCTGTTGTGCGGAAGTAGAACTGAGGACGATAGCCTTTGAAGAAAGGAGTATGACGTCCACCTTCTTCTTTGCTCAGAACATAGACTTCAGATTTAAACTGAGTGTGAGGCAGAATCGAACCCGGCTTGGCCAAAACCTGACCGCGTTCGACATCTTCCTTCTTCGTGCTGCGAAGCAGGCAGCCGACGTTGTCACCGGCCCGGCCTTCATCCAGAAGCTTGCGGAACATTTCGACACCGGTGCAGGTGGTTTTGGCTGTCGGCTTCAAACCAACAATTTCAACATCATCGCCAGGATGAATAACGCCACGCTCAACACGGCCTGTTACTACGGTTCCGCGACCTTCGATCGAGAATACGTCTTCGATCGGCAGCAGGAACGCCTGGTCGGTAACACGAACCGGTTCTTTGATGTAGCTGTCCAGCGCATCCATCAACTCCTGAATGCAGGCAGCGCCAGGACCGGTCGGATCCTTAATCGCACCCGTAGCGGAACCGCGAATAACCGGAGTGTCGTCGCCGGGAAATTCGTACTTGCTGAGCAGTTCGCGAATTTCGAGTTCAACGAGATCGAGCAGTTCGGTATCATCCACAAGGTCACACTTGTTCATGAAAACAACAATTGCCGGAACGCCGACCTGACGAGCCAGAAGAATGTGCTCGCGAGTCTGAGGCATCGGTCCGTCACAGGCGCTGACAACCAGAATTGCACCGTCCATCTGAGCCGCACCGGTAATCATGTTTTTGACATAGTCGGCATGGCCGGGGCAGTCAACGTGCGCATAGTGGCGGTTGGCGGTTGAATATTCGACGTGCGAAGTAGCAATCGTCAGAATTTTGGTCGGGTCACGGCGGCCCTGAGACTCAGATGCTTTTGCAACCTGATCGTACGCGATGTAGTTAGCCAAGCCTTTTGCACCCTGTACGCAAGTGATCGATGCCGTCAGCGTTGTTTTACCATGGTCAACGTGGCCGATCGTACCCACGTTCACGTGCGGTTTTGTCCGTTCGAATTTATCCTTAGCCATGACTTATCCTCCTGATCCGTTTACTACTACTTAATCCAGTTAAAAATCCACTTCTTCTATGGAGCCCACGAGCGGGATTGAACCGCTGACCTCGTCCTTACCAAGGACGTGCTCTACCAACTGAGCTACGTGGGCGGTTTCTCCCCCGTGCTCGCGCCATCCTCATTCAAAAATAAAAAAGTATAAAAAGACCCGCTTCCTGTTTTTTTCACCGCAAGAAACAGACTCTTTTTCTATACCCGTTTAGTCCTAAATTACTCTGCGCAAACACCAACAACTGCTTGGTCTGTCACACAAAGGGGAGCGACTTTAGCGGAAATGAACATGCTGTCAACTATTTTGGGGCAAATATTTTTAACGATCTTCATCAAGTCCTTGTATTCGCCGGATGTGATACATGGAAAACGACCTTGATTTCAATCTATTAATGGTTATCATGTTTGTCATGTTTAAACGATTCGCATATTAACAGGAGAATATTATGCTCAAGATAGGACAAACGGTACCTGATTTTCAAATGGACGTGTTCCACAACGAAGAAATCCGGAAAATTAAACTCTCAGACTATAAAGGCAAATGGGTTGTGCTGATTTTTTATCCCGCAGACTTCACTTTCGTCTGCCCGACAGAATTAAAAGAAGCCGCTCTGCTCTACCCCAAATTCCAGAAAGCCGGCGCGGAAATCATCAGCATCAGCACCGACACGGCCTTCGTCCACAAAGCCTGGCACGACGAATCCGAAGCCATTAAGACCGTCAAATACCCGATGGGAGCCGATCCGACCGGCAACATCTGCCGCGCATTCGGAACATACATTGAGTCCGAAGGTCTTTCGCTGCGCGGAACGTTCATCATCGATCCGGACGGCGTACTCAAAACCGTTGAAATGCACGACTTGGGCATCGGCCGGAGCGCGGTTGAAGCGTTGCGCAAACTCGAAGCCGCAAAATTCGTGCGCGAACACGGCGACCAGGTCTGTCCGGCCGCGTGGCAACCGGGTGACGACACCTTGACCCCCGGAATTGATCTCATCGGAAAAATCTAAATTCCGCCAGATGAAGCAGAGAACCCCCGAGGCTGAAGAGTCCCGGGGGTTTTATTTTCAACTGCATGTTTTCCTGCCCGCGACTACGGTTCTCTGCGGAAGTTCACTCCGGCCGCAGAAAAGCGCTGTTCCTGAACCCGGATGCGCCGGAGAAAGTCTGCGTAGCCTTTTCCTTCAGAGGGCGACCAGACAGCTTCTGACAACGCACAGGCCCGCGGAAATGCCATGTATTCAACCTGCCGCATGTCCTTGATGTATTCGGTCCAGAGCTGTCCCTGAGCGCCCAGGACATGGCTTGCGGCCGCAGGGCTCCACTGCTTTGGAATCGGAGCGAATGCATAAACTTTTTGAAGCGGCAGATTTCCTCCGATCGCCAGCGGTTCGTTTTCCCGCTCAGCGCTGTAGTAGAAATCGAAATACAGATACTCTGTTACGGCGATCACGACATCCTGCCCGCCCTGGGCCGCGGCCTCAGCCGTTTTTCCGGCCGCCTTGCGCCACCACATCAATGTCCCGTTACGGGCCAGTCCGCCGTCGGCAATCTCATCCCACCCGATCAGGCGACGGCCTTTGGCCGTCAGAAAATCATCGATCTGCCGGATGAACCAGCTTTGCATTTGATGCATATCCGCGAGGCCGCGCTCTTTCATCAGCTGTTGTATTCGCGGGCTCTGTTTCCATTTGCTTTTGTCGGCCTCATCGCCGCCGATGTGAATGTACTCGGATGGAAAGAGGTCGATAATCTCTGTCAGTACGTTTTTGCAGAACTCAACGGTGGACTCCTCGGGATTCAAGATATTCGCGCTGACACCCCAGTCCGTTTTGACCGGGACCGGATCGGCTGTGCAGCCCAGCTCCGGATACGCGGCAACGGCCGCCTGCATGTGCCCCGGCATGTCGATTTCCGGAACCACCGTGATCTGCCGGGCGGCGGCATACGCGACCACCTCCCGAACATCCTCTTGCGTGTAAAATCCGCCGTAGCGCTGATTGTCATACTGCTGGACTTTATCGCGCGCATGACCGATCAGAGTTCTGTCGCGCCATGCGCCGACGTCCGTCAGCTTCGGATATTTTTTGATTTCAATCCGCCAGCCTTGGTCGTCGGTCAGGTGCCAGTGGAAGGTGTTCAGTTTGAGCGAGGCCATCACATCGAGAAAGCGGAAGATATCCTCTTTGGGCATGAAGTGGCGCGACACATCCAGATGAAGGCCGCGCCACCGGAATTCCGGCCTGTCGCAGATTTCGATACGCGGCGCCACCCACGGCTTTTGCTGCAGAGTCGGGCTGTAAATTTCCGGGGGCAGCAACTGGCGCAGCGTTTGCGCTCCGTAGAAAAGTCCTGCGGCCGCC
>DAONGM010000072.1:0-9536 GCA_035404105.1 Pontiellaceae bacterium
TCTCTTGGCCGCGATCGGTATTCCGTCCATTCTGAATGCCTACTCGACCTCACAGACCAACGCTAAAGCCCGTAACGTTGCTGAAGTTGAAAAGGCTAAAGGCGTACTCACGCTTCCTGTTTCTTCCGGCCTGCCGGGCGCTATGGCACTGACTGATTCCACAGCGGATCTGTCGAGCGGTGCGGCTTACACCAACCTGATGTCCGCTCTGCGCATCAAAGACAAGAGCGAACTTAAAGTTGGCGACGCTGACATTACGATCGGCACGCTGTCAACCAAAGCATCCTACTAATTCTGGTTTGCTTTGAAAAAATCCCCGGGTTTTCCCGGGGATTTTTTTGTGCCTTACTCTTTTCCTGCTTTACTGATTCGGCGGATTGCCTCTTGCGCTTTTTTCCATTGATTACCAAAAGGATCCGGCAGTTTGAGCACGGTCTCCAGATCAGTTAATGCTTTCTCTTTCTGCCCGGTTCGCTCATAAAGCGCCGCGCGAAGCTGTAATGTGTCAACCCGTTGCACAGGGTCCACGGTACAATCATCTGCCACACTGGAATAATCGTTTTCAGCAGCTTTCAGGTTTCCGGTCTGCTCAAAAACCCATCCGCGAATCCATAGCATTTTCGCACGCAGTTCGCTGGGCGTTCCCGGCACAGACAATGCGATTTCCCAGTCAGGAAAAGCTTCGTCAAAACGACCCATCATTGCCAGCGCCAGCGCACGGTTATGCAAAGCTAAAACAGACGGGTTGAGTTGCAGGGACTTCTCAAAGCATTCCAGCGCTTTTTCGTATTGCTGACAATCCATCAGTGCCAGTCCTGCGCTGTTACAGGCCTTTGCATTACTTCCGTCCACTGATACGGCACGCCACCAAAGCGTCAGATTGCTGTTCCATGAAACAGCCCAGATTGCCGTCTGCACACCAAACAGAACCAGCAACGCGGCCAGCGCTCCGCAGATCAATCTGCGCATTGGAACCGGGAGGACGAGCCCGGCAGCCAAAAGAATAGAAACAGGAACAGCCGCCAAATACGTAAACCGGTCGGCAAATAATTGAGTGCCACTCTGGGTGAATCCAAGCATCGGAAAAATCAGCAGTAAAAAAGCGCCGGACGTAATGAGTACCGGACGGATCCGCCGGCGTAAAAGGAAAAGAACCATCGCCGCGGCCGCTGTCAGTGCCAATGAAACCATTACCGGACCGGGCTCAGGCCGTTTGTCATACAGCGGAGCAAGATTGAACGGGAAAACTGTTTTGCACAGATAAAACCAGACGCCATATACAGCCTGGCCAAACCGTTCAATCAGCCCGTAATGCTCAACCGGCATCATGCCGCCATCAGACTTCTTAGCCAGAAAAGCTGTTATACCGGTCAGCAGCGAAAGACCGAAAAACGGAGTTTTCTCAATGACACAGGAAAGCGCGGTGCGCACCGATGTGATCCGCCGGAATGGCGCCCAGTCGATCAGCAGCAACACCGCCGGAAGCATCATGCCGATGCCTTTGGTACACGTTGCCAGTGTGAAACAGAGCAGCGCCGCCAGCGGATAGCGCTTTTGTTTAACGGCCCGCAGATAGAATAAAACCGTCAACAGACAGAAGGTGGTGCAGAGCAAATAACCGCGCGTCGCCAGCCAGGCCGCCGTCTCTACCCTCAGCGGATGAATCGCCCAGAAAAGCGCCGCCAGCGCTGCGGCCGCATATCGTCCCGTCCGTTCTTTCAGAAACGGCAGACACAGCAGATAAACCAGCATGGAATTAACAACATGCAGCAGCAGGCTGGTCACATGCCATCCGTGCGGATTCATGCCCCACGCCTTATAGTCCAAAGCGCAGCTCAGCCAGCTTAACGGCTGCCAGTGGCCGAAGAAGAATGTACTGCACATCCACTGCCAATGAACCGGACTCAGGCCGCGGTAATACGGATTACGCACAAAAAGTCCGTCGTCATCCCAGTACAGAAATTCACCGCGCAGAACCGGAGAAAAGCAGACCAGAGTCACCCCGGCCACTAACACCGCCCATAGAAGAAGTTTCGAGTTCAGTTTCATACCAACCGTTTTAACCGACACTCACAACTCCCGCCAGTTCATTATTTTATCTGTCCGCGCGGCATAAACTATGCTTTTATCTCTCCCGAAAATATCAAGGGAGTCCGTTATGAAAACTAAAACCGGAAAATCAAAAGCCTCTAAAGGATTTACGCTGGTTGAAATTCTGATTGTCGTCGCCATTATCGGGCTGATTGCCGCCATCGGAATTCCATCCTTCATTAATTCGCGTCAAAATGCCGAAACCAACATGAAGGCAATCAATGTTGCTGCTGTCAACGCTGCAAAAGATCAGTGGGCGATCATTAACAATAAAGCAACCGGTACGACTGTGGCATGGACTAACATTGCTCCTTATATCGGAAACAGCGTCAGCAATCAGGCGGGATTGACGGTCGGAGGCTCTGCCATAACGATAAATCCTGTCGGCACCAGCGCGTCTTACTGATTACCGCCGGGTCTCCATAACACTCCGGACACCGGCCATCAGTTCTCCGCTCTGAAAGGGTTTCTGAATGAAGTCAGTGTGCGCATGCTGACCGAACCGCTCCATCACCTGTTCGCGCGGATATCCGCTCATAAAAAGCACCGGCATTTTAGGGTTGATATGCCGGATGCGCAGAGCCGCTTCAATCCCGTTCAGCCGGGGCATATTCAAATCCATAAGCAATAAAGTGATGTCCCCTGCATTTTCGGTATACAGATCAACAGTCTCAAACCCGTCAGAGGCTGTGATTACCCGGAAGCCGAACCGTTCCAGCAGCGCGGCAGTGATGTTGCGAATGGCCTCTTCATCATCAGCCACTAACGCCGTACCGTAGCCGCGCCATACTTCGCCGCCTTCTGCCTGCAACTCTTCAGCTCTCAGGTCGCCATCCTGAGCTTCGACCGGGAAATAGATGCGGAACACCGTGCCGTGTCCGACCTGGCTTCTGACCTCAATAGCTCCGTTATGCCGCTGAACCACATTGAGTACCGAGGCCAATCCGAGTCCGCGTCCGGTGATTTTGGTGGTGAACATCGGATCAAAGATTCTCTGCAGAGTCTCTTCATTCATACCGTCGCCGGTATCAGAAACTTCGAGCCGGATATAGCGTCCGGACGGCAGACCGCCTTGAGGAAAAGTGCGCTCAAGTTCACCGGCTTTGAGTTCAACCTCATGGATGCTGATCGCGATCACTCCGGAACGGTCTCCGATCGCTTCCGAGGCATTGGTGATGAGATTCATGGCCACCTGACGGATCTGCGAGATGTCACCGCGAATCAACGGAACATTTTCATCCAGGCAATACTGAATGGATACTTTCTTTGAAATAGAGACATCCAGCAGAGATCCCATTTCTTTGACAACCGAGCTGAGATTGATACTGCTGACGACCAGCGAGGCTTTCCCGGTATAGACCAGCATCTGATTTGCCAGCTCAGCCGCACGCAGAGAGGTTTTTTTAATTTCATCGAGTACGCCGCCGTCAGAGCCGCCGCATTCGAGCAGCGCCAGCTCGGCATTACCAAGCACAACCGTCATCAGATTGTTGAAATCATGTGCGATACCGCTGGCCAGCAGCCCCAGACCGGCCATCTTCTGGCCGTCCTGGAATTTCTTCTCCAGAATCCGCATACTGTCTTCCATGCGGGCAATCTGGGTGACATCGCGCACGGACCCGCTCAGATAAACTGCCCGGCCGGATTCATCATACACCACATGCAAATGGTCGCTGAAAAAACGATACTGCCCGTCGCGATGAAGAAAACGGTATTCCACCAGACCAAGCCACTCACGTTCTTTGTTCCGCTGCCGCAGCTGTGCAATCAGCCGGTCAATTTTCTCCCGGTCTTCGGGATGAAGATGCTGAAGCAGCTCCTGCGGCTCCAGCGCTTTAAGCTCTTCCGCCGTGTATCCCGTCAGACTGAGACAGGCCGGGCTCAAATAATCAAACCGGCCGCCGCGCAGATCAAAACCGAAAAGAAACTCGCGGGAATACTGCAGAATATTCCGGACGCGCATCCGGAACATCTCACAGTCCCGCGCCGTCTGCCGGATACGCGCATTCCGCCGGAGATGCATGACCGCCCAGACCAGCGCGGCACCGAAAACAAACGTCCACAGTGCGATGTAATGCAGCGCGACGTCGTTATACATTAACGGGAAAGAGGACAGAATCGTCCGTTCCACGCCGCCGAAAAACGAATTATTAAGCAGTCCGGTCAGATTCGCCTCCCTGCTTGCGATCCAGCATAGGCTGAACATGTTTCTCGTAGCACGACGGGCAGACGGAATGGCTGAATTCGACATTCGACCGCCGTGTGATATAGCTGTCCACCTGCTCCCAGTAGTCCTCGTCATTGCGGATCTTATTGCAGTACGAACAGATCGGCAGAAGCCCGCGCAACTGCTTGACATCCTCAAGCGCAGCTTCGAGCTGATGAACTTTATTGGCCAGCATCCGTTCAAGACCGATCACACGCACGCCTACGTCGATTCGCGAACGCAGCTCGCGCCCGAGAAACGGCTTGGTGACATAGTCGTCGGCACCGGCGCTGAGCCCTTCGATCAGATTATCCACGCCCTGCTGTGCCGAAAGAATGATGAGATAAAAATACTCTTCAGGAAATTTTTCACGCACCTTGCGGCAAAGTTCGGGGCCTTCCATCCGCGGCATCAGCCAGTCGATGATACACAGCCGCGGCGGATCATCGCTGCAAAGGCGCTCCCACGCCGCCTGACCGTCGGCAACCGCTTCGACCTCAAAACCCCAGCCGCTCAGCGTTTTTTCGAGCCGCATGCGGGTCACTTTCTCATCTTCCGCAATTAGAATACGCATACTTCCCCGTTTATCTCGCACTCTAAACCAGCATAAGCCCGCCAACAAGCCGCTTTTGTCCGGCCTTACACAACCAGAAAATCAACCGCGTGAACCCAGTCCTGCTTGAGCCGGTAAAGCTGCTGGGTAAGCTCCGTCGCTTCAGCCGCGCGGCCTGCCGCCTGTAATTCACGGCGGCGGCGGGTCAAAGCCTGCCGCCAGAGCGCCATCACAATATCCTGAGCCGCCTTGGCCGGCGGAACATCCCCGCGAAGCTTCATCTCCTCAACCTGAATCCGTGCCGCCAGCCGCTGGGCCTCCGGGCGGTCGTCGGGGATACTGTCCATCAGCGCCGCCGGGTCTTCGAGCATCAGCTCCAGCAGCAGGCGGCAGTCCGGATCGGTAAGATGCGCGGGCGGAAGATGGTCGGCCACCACCGGCATCACTTCGGCCGGATGCAGAAACAGCATCTGGATCAGCGCCATTTCCTCATCAGGATGTTTTACCGGTGCGACCGGAACTTCCGGAGCTGCAACCGGAGCCGGGTGCTCTTTTTTACGCGCTAAATCGAGCCGGAATGCAGCCGGCGAGAGACCCAGCCGCCCGGCGGCATGCGTCACCATGCGGTCACGCTGAACCGCGCCCGGTGCCTGAGCAATCAGAGCCTGCACGGCGCGGGCCGTGCGCATCACTCCGGCTTCCGTTTTCAGATTTTCATGCGCCGCCATTACATCGATCAGAAAATCCAACGCGGAAACAGCGCCGGCAATCCGCGAACGCAGAGCTTCCGCGCCATGATCGCGCACCAGTGAATCCGGATCTTCGCCTTCCGGAAGCGACGCGACGCGCACGCTCAGCTCCTCGGCGATAAATGCCGCAGAAGATTTCAGCGCGGCCTTCTGCCCGGCGGCGTCGGCATCCAGCACCAGAATTACTTCGTCGGCATAGCGCCGGATCATACGGGCGTGGTCCGCCGTCAGCGCGGTGCCCTGCGAAGCAACCACATTGGCAATGCCCGCTTCGTGGCAGCGGATGGCGTCGAGCTGGCCTTCGCAGACAATGGCCGTGCGGCTGTCGGCCATCGCGCGGCGGGCTTTATCAATGGCGAACAGCACACGGCTCTTGTGAAAAAGCGGTGTTTCCGGACTGTTGACATACTTGCCGCTTTTTTCGTCTTTGACGATGGCGCGCCCGCTGAAGCCAATTACCCGGCCTGCTTCATCGCGGATCGGAAACATCAGGCGGTTGCGGAAGCGGTCATAATATCCGCTGCGCTTATCGGACTTGATCATCAGCCCGGCCTGCTCCATGAGTTCGAGCGGAATCTTTTTCTGCAGCGCCCATTTTTCGAGCGCATCGAAACGGTCGGGCGCAAAGCCGATCTGGAATTCTTTTACGGTTTCCGGCTTCAGCGAACGAGTGGAGAGGTACGCCCGGCCCGCTTCGCCCGATTCATGCTCCAGCAGAATCCGGTGATAGAGCTGAGCAACGCCTTCGTGAATCTGGAAAAGCTTCCGTTTGTCCGCGCCGCTCCCTTCGCCGCCCTCTTCGAGGCTCAGTTCCATGCCGGCGCGGTCAGCCAGCATTTGCAAAGCGGTCATGAAGTCGACTTTTTCATATTCCTGAACAAAGCGGATCACATCGCCGCCCGCACCGCAGCCGAAGCAATGATAAATCTGGCGGTCAGGACTGATGGTAAACGAGGGACTTTTTTCCTTATGGAACGGACAGAGTGCTTTAAAGCGCGTCCCGGCGTTCTTGATCGAGAGATACGAGCCGATCACATCAGCGATATCATTGCGCGTACGGACTTCTTCGATGGTTTCTCTGGGAATCTGCTTCATGAATTACCGGGTAATGTCGTCAATACGGTTCTGCATGTCCTTTTTCAGGACAGGCAGCTCTCCGATGCGCGGCGAGGCCCACGGCGTAAGCGTATTGCAAACCCATCCGCCGATGGCGGATTTCTCAGAAAGCACCCGGTACAGGGCGTCGTTCGGCATCAAACTGAGACCGACAAAAACCGTCAGTCCCAGAAGAATGCCGCGCAGCATTCCGACCAGCACGCCGCCGACTTTATCAGCGTTCGTGTCCGCCAGCTCCTTCAGCATCTGCCGGAACAGAATGCGCAGCAGGACAAACAAAAGCACCGACGCCAGTATAAGAACCGCCGGCACGATAAACCGCAGCGCAGCCGCCGGCAGATTCCAATGGTCTTTCGCAAGATTTTCCAGCTGCGGATAGAAAAAGCAGAAGCCGGTCAGCAGTGCGAGCAGAGTCACCACGTTAGCCAGCTCGCCGGAAAGTCCGTTCCATACCCCTCGAACCGCAAAAAAAAGGACAAAAAGGACAAACAGGATATCAATCGTATAAAGCATTTCGGGAAACCACATATTTTTCACCTCGTGCCGGTTTTATAGCACATCCGTTTCAGGAACGTAGAGATTTTTCCGATTGCCGCAAAAAACAGAAATTCGGTAGCTTTTTTCCCCGGCCCGGGAGAAAAATTTATAAAAAATAAACAGCCGGAGAGGCTTTTTTCAGAAGGGTTTAGCGGGCATGGATTTACACATAAGACACAATATGTTGTGGTTTCGTTTGACAGCCATACAGCATTTGGATAATTTTTGCCCGTCGTTCAACGAACGTTAAAATAAAAAGCCAACTTATCTACAGGTTGTCAACAGGGGGAAATTTCTATGGCTGAAACAATTACATCAAAAGACGCACTTTTCGAAGGATTCCGCAAACGCTCAGGGCTGATCGTGCCTTTCAGCCATAAAAAAATTGAAATGGCGATTCACCTCGCAGTTGAGGAAGTTGCCCGCAAGCAGAACACTCCGCGCAACGAGGGTCTTGCTCCGAAAATCACCGCTCAGGTTCTCGAACAGCTCAACAACCCCCAGTCTGAGTTTTTCGTGCGCCCCGAAGCGGACGGCAAGCGCATCCCGCATATCGAAGACGTACAGGATCTGGTTGAAATCCTGCTGGCGGAAAGCGGCGAAACGCTGGTTGTTGCCGCCTACAAGCGCTACCGCAAACAGCGCGAAATCGCCCGCAACAGCATCCGCGTGCGCGACGGCAGCATTAAAAAAGACAAGGTAGACGTCACTGACGCCAGCCTGCTGCTGGTCGAATCCCATTCCTCCGAAGTTACCCTGCCGTGGGACCGCAAGCGCATTGTTAAACAGATCCTCGACAAAACAGACCTCGCTGTCGACACCGCCATCAGCATCGCGAAAGCGGTCGAAAACCGCATCATCGCGAGCAACATGAAGGCCGTCAACACGACGCTCATCCGCGAAATGGTCAATAACGAGCTGGCGGAACGCGGATTTTCAGCTCAGTTGCGCGACCTCTCCCTCTACGGTGTACCGCTCGACTACGTCGAAAAACTGATGTTCACCAAGTCCACCGAAAACAGCAACATCGTCAACAACAACCCTGAAGCCGTAAATCTCGGCATCGCCGAACTGGTGCTCAAACAGTGGGCGCTTGACACCATTTTCACTCCCGACATCAAACGCGCGCACAATACCGGCGCCGTGCATCTGCACGACCTCGGCTATCCGCACCGCGTTTACTGCTCCAGCCATTCCATTGAATACGTCAAAAAATACGGGCTCAAAGGGCTGATCAACCTTAACACCGAATCCAGCCCGGCCAAGACCGCCTCCGTGCTGACCGGCCACCTCAACACGTTCCTCGCTTCCATGCAGGCCAACTACGCCGGCGCGCTCGGCATTGCCTACATCAACATTCTCTACGCGCCGTACCTCGAAGGCATGAATGCCCGCGAACTCAAACAGATCGCGCAGGAACTGATCTTCAACGGCTCGCAGAATGCGTTCAGCCGCGGTGGACAGACCCTGTTCCTGGATTTCAACATTCATTCCGGCGTTCCGGGCTACATGAAAACCGTTCCGGCAATCGGCCCGGGCGGCAAATATATGCTCCGTCTGAAATCCGGCCTGAAAGTCCGTCTCGAAGAAGTTCTGCGCGACGACCGCGACATCGGCGGTTATAAACTGATGGATCTTTATCTTCAAGAAGCCGACGGCTCACAGCGCCTCGTCCTGCGCGAAATTGCCGGCAAAGAAGGTCTGGAATACGACGCCGCTGTTGCCGCCGACCTCGAAGCCCGCGGCGAAAAAATCGTCACCTACGGCGATTACACCAAGGAAGCGCAGGATTTCTGCCGCTCGCTGCTGGAAGTCTGGGGCGACGGCGACAGCAACGGCCGCATCTTCGAATTCCCGAAATGCGACTTCCACATCAGCGACGAAACCTTCGTCGATCCCGAGCAGTATCAGATTTATCAGGCCGCCTGCCAGCTGGCCGCGAAGAACGGCTCGACCTACTTCATCTTCGACCGCGACGAAGTCACGCTGTCGGCCTGCTGCCGCCTGCGTACCACCATCAGCGACAACCGCATGCTGCGCCACCCTGAAAATATGCGCTTCTGCGGATTCCAGAACGTCACCATCAACATTCCGCAGGCGGCTTACCGCGCAGCCCGCAAAGGCGGCGACATCCTGAAGAACTTCTTCGATGAAATCGACGCCACCATGGAACTCTGCGCGCAGGCTCACCTGCAGAAAAAAGCCAAGATCGCCCAGATGATGAGCGGTAACGGCCATCCGCTCTGGCAGATCGGCAAAGAATCGAACGACGGCAAACCGTACG
>DAONGM010000073.1:0-8999 GCA_035404105.1 Pontiellaceae bacterium
TGAGCCAGAGATGAGAGTTTTCACGGAATTTTAATAGAAACCCGAATCCTCAGGAGAAAGAAGCAGGTATGAGCAAGAAAATGGTTACCATTGACGGAAATACCGCGGCAGCGCATGTGGCGTATGCCTTCAGCGAAATCGCGGCAATTTACCCGATCACCCCTTCATCCAACATGGGTGAATACGCAGACGCCTGGGCCGCCCAGGGACGTAAAAATATTTTCGGCTCTGTAGTGAGCGTAACGGAAATGCAGTCCGAAGCCGGCGCCGCCGGAGCCGTACACGGTGCGCTGAGCACCGGTTCGCTGACGACCACCTTTACCGCATCGCAGGGTCTGCTGCTGATGATTCCTAATATGTATAAGATCGCAGGCGAAATGCTGCCGGCGGTTTTCCACGTTTCCGCCCGCGCGCTGGCTGCACAGTCGCTCTCCATTTTCGGCGACCATTCCGACGTGATGAGCGTCCGCAACACCGGCTGGGCGATGCTGGCCGCCAACGGCATTCAGGAAACCATGGACCTCGCCATCGTCAGCCACCTCTCGACGCTGAAGGGCCAGGTTCCGTTTGTAAACTTCTTCGACGGTTTCCGCACCTCGCACGAAGTGCAGAAGGTTGAAGAAATCGGTTACGACACCATCAAGGAACTGCTGGAACCGGAATATGTTGAACGTTTCCGCAAGCGCGGTCTGCGCCCTGAATCTCCGGTGCTGAAAGTTGCCGCGCAGAACCCGGACGTTTATTTCCAGGGCCGGGAAACCTGCAATAAGTACTACGATGCTCTGCCGGAAATCGTGCAGGACTACATGAACAAGCTGGCCGCGAAGATCGGCCGCCAGTACCACCTGTTCGACTACGCCGGCGCACCGGATGCCGATAAAGTGATTATCGCGATGGGCTCGGCCTGCGATACGATCGAACAGACCATCAACCATCTGAACGCCAAGGGCGAAAAGCTCGGTCTCGTTAAGGTTCGCCTCTTCCGTCCCTTCTCGATCAAAGCCTTCGTCGGCTGCCTGCCGAAAACGGTCAAGAAGATTGCTGTACTCGACCGCACGAAAGAACCGGGCAACATCGGCGAGCCGCTGTTCCTCGACGTTACCGCCGCTCTCGAAAACAAGGGCATCAAGATCATCGGCGGCCGTTACGGTCTTTCCTCCAAGGAATTCACGCCGGCAATGGTGAAAGCCGTCTACGACCATCTCGACGGCGCGGCCTTCCACGGCTTCACGGTCGGTATTAACGATGACGTAACCAACCTGTCGCTCAAAGTCGGCAAGGAAATGAACATCGAAGCCAAAGATGTCGTGAACTGCATGTTCTGGGGTCTCGGCTCAGACGGAACCGTCGGCGCGAACAAGAACTCGATCAAGATCATCGGCGACAACACCGACATGACCGCCCAGGGCTACTTCGTATACGATTCGAAGAAATCCTACGGTATCACGGTTTCCCACCTGCGCTTCGGCAAGAGCAGCGTGAACTACCCCTACCTGATTCAGCATGCCGACTTTGTGGCCTGCCACAACCCGGCCTACATCGGCCGTTATGACATGCTCGGCTGCATCAAGGAAGGCGGAACATTCCTGCTGAACTCGGAAATCCCGAGCGACGAAGTGTTCAACCACCTGACCCGCGAAATGCAGGAAATCATCATCCAGCGCAAGATCAAGTTCTACAACATCAACGCTCTGAAGATTTCCGTGGAAGCCGGACTCGGCGCACGCATCAACACCGTCATGCAGACCGCCTTCTTCAAACTTTCCGGCGTGCTGGAACAGGACAAGGCGATCGAGCTGATCAAAAACGCCATCAAGAAGAGCTTCGCCAAGAAGGGTGAAGACATCATCAAGATGAACTGGGCCTGCGTAGACAAAGCCTGCGCGGCACTGGAACAGGTCAAGATTCCGGCGACGATCACCAAGTCGTTCGTTTTCCCGACCCTGATCAACGAAGCCCCCGGCTGCTTTGCCAAGGATGTCATGGAACCGGTTCTTCTGCTGAAAGGCGACGATGTGCCGGTTTCCAAAATGTCGTTCGACGGCGTCCTGCCGACCGGCACCAGCGCGCTGGAAAAACGCGGTATTGCTCCGCGCGTCCCGCACTGGGTCAAAGAAAACTGCATTCAGTGCAATCAGTGCGTAATGGCCTGCCCGCACGCAGTTGTCCGCGCCAAACAGATTGATCCGAAAGATCTGACGAAGAAGCCGGAAGGTTTCTGTACGCTCAAGTCGAACACCAAGAACGATAAGAATCTGGAATACAAGATTCAGGTTTACATCGAAGACTGCACCGGTTGCGGCGTCTGCGTTGAAACCTGCCCGGCCAAAACCAAAGCGCTCGAATTCAAGACGATTGAAGAAGAACGCGAAGCCGGCGAACGCAAGAACGCCGAGTTCTTCGAAGCGCTTCCGGACAACGTTCTCGACGGCGCGGCTGATTCAACCCTCAAAGGCCTTCAGTTCAAGAAGCCGCTGTTTGAGTTCTCCGGTGCCTGCGGCGGTTGCGGCGAAACTCCGTACGTCAAACTGGTCAGCCAGATCTGCGGCGAACACATGATCGTTGCCAACGCCACCGGCTGTTCCTCCATCTACGGCGGAACATTCCCGGCGATTCCCTACTGCAAGAGCAAAGAAGGCCGCGGTCCGGCCTGGGGCAACTCGCTGTTCGAAGACAACGCGGAATACGGTCTCGGCATGCGTCTGGCGGTAGATAACAACCGCAACATGCTCAAGATCAAAACCGCGAAGGCGATCGAACTGGGTGTCGATAAAGACCTCGCCGCCGCGATGACCAAAGCGCTCGAAGCGGGCAATACCGCCAACGATGCGGCCGTGGCCGCGCAGAACGCCGTCAAGATGCTCCTGCCGGGCGCGCTCAAAGCCGCTTCAGGCGAACTGAAGGAAGTCCTGACGAAAATCAGCGAACTTTCAGACTTCTTTGTCGATAAGAGCGTCTGGATTTTCGGCGGTGACGGCTGGGCCTATGACATCGGTTACGGCGGACTCGACCATGTGGTTGCTTCCGGCAAGAACGTCAACATTCTGGTACTCGATACCGAAGTGTACTCCAACACCGGCGGCCAGATGTCCAAGTCCACCCCGATCGGCGCAGTCGCTCAGTTTGCCGCTGCCGGCAAACGGGTCGGCAAGAAGAACCTCGGGTTCATGTGCATGAGCTACGGCTATGTGTACGTCGCCTCGATTTCGATGGGTGCCAACCGCATGCAGACGCAGAAAGCGCTGATGGAAGCGGCCGCCTATGACGGGCCGTCGATCGTCATCGCCTACGCTCCGTGTATCGCGCACGGTATCGACATGATGAAGACTCAGGTGGAAGAGAAACGGGCTGTGGATTGCGGTTACTGGCCGCTCTACCGCTACAATCCGGCCGCTGAAGAAGGCAAACGCTTCATCTGGGAATGCAAGCCGCCGACCGCCAGCTTCCAGGACTTCATCCGCAGCGAGCGCCGCTATACCGCGTTGCTCAAGGCCGCCCCGCAGGAAGCGGAAGCGATCTTCAAGGCCGCTGAAGAAGATGCCAAACGCCGTATGGCATTTATGGAAAATCTCGGTAAAATGATGTAATTCGGTAAACAAAGGAGATATCCGATGAAAAAGTTCAGATGCATACCTTGCGGTTACATTTACGACCCGGCGGTTGGCGATCCGAATAACGGCATCGCCGCCGGCACGGCATTTGCCGACCTGCCCGCTGACTGGGTCTGCCCCGAATGCGGCGTAGGCAAAGACTACTTCGAACCGGCTGAATAACAGCCGGTTCGAATAACGGCAGGGAGCGACTGATCGTGAATTTAAAAACCACATACATGGGGTTGAATCTTAAAAACCCGATCATTGTCGCCTCCTCGCCGGTATCCCAGAACATTGACGACCTCCGCAGAGCGGCCGACGCCGGCGCTGCGGCGGCCGTTATGTTTTCTCTTTTCGAAGAACAAATTGAGAAAACAGACCACCCCTATTTCCCGTCCAAAGAGGACTATGCCATCAGTCCTGATGCTTATTTTGAGCACCTTCACCAGGCGGTTGAACGCACCGCGATTCCAATCATTGGAAGCCTCAACGGAGTCACCACAAAGGGATGGGAAACGTATGCCCGCAAGATTGAGCAGACCGGCGCGGCGGGACTGGAACTGAACATCTATCACGTCGCCGCCAACCTTGAAGAAACCGGTGCCGACATTGAAAAACGGCACCTCGACATCCTGAAAGCCGTCAGAAGCGCCGTAAAAATTCCGGTCGCCATGAAACTCAGCCCCTATTTCAGCTCGCTGGGAAACATGGCCAAACAGTTTGATGAAGCCGGCGCCGACGCTCTCGTCCTTTTCAACCGTTTTTACCAGCCCGACTTCAATCTCGACTCCATGGAAGTCGAAGCCACCCTTGACCTCAGCACGGCGGCCGAAATGCGTCTGCCGATGCGCTGGATCGCCATGCTGCACGGAAAGCTGACGGCTTCATTGGGCGCAGCCATCGGGGTGCGAACCGGCGCGGAAGTTGTCAAATATCTGCTGGCCGGAGCCGATGCCGTTCAAATCGCATCCGTTCTTCTCAAAAACGGCCCGGAATACACCGGAACACTGATTTCAGAGCTCAAGGAATGGATGCAAATCAAGGAATACGATTCCGTAGAACAGCTGAAAGGCGCCATGAGTCAGCGGGCGGTTCCTGATTCCGACGAGTTTGAACGGGCCAATTACATCAAAGTAATTGAAACGTATAAGCGCGACCGGGCTAACCGGACGATTTAGCAATGCCGGCGGAAATGTTTCCAAACATTGGAAACTATTCTTTGGACAACCTCGCGCCCCATCCTTAAAGTGCCTTCCCGTAGCAAGCAATCTAAACAGTGACTATGGGAAAGCAAATGGCCAAATATCTTATCGTAACCGGCGGCGTCGTATCCTCACTCGGCAAAGGCATTACCGCCGCATCTATCGGACGTCTCCTGATCAACCGCGGACTCAGCATCCGCATGCTGAAACTCGACCCCTATCTCAACGTAGACCCCGGCACCATGAGCCCTTATCAGCATGGTGAAGTGTACGTCACCGACGACGGCGCAGAAACCGACCTCGACCTCGGCCACTACGAGCGCTACACCGGCCAGCCCACCTCGCAGAAAAGCAATATCACGGCAGGCCGCATCTACTGGGACGTTCTGCATAAAGAACGGCGCGGCGACTACCTCGGCGCCACCGTTCAGATGATTCCGCACATCTCCAACGAAATTAAATTTAAAATCCGCCAGCTCGAATCCGAAAACCCCGATGTAATCGTCATTGAACTCGGCGGCACCGTGGGCGACATCGAAGGCCTGATTTTTCTCGAAGCGCTGCGCCAGCTCGGCGCAGACGTCGGCCGCGACAATTCCATGTACATTCACCTCACGTACGTCCCGTACATCCGGGCCGCCGGCGAAGTAAAAACCAAACCCACCCAGCAGAGCGTCGCCAAACTGCGCGAAATCGGCATCCTGCCGCACATTATCGTCTGCCGCACCGAAGTGGATCTGACCGATGAGCACCTCGACAAACTGGCTATGTTCTGTAACGTGCCGAAAGAATGCGTCATCGTCGAAAAAGATGTCGAAACATCCATCTACGAAATTCCGCTCGTGCTGGCTGAACAAGGTGTGGACGAACTGATCCTCAACCACTTCCGCATTGCGAAACCCACCAGATCGCTCAAAAACTGGCAGAAGCTGATCTCTGTCATCAAAAATCCGAAGGGCAAAGTCCGCATCGGCGTCGTCGGCAAATATTCAGAACTGCAGGACGCCTACAAATCAATCTACGAAGCGCTCTATCACGGCGGCTATGCGGCGGAATACGAAGTGGAAATTGTAAAACTCCACGCCGAAGAGATTGAGAAAAATCCCGACATTCTGAAAACCGTCGCCGGCATTCTCATTCCCGGCGGATTCGGTTCGCGAGGAATGGAAGGTAAAATCCGTGCGGCACAGTTTGCGCGCGAAAATAACATCCCCTTCCTCGGCATCTGCCTCGGCCTTCAATGCGCGGTAATCGAATTCGCCCGCAATGTCTGCGGACTGACCGGCGCGAACAGCACCGAGTTCGATGAAGAACGCGGCGTAAAGACCGAACATCCGGTCGTCTGCCTGCTTGAAGAACAGCGGGCCGTCACGCAGAAAGGCGGCACCATGCGCCTCGGCGCCTGCCCGTGTGTGCTTGAAAAAGGCACCAAAGCACTTGAGGCCTACGGCGAAAAGAAAATCTCAGAACGCCACCGCCACCGCTACGAGGTCAACAATCACTACCGCGACCAGCTGGAGAAAAACGGACTCATCATTTCCGGCACCAATCCGGACATCGGCGTCGTTGAAATGATTGAACTGCCGGACCATCCGTGGTACGTCGGCACACAGGCTCATCCTGAACTGAAGAGCCAGCCGGTACTCCCGCATCCGCTCTTCCGCGACTTCGTAGCCGCCGCGATCAAGAACACCCTATGAAGAGATTCTTCTCAGCGGTGCGCAGCCTCACCGCAGCGCCGGACACTTCGGATCCGGCGCTTCTTGGACAAAAAACCCGCAAGCTCTCCCTCTGGGAAGGTTCGCTGTGGTCCATCATGTGGGGCTTCGGCGAAACCTACATCGCTCCGTTCGCCCTGCTTTTGAACGCCGGCAATCTGGCTATGGCCTTCGTCGGCACCGGCCCGGTATTGATTGCCGCCGTCGCCCAGCTGGCCGGATCGTCCATGCTGGACCGGATCGGACGGCGCATGCCGGTTATCCTGACCGGATCCCTGATCCAGGCGCTGGCCTATCTGCCGCTCTTTTTTCTGCCGGTCCTGCTGCCGACCGCCGGCAAAATTCCGGCGCTGCTCATCACCGTCACCGTCTGCTTTTTCGCCTTCGGCTTTTCTGTCCCGCCGTGGATGAGCCTCATGGGTGATGTAGTCGATCAGGCCGACCGGGGCCGCTACTTCTCCAACCGCACCCGCATCACCATGCGCGCGATGCTGATTTCGATGCTGATTGCGGGCTGGATCATGAACCGCTGGAAACTCGTCGGCCATCCGCTCGTCGGCTTCGGCTTTCTGTTCGCCACCGCCAGCCTGGCCCGGCTGGTGAGCGTTGCCTTCCTGCGCCGCCACTACGATGCGCCGATGCAGAAAGAAAAAGACGACTCCTATTTTTCATTTCCGGATTTCATCCGCGCCACCCCGCGCTCCAACTTCGCCAAATTCACCCTCACCGTTGCGCTCATGAACGGCACAGCACAGATATCCGGCCCCTTCTTCGCCGTCTACATGCTGCGCGACCTGCACTGGTCCTACCTCCAGTTCACCGTCAACGTCGCCGCCTTCCTGTTGTCGCAAACCCTCTTCGTGCGCTGGTGGGGCGCGCTTGGCGACCGGCACGGAAACCGTTCCGTGCTGGTCGCCACCAGCTGCATCATGCCGTTTCTGCCGCTCATCTGGATTTCAACCGATCACTACGGGATCTTACTCTTTGGGCAGATCATCTCCGGCGCCTGCTGGTCCGGGTTTAACCTGGCGGCCTCAAACTTTGTCTACGATGCCGTCACACCGCCCAAACGCGCACGCGCCTTCAGCTACTACAATCTGCTCAACGGACTGTTCTCTGTGGCGGGCGGCGTACTCATCGGCGCTCCGCTGGCCAGCCACCTGCCGTCGGAGCTGCGCCTCGGCAGCTGGCATATTCCATTCCACTCCTCGCTGGCGCTGGTCTTCATCATCTCCAGCGCAGCACGGGCGCTGGCGGCATGGATGATGATGCCGCGCTTCCGCGAAGTCCGCGAAGCGGAACCGATCTCCACCGTCCGCATTCTGTGGAGGCTGGGCGTCGGGCAGCCGATTTTCGGACAGGCCGGTGAATTCATTCCCCGCATACGTAAGCTCTATTCTCCGCCGGGAAAATAATCATTTTCATAAAACCCGGCCAATCCTCCGGTCTCTTTAACCTTGCACAGCAACGGCCTTTGTATTTTCATTCCGGTGAAAGCGGAAATGCAAATTCAGGAGGAGGCTTATGCCGGAATCGCCTGCAGCACCGAAACTTACCCCGCCCGTTCATCCATTGCGGGCATCGGGACTCCTGACCGGAACCTATCTCATCGTCTGTATCCTCTACATCGTCATCTCAAGCACATTGGCAGCTCAGTTTTCAGTATCACTCACTGAAATGAAGCGGATTGAACTCTTCAAAGGAATCCTGTTTATCGTGCTGACGGGTTTACTGCTGTTCTTTTTTTCACTCCGTCTTTTCCGGCAGGTTGTCCGGCGCGAGAAAGAACTTCAGCAGCATCGCGAAGCCCTGCTTGCGGCGGAACGACGCGCCACGGCCGGACTGTTTGCCGCATCCCTTGCGCACGACATCCGGAATGTATTGACCGTCTGCAATTGCGCCAGCGCTGACATCTCTGAAAAAAGCAACCCGGCTTTTGAACATCTCAGTGCCGCCTGCAAACGGCTGAATCAGCTTTCCGGCCAACTGCTGGACATTGGAGAAGAAACCCATACCTGCGAATTCAAGATAGTCGAGCTGATGCAAATCATCAGCGAAACCAAAGCGCTGGCCTCGGAACATACCAAGGCGCACCACTGCCGCATACTGATCGAAGGACCGGAACGGCTGGAGATCCACGCTAATCCACTGCTGCTCCATCAAATGCTCTTGAACCTTGTGCTGAACGCGGCGGACGCCGGCTGCAACCGGGGAACCGTACTGATCCGCGCCGTGCCGGTTCCGAACAACGTAATAATCGAAGTACACGATAACGGGCCGGGCATTCCGCCTTCCGACCGCGAAAAAATATTCCGCTCATTCTACACCACGAAACCCGACGGAACCGGGCTGGGATTACTGGCCGTTCAAGCCTGCGCCAAAATACACCAAGGCTATATCCAGGTGCTTTCTTCGGGGCTGGGAGGCGCCTGCTTCCGCATCACGTTACCGATCAACCCGCCGCACGAAAAACAACCGGCCTGACT
>DAONGM010000074.1:0-2060 GCA_035404105.1 Pontiellaceae bacterium
ATGAGTAAAATCGCTATTAAAAATGATATTTTCTGGGTTGGCGCGCTGGATCCGGACCGTAAGGTGTTTGACGGGTTGCTGCCGCTTCCGCAGGGAACCACCTATAATTCCTATCTGGTGGTCGGTTCGGAAAAGACCGCTTTGATCGATACGGTTGAGCCGGAATTTATTGATGTCCTGCTGGCGAATCTCGAAGGCGTTAAAAAAATCGACTACATCGTGTCGCATCACGCCGAGCAGGATCATTCCGGATCGATTCCCGTCCTGCTGGAGAAATACCCTGAGGCAACGCTGCTCTGCCTGCAAAAAAACAAAGAGATGCTTAAGGATCTGATGACGATTCCGGACGACCGGATTCAGGTTGTTCAGGACGGCGGCGAAGTGTCGCTCGGCAATAAAACGATCCGCTTTATGTTTTGTCCGTGGGTGCACTGGCCGGAAACGGCGATCACCTATATTCCGGAAGATAAAATTCTCTTCCCGTGCGACTTCCTCGGCTCGCACCATTCCTTCACCACTATTTTCGCGGGCGACAATCCCGCCGTTTACAAAGGCGCAAAAGAGTATTACGTCCAGATCATGATGCTCTATTCCAAAATGACGGCGAAGTATCTCGACCGCATTAAGGCGCTGGATATCGAATACATCTGTCCGAGCCACGGCTCCGTCTACGACAAGCCGCAGATCATTCTCGGCCTCTACGAAAAGTGGATGCGCGGCGAACCGGAAAACCTCGCGCTGATCGCCTATGTCTCGACGCACGGCAGCACAAAACTCATGGCCGAACACCTTCAGACGGCGCTTGAAAAACGCGGCGTGAACGTTGAGCTGAAAGATCTGGTCACCGTTCCGCTCAATGAACTGGCCGGTTTGCTGACCGACGCGGCGACCATTGTGCTTGGCTCATCCGTCGTTATGGCCGCACTGCATCCGGTTGCTGTCAATACCGCGTTTCTGCTCGACCGGCTGAAACCCAAGGCAAAATTTGCGGCGGTGATCGGTTCGTACGGCTGGAGTCCGGGGCCGCTGCAGAAAGCCGCGGAACTGCTGCCGTCCTGGAAAGTGGACGTCGTCGGCGCGGTCATTACAAAAGGGCATCCGGGCGAACAGGCTATGGCTGAGCTCGACGCGCTGGCCGATACCATCGCCGCCAAACATCGCGGAGCCGGGATTCTGAAGTAATAGAAGGAGATTCTGATGGAAACGAATGCAATGCAGAATGCGGTGAACGGCGTGCAGCAGATGTTCAATAACACACCGGAGTGGGTGACGACCGCGCAGGCGATGCTGACGGCCTTCGGTCTGAAGCTGGTTGCGGCGATTCTGATTTTTGTCATCGGGCGCTGGATTGCCAAAATGGTTCAGAACGGCCTCGAAAAGGGCATGCTGAAGGCCAAGGTGGATCAGGTGCTGGTGACGTTTACCGTGAACATGGCGTATACCGCGCTGATGGTTTTTGTGGCGCTGGCCGCGCTGGGACAGCTCGGCGTGCAGACCACTTCGTTTATTGCCGTGCTGGGCGCCGCCGGCCTGGCCGTCGGTTTGGCGTTACAGGGTTCGCTCTCCAATTTCGCCTCGGGCGTGATGATCATTATTTTCCGCCCGTTCAAAATCGGCGACTACGTGGAGGGCGGAGGCACGGGCGGCACCGTGAAGGCGATTCATATCTTCACGACGACGCTGACGACGGGCGACAATAAGCGGGTGATTGTCCCGAACTCGAAGATGATGGGCGACAACATCATCAACTACTCTGCCGAAGGCACCCGCCGGCTCGATCTGACCGCCAGCATCGGCTATGGCGACAGCATCGACAAAGCCAAGGCGGTCCTGCAGGACATTCTGGCGAAAGAGCCGCGCGTGCTGAAGGACCCTGCGCCGTTTGTCGGTGTTTCCAAGCTGGCGGAAAGCAGTGTCGACTTCACTGTGCGCCCCTGGGTTCAATCGGCCGATTACTGGCCGGTTTGCTTTGATCTGAATGAAGCGATCAAAAAGCGCTTTGATGCCGAAGGGCTGTCGATTCCGTTCCCGCAGCGCGACGTGCATCTTTATAAACACGA
>DAONGM010000074.1:2160-8936 GCA_035404105.1 Pontiellaceae bacterium
CAGAACGTTCAGCGCGCGGGGCCGCACGCTGATTTTGACTTCCGCCGGGGCCGCAATCAGTTCGCCGTCGAGCTGCATCGGTCCCGGATTTTTTCTGCGCACCGTCAGTGTGCGGAACGGACGGGTGTGTATGCCGCTCAGCCGGTCGATGGTGCCGTCAAAAAGTTTTCCGATCATCAGCACGACGAACGGCAGGTCGCGCTTGCGCACGGTCACGAGCAGTAGCTGTCCGTCGTCGGCCTTGGCGCCGGGGGCGATCTGCGCGCCGCCGCCGTACTGGGTGAGGTTGGCGGCGGTGCAGACCTGCGGGTCGTCGATGGTGAACTCGTCGCCGTCATCAATGCAGAAGGTAAACGGTTGCGGCGTGTAGTCGAAGAACTGGTACACCCCGGCGAAAATATAGGGCAGGACGCCGCGCACCGGCGATTTTTCAAAAATGTTTACCAGCGCGGCGTCCCAGGCCAGCGAGCAGGTGACGAAAAACGGCTGTTCGTTGGCAAAGCCGACATCAATGCGCTGGACGGATGCCGTGGCGAGCGCTTCCGTGGCTTTAACGAGGTCGAGCGGAATATCAAAGTGGCGCGCAAATCCGTTGCCGCTTCCGGCGGGAATGACACCCAGCGCGGTGTTGGTGCCGATCAGTACGCTGCCGATGGAGTTGACCATTCCGTCGCCGCCGATCACCAGCAGTTTGCCAACGCCTTCCTCCACGGCACGGCGCGCTTTGGCCTGTCCGTCTTCTTTGGAGGTGCTGAACTGGATGGCCAGATCGTTGCCCGGAAGATCCCAGTATTTAATCAGAGCTTCGTGAATACGATCCAGAGCGACGCCCATTCCGGAATTCGGGTTGATCAGGATGCGGACTTTATTTCCGGTTTTCATGCTCAGTAGATTAATCCGGCGCGGACTTTTTCCGCCGCAGAAGAGCTTTCGAGAAGTTCGATCAGCCTGAGCGCGAAGGCGAACGCTGTGCCGGGGCCCTGGCTGGTGACGAGATTGCGGTCGACGACGACGGTTCCGTCCGAACGGTCGGTGCGGTGCATCTCTTTTTCAACGCCCGGAAAGCAGGTGAAGGCGCGGCCCTTGAGTACGCCCGCTTTATGGAGCGCCAGCGGTCCGGCACAGATGGCGGCAATCCATTTCTCTTCGATGTCGAAAACGCGGATGGCTTCCTGTACGCCGTCGTGTTCGCAAAGAACTTTCGTGCCGCCCGCGCCGCCGGGCAGCACGAGCAGGTCAAAAGACAGCAGGTCGAGTTCTTCCCAGCGGGCATCCGGGACAATCTTTACTTTGCGCGAGGCGGTGACGGGGGCGGTGCCGTGCAGTCCGGCCAGTACAACATTCCAGCCGGCGCGCCGGAGCGTATCGGCGACAATGACGGCTTCCATTTCTTCGCAGCCTTCAGCGAGCGGAATCAGTGCGCGGATCATGGCGGAGCTCCTATTTATCCTCTGCACAGCGCGCCAGTTCACTGGTGATCATGCCGAGCGTTCCGGCCGGTATGGGCGTTTCGAGGGTATTTTCGAAAAGAGTGCGCAGATCGGTTTCGGTGCAGATGCGCACACCGCCGATATTGGCGTGACCGTCCTGCGGACGGTTGCCGACGAAACAGACGACCGGATAGACCGGCGCTGCCGGGCATCCCGCAGCGGCAAGGTGGTCGACCAGCGCGGCCGCTTCTTCGCGGACCTGTTTGAGCGGCGGACGGCTGGGTAGATGTCCGTTACAGAGCACCTGTCCGTTCTGGAAGGTGATCTCGCCGCTCCAGGTTTTGGTTTCGATGACAAAGATTCCGGCAGGTGCGACGACGATATGGTCAAAGGCCGGGCCGCCGGGATCAAGCTGCAGGTCGTTGAAGACCGTATGGTTCGCCGGCAGGAAGGAGAGGATACGCGCAACCGTTTCTTCGCCTTCGGCGCCTTTGAGGAAGCTGCGCAGCCGCTTCGCGCTCCAGCCGATAAAAACCACGAGTGTTACCGCCAGCAGAACAAAGAGCGCACCGGCCTGTGATGTGGAAATTTCCGGAACCGGCGCGGCGGCACGCAGCAGCCATCCGGCAGCGAGGCAGATGGGAATCAAAGGCCAGAAAACGCGCAGCGGGCCGAGAGTTCGGGGGCCCTGTCCGGGACTGCCGTAGACTTTTGCAAAGCGGTCGGTGGTTTTTTCACTGTTCATGGCGTGAACATACAGGAGTCCGGGCTGTCTGTAAACTTGACCTTTAACCCTAAAAAAGGCTTATCTTTCCAGCTCTAACATTCGAACGAAAGGCCCCATCTTGGATAAGAAACCGTTTTTCCGCCGCGCCGACTGGATCTCTTTCGGTCTGACATTTCTGATCGCGCTGATCGTTTACACACTGACGCTTGCGCCGACCGTCACTCTGGAGGACTCCGGCGAACTGATTACCGCTTCCGATTATCTTGGCGTGCCGCATCCTCCCGGCTATCCGATCTGGTCGCTTCTGACCTGGTTTTTCCAGTGGATTTTTAATTTTGTAACGTATCGCGGTTATCCGAATCCCGCATGGGGCGTGGCGTTTTGTTCCGCGTTTGCCGGTGCGCTGGCCTGCGGTGTGCTGGCTCTGCTGGTAAGCCGCTCCGGTATGGACATCCTTCACAGTCTCAAGAAAGAAAACAGTGTGCTGGGTGAAAAGACCGAGAGCCTTTTCTGCTGCGTAGCCGGTATTGCCGGCGGCTTGCTGCTGGCCTTCAGTCAGGGGTTGTGGTCGCAGTCTGTTATTGCGGAAGTTTATGCGCTCAACATTCTCTTCCAGACGGTCGTACTGCTTTTTCTTTACCGCTGGATGATGGAGCCGGAAAATCCCAAGCCGCTGCTGCTGATGGCCTTTGTTTTCGGGTTGGGCCTGACCAATCACCAGACGCTGCTGTTTATGGGCGTCGGTGTGGCCCTGGCGGTGCTGTTGCGCAATATCCGGCTGGGCTACAGCTTTGCCGCGGTCGGTTTCTTTTACGTGCTGATGGTGGCGCTGAACAGCCTGATGGCCGGGAATCCGCAGTACGCCTCCTGGTGCTGGGTTTCCGGTCCGTCCACGGTCGGTTTCTGGTTCTGGACGGTTTATGCCGTGGTGGTTCCGGTGCTGGGATTGAAACTGCCGCACGGCAAGACCGTTTGCGCCACCTATCTGCTCATGCTGCTGGGGCTGTCGTTCTATCTTTATATGCCGATCTCTTCCGATCAGAACCCGCCGATCAACTGGGGCTATCCGCGCACGTGGGAAGGCTTCATGCACGCCATTACCCGCGGACAGTATGAAAAAGTCACGCTGACCGACGTGTTTTCGCCGATGTTTCTGGAGCAGATCGGAGCCTTCCTGCACGACCTGCGCGCGCAGTTCTTCGGACCGGTCGCTCTGCTGGGAATTCTGCCGTTTGCTTTCATTGTGCGCATTGGCCGTAAAAACCGCGACTGGCTGTTTACGACGGTGGCGGCTTTCATCGGCGTCGGCCTTCTCTTTATTATGCTGCAAAACCCGAAGCTCGACATTCAGACGCTGTTCATCGCGCGGGTGCAGTACATTCAGTCGCACGCTATTTACGCCATCTGGATCGGCTACGGTCTGCTTTTGCTGATGGCGTGGCTTGAATCGCTGGTCGGTAATAATCCGGTCACCAAATGGGTCGGAACGCTGATGGTTTTCCTGCTGCCGTTTTCGCTGATTCACAAAAACTACTATAACAAGGAACAGCTCAAAGTCGTCGGCGGCTCGGAGCAGAACGGTCACGACTTCGGATGGCAGTTCGGTAACTGGGAGCTGCAGGGCATCGAAGGCATCAAAGAAGACCTTCACTATAAGGGCTCATTTCCCTTTGAACGGCGCCTCTCTGATGCTGAGTTTGAAAAGGTATGGAACGAATATCCTGAAACTCTGCGCAAGAACAACTATCCGCCTCCGATGGGCACCAATGCGCTCTTCTTCGGCGGCACCGATCCGGGACGCTTTGTGCCGACGTACATGATTTATTGTCCGGGAGTCCGTCCGGATGTGTATCTCATCACCCAGAACGCGCTGGCGGACAATACCTTCATGGCCGTCACCCGCGACCTCTACGGCGATCAGCTCTGGATTCCTTCGCAGCTCGACAGCAACCGCGCCTTTCAGGACTACGTGCAGGCCATTCAAAGCGGCAAGCTTGATGCCGGTGCGGATGTAAAAATGGAGGGCGGACGGGTTCAGGTGACAGGTGTCGGCGGCGTCATGCAGATTAACGGGATTCTCTGCAGACAGATTTTTGATCACAACCAGTATGTCACCGAAGCGAAAACCGACGAGGCCACCCGCCAGTCCGGCGCGGCGGTTGTTCCCTTTGATCCGGTCGGGCCGGATGGCAAGCTGCGCAAACGCGATTTTTATGTCGAAGAAAGCTACGTCATCGCGTGGATGTATCCGTATCTGACGCCGCACGGCCTCATCATGAAGATCAACAACGAGCCGACGGAGATCACTCCGGAAATGGTCAAAAACGACCACGAGTTCTGGGATTGGTATGTGAAACGGCTTGTTGGCGATTCCAAATTTACGCGCGATATCGTGGCCCGGAAAACTTTTTCCAAGCTGCGCAGCGCCATCGCAGGACTCTATGCTGTGCGCGGCAATATGGCTGAGGCGGAATACGCCTTTAAACAGGCGGTTGAACTTTATCCGCTGAGCCCGGAAGCGGTTTTCCGCCTCGCCGATCTTTATATGCGCGAACGCCGTTTAGACGACTCGTACAAGGTGGTTTCTGAGTTTGCCGCTCAGGATGTTCACAACCAGAGCGCGCGAGGATTTCTTAAGCAGATTGATCAGGTAAGACAGATGGTTTCCCGGAAAGCCGAGCTCGAAGCTCTGCTGCGTGCCAAGAACACAGACATCAACAACGCCTTTGAACTGATTCAGATATACAGTGCGTTGCAGGAAATCGAACCCATGCGCCAGCTGATCGGCAGTGTACTTCAGTCCGGTCTGCCGCCGGAAGTCAACCTTCAGCTCGCGCAGTTGCTGGTTCAGATCAAGCGGGTTGAATTCGTCGAGCCGATCTTCATCAATTATCTGCAAGCGAGACCTGATGATCTGCGCATCCAGCTGGAACTGGCTGCCTTGCGCCTGTCGCTGGGTCATCCCGACCTGGCGATTGAGACGCTTAGAACAGCGGTTCAGAAAGGCGGCGAGCCGATCTGTGCGGTACTGCGGAAAGACGCGCGTTTCCAGCCGCTGTGGAATGATGCACGCTTTCAGGCGATTGTACCTCCGATTCCTGCGGCCGGCCGCCGGCTGCCGTCCGGAATCGGCGGGTTGTCACTGTAGGGGATTTTCAGCCATGAACGAAACACCCGAAACCCTTGCCCTGATCGCCGGGCGGGGTGATTACCCGCTGCTGCTTGCCCGCGCCGCCCGCGCCCGCGGCGTGAAGCGCATTTTCGCCGTCGCCTTCAAAGGCGAGACCTGCCGTGAGATCGAAGCGGTGGCGGATAAAGTGGTTCGGTTACATGTCGGCAGTTTCGGTGCATTGCTTGATACGCTCAAAGAAAGCGGAGCAAAACACGTTGTCATGGCCGGGCAGATTAACCCGAAAAATCTTTTCTGCGTCCGGATGGATAAAACTCTTCTCGACCTGCTCAAAAGCCTTCCGGTCAAAAATGCGCACACCATCTTCGGCAGCATTACGGATGAAATTGAAAAAACCGGTTTGAAACTTCTGCCCGCCAGCTCGTTTATGCAGGACTACATGCCTGCCGCCGGACTGCTTACAGCGCGCGCACCGGATGCCCGCGAAGTCAACGACATCGCCATCGGCCGCCGTGTGATCAAAGACACCAGCCATCTCGACATCGGCCAGACGGTTGTCGTCAAAGACGGAATGATTCTCGCAGTCGAAGCGTTTGAAGGCACCGACAAAGCCATCCGGCGCGGCGGTAAGCTCGGCGGGCGCGGCGCGGTCGTCGTCAAAGTTCCGAAACACGGGCACGACATGCGCTTCGATATCCCGGTCATTGGAAGCCGGACGCTTCAATCGCTCCGGAAAGCCAAAGCCACCTGTCTGGCGATCGAAGAGGGCGGCGCCATCCTTCTGCACAAAGACGAACTCATTGCCCGGGCCGATGCCATGGGCCTTGCCGTTACCGTGCTTAAAGCGCAGGGGTAATCGATGAAATCACTTCTGGTTATAGCAGGCGAAGATTCCGGCGACATGCACGCGGCGGATGTCGTCCGTGCGCTGAAGGAGAAACGTTCTGATTTGACCGTTTGGGGAATCGGCGGCGACAAACTCCGCGCCGAAGGCATGGAACTGTTGCACGACACCCGCGAAATGGATGTGCTTGGTATTGTCGAAGTGCTCAAGCGCTACCCGTTTTTTAAGCGCACCTTTAATGAAGTGCTGGTCGAGGCGGATAAGCGCAGGCCGGACGCCGCTCTGCTGGTGGACTATCCCGGTTTCAACCTGCGCCTTGCCCGCGAGCTGAAAAAGCGCGGCATCAAAGTGCTCTACTACGTCTGCCCGCAGGTCTGGGCATGGAACCGCGGGCGTATTCCGAAGATGGCCGAAACCATCGACCGGCTGATGGTGATTTTTCCGTTCGAGGTCGACGTGTTTAAAGGCGTTGACCTCAAGGTCGACTTTGTCGGCCACCCGATGGTTGACGAACTGCGCGAATTCCGCGAGAAAGCGGCGGAGCCGCTGCCGTGGAACGGGAAAAAGAAAATCGCGCTGCTGCCCGGCAGCCGCAAACAGGAAATTATTTATATTCTGCCGCGCCTGCTCGAAGCGGCGCAGCTT
>DAONGM010000075.1:0-8913 GCA_035404105.1 Pontiellaceae bacterium
GTGTCTTTGGTGATGAGCTTGACGCTGTACACCGTATTTTTCTGCCCGATGCGGTGCGCGCGGTCGGTCGCCTGATCTTCCACCGCCGGATTCCACCACGGGTCGTAGTGGATGACCATGTCGGCGCCGGTCAGGTTGAGTCCGCTTCCGCCCGCTTTCAGACTGATCAGAAAAACAGGAATGGAGCGGTCGGTGTTGAACTGGCGGACAATGCTCTGGCGCTCTTTGGTGGCGCCGTCGAGGTAGCAGTATTTGAGTTCGCGGGCTTCCAGCTCGCGCCGCAGGATGGCGAGCATCGAAGTGAACTGGCTGAAAACCAGAATCCGGTGGCGCGCGTCGATGGCTTCGTCCACCAGTTCGAAGAAGAGTTCCATTTTGGCGGACGGAAATTCGCTTTGGAGTCCGGGCAGTTTGAGCAGGTCGAGATGGCAGCAGGTCTGGCGGAGACGCAGCAGGGTTTTGAAAATCTGCATGCGCGACCGGTTGAAGCCCTGCGAAGCAACCATATCGCTGATTTTCCGTTTCGAACTTTCGAGCAGTTCTTTGTAGACCATGTACTGGTCTTTGCTGAGCGAGCTGTGCGCGACGCGCTGGATTTTTTCCGGCAGGTCTTTGGCCACTTCGCGCTTCAGGCGGCGCAGCAGGAACGGATGCAGTTTGCGGCGCAGTTTCAGCTGCGCCAGTTCGCCGTCCGGGCCGCCGCGGCCGATCGGCAGTTCGTAGTGTTCGCGGAAGGCTTTGTGATTGCTGAGATAGCCGGGCATCAGGAAGTCCATGATGGACCAGAGGTCGGCGACGCTGTTTTCAATCGGCGTACCGGTGAGCACCAGCTTGTGCATCGCGCGGATTTTCTTGGCGGCGACCGCGTTCTGGGTCGACCGGTTTTTGATGTGCTGGGCTTCGTCGAGAATTGCGACGGCGAATTCGTGTTCCAGATATTTTTCGATGTCGCGGCGCAGCAGCGCGTAGGACGTTATGATCAGATCGCTTTCGCCCACCTTTTCCCAGTGGTCGTGGCGTTCCGCGCCGTGCAGTTTGAGTACGCGCAGATGCGGCGTGAATTTCTCAGCCTCTTCCGCCCAGTTGTCCACCAGACTGGTCGGGCAGACAATGAGCGCCGGTTTGCCGCGCGCTTTTTCATTGTGGCGTTCCAGCTGAAGCCAGACGAGCGCCTGAAGGGTTTTACCGAGACCCATTTCGTCGGCAAGAAGTCCGCTGAAGCCGCTGCGCTCAAGGAAGCGCAGCCAGTAGACGCCGTCTTTCTGATAATCGCGCAGAGTGGCTTCAAGTTTTTCGCCAAGCGGTTCCGGCTCGATTTTCTGCGCACGGTTCTGCGTCTGCGCCATTTTCATCCAGTCGGGCGATGCTTCGACATCCACGCCGTCGAGCGAATGAAGCGAGGCCTGAACATAGGCGGCGTAAATATCGTTCATGCGGAACGTGCCCGCCGCGCCGCCCGCGCCGAAAGCGCAGTCGCTGAATACTTCGCGCGCGGTTTCGATCGCGTCGATGTCGAGCAGGATGGTGCGCCCGTTCTTTTCGACGAATGCTTCGCCCATGTTGAGCGCGCGCTGGATTTCGCTTTCGCTCAGGCTCTGCCCGCCGCTGTTTTCATAGGCGTAGCCGACGTCGAAAAAGCCGCCGCCGGAAGCTTCGTTGATCCGGATCACAGGCGTGGTGAATTCCGCTTCGTCCATGAACGGGGCGACGCGCCCTTCCAGCTCCACGCGCCAGCCGTATCGGCGCAGGCGGGGAATGGAGCCGCCGAGAAAGTTCAGCACTTCGCGCGGACCGACGATGGAGGTGAGCAGATCGCCGCGGTGCCCGCGGAAGCCGGTCGTCGCCAGTTTTTCAAGGGCCTGTTTTTCCGCTTCGGGATTCCTCATGCGGTATTCGAGAATGTCGTCCGGCGACGGAATGGCGAATCCGCCGGCGGCTTCGTCGCGGGCGGCGACGAGGACGATCTCGCCGTATTCGGCGTAGAGTTTAGCGGACAGCGAGGCGCGGCTGCCGCTGACGACCAGACGGAAGCGCGGCTCGGCAGGTGTCAGCGTGAAGAGATCCGGCGATACTTTCGTATCAACCGGGATCAGGTTCCCGAGCGTCGGAAGTTCGTGGTGCAGGAAATGCGGCACAGCAGGCCGGGCGATGCGTGTCGGGTTGTGGTAGATGCTGCGCAGCGGCGCAGGCAGCAGTTCATCCAGTTTCCGGAACGTATTCTGTTCAAAGATCCATCCTTCACGCGCACCGATGATAAAAAGCGGACTGCCGCTGCCGCCGGAGGATTTCACATGCATGGAGAGGTTGAGTTCGCCGGTCGCTTCGTCGAGCTCCATGCGGAGAATGGTGCCGACGGTTTCGGGCAGAACCGTCAGCGGCCGGGTTTCGCCTTCTTCAAATACCGGTTTGTTGATGCACAGTTGAAGCAGGTTGATGAAGTCGGCTTCGCCGGCGACGAGCCGTCCGCGGGCCGGGCCTTCGCAAATATCTTCGAGAACAAACAGCAGGTTTTCATCCCGCGGCGTGAAGGAGAGCGGAACATCCGCCGGCACGGCGTTCAGAGGAATATCCCGCCCGTTGTAGCTGGCAAAACAGCGCAGCGGAAACCGTCCGCCGAGCGACTGTTCGCGCCAGTTCTGTTCGAGCTGGAGGCGCAGCACCGCCGAAACCGCCTTGGGATGCCCGGCCGGAACCCGGGTGATGTATTTGCTTTCGTCGAGCTGTTCGAGGCGTGCGGCGCGCTGTTTTTCTTTCAGGGCTTTTTCCTGCCTCAGCGGATCGTTGTACAGCCGGATGGCTTCAAGGCCGAGCGCGACAAGGTGGGCGCAGATGAGGCCGCGTTCCTGATTGTCGCGGCACGGGCAGTGGTTTTCAACCAGCCCGTCAGGCAGGATTTCAAATTTGGTGCGCATCCCTCGCATACCGACGGCCAGCTCGCCGGAGATGAACGGATGGTTGTATTCTATTTTTTCCACCACGCCGCGTTCGAACAGCAGTTTGCCGTCGCGAAACGACTTCCAGCCGGCCCAGTCCTGCAGGATTTTCTGTGTAAACGGTAACGCCATTCTCTGCTTTCCCATGTTCGAAAAAATGTAAACCATTCTTTCCAAATACAGGAAAATAGCGAGCCGATTTTCAGAGGTTTGGAAATTTATTCGCGGCTGAGGAGTCCGGTTCCGCGCCGGCGGGTACGGGCAGCTTGAAGGATTTCGTTTCTACACTCGTCGATAACGAGGCGGTCATGCTCCGGATCGGCGGCAGCCCTGCAGATATGGCTATCCTTCCGCAATGGAGGTGATGATGTTCTCAAAACGGCGCATCCCGCTTTCAAGCGAGTGTTTCTTTGCGACAAGCTCCCGGGCATTGCGGACCATCCGTGCGGCGAGCGCCCGGTCCGTCAGCAGCCATTCGACGCTTTGTGTGAAGAGTTCGGGTGTGTCGGCAACAAGGCAGTTGACGCCGGTCTGCGCGTCGATGCCGGCCATACCCAGCGATGTCGAGACGACCGGTACGCCGCCGGCCATGGCTTCAAGTACTTTGGTGCGCATGCCGGAGCCGAGCCGGACCGGCGAAACAAAAACGCGCGCCCGGTTGCGGTACGGACGCATGTCCTCCACTTCTCCGGTGACGATGATCCGGCAGTCTTTTTCCGCCAGGCGCTTAATGCTCGGCCGGACACCGGCGCCGACGATATAGAATTTTACTTCGGGATGCCGCTCGCTAAGACGCGGCCACACGTGATGATAAAACCACTCGACGCTGTCTTCGTTGGCAGGGTCGCTCATAAAGCCGGTTATCAGGACGATCGGTTCCTTGGGTACCGGCGGATGTTCCTGAAGATACCGGATGTCTACGCCGGCCGGCGCGACAGAAATCGCAAGATCCTGCGCATAATATTGCATGGTAAACCGGTCCTGCGGCGTGAGAACAAGGATGCGGTCTGCGCTGCGGTACATATTGAATTCATATTTTTGAAGGCCCCGAAGCTGCGGAATGCTTTTCAGGTACAGCTTTAATCTCACTTCGCCCAGGGATTTGTACTTTTCATAAGAAGCCGTTACGCACCGGTGGCAGGAAATCACTTTGTGAATCGCCGAGAGATACGGATTTTTGTGGAGGTACTGTCCCATTTCGGAGAACTCGGCAATCACGAGGTCGTACTTCCCCTGTTCCGCCACCTGCCCGACTTCTTTCATCATGTCGCGTGAATAGCTTTTCCAGAAAACCGCCGGACGGCTTAGAGAAAGATAGTCATGCAGGGCGCGGATAAAAATGTTCCGCCGGGGGTGAGGTAAGGTATGAAGTTCGGTCAGAAGGGGCTTTAACGATTCGATCTGGGCGGCGGTTTCACCTTGAACAAAGGTCAACAGCCCGATCCGGTGCCCGCGTTCGGATAGGTACCGGATGCGCTGATAAATAAGACGGTGTCCGCCCGCCACTTCGGCGTGAGGAAGTTTGTTGGTGAGAAAGAGTATCTTCATGGCGGCGCCTTCTCAGTAAAGCTCCTGCACCATCTCCATGAATTCTTCTGGAGTATAGTCGCTCAGCGCCCGGCCGGAAGCTTTGATGCATTCATCAATCCGGCCGCAGATTTTCTGCAGCTCTTCATGGGTTTCTCCGGATCCCATGAGCACTTGATAGTCATCCGCCTGTGTGATCCGGATTTGTCCATCTGCGTGGTCAAATCCGACACCCAGCAGCCCTATCACCCGGCTTTGTCCGCCCTCTCTCATCTCTTTTTATCTATTCCCACTTGCACTCTTCAAGAATCTCTGGCTTATTTCCCGTTCTTCTGCCCGATTGTGTAATGGTAGCACAGCAGACTCTGAATCTGCTTGTCTAGGTTCAAATCCTAGTCGGGCAACCATCCAGCCCTTTTATGATATCCGGATGGGCATCAGCACATACAGGAACGGTACGCCGGTCTTAATCACTCCCGGGCTCAATTCATCCGACAGTTCAAAGAAAATTTCGTCAGAATCCAGATGGCGGAGCGGAGCCATTAAAAAGCCGGGATTAAAGGCGATCGAAATTTCTTTCCCTTCATATTTTACGGGAATGGTTTCACGCGCTTCGCCGATGTCCGGACTGTTGGTAACCAGTTCGAGTTTATTTTTTCCGAAGTTCAGCCGGATGGACGCCGTTTGATCGTCGGTGAGCAGTGATACGCGGCGGACGGCATTCAGTATGGTTTCGCGGTCAATAGCAATCCGTTCTTCGCATTGTGCCGGAATAACCTGCTGGAAGTTCGGATAGGTTCCTTCGATCAGTTTTGAAATAATCAGAATCCGGTCAAAGTCAAAAGCCACCTGTGTGGCAGACACGCGAATCCGTAATACACCTTCATCACCAAGCGTTTTAATCAGTTCGTTCAGGGTTTTAGTGGGAACCACCAGATTAGCCTGTGCATCTTCGGAAAATTCAACTTCCTGCTCCACCAGCGCCAGACGGCGTCCGTCCGTGGCTACAACAGTCAGCTTTTCGTCTTTAAAGCTGAGTAAGGCTCCATTGAGGATGTAGCGGGTTTCATCGGTGGATGAAGCATACACGACCTTCTGAAGCATTTCTTTGAAACTGTTCTGATCGATCGTGTAAACCGCGCTTTCTTCAAACTCAGGCAGCGGCGGAAATTCTTCTTCCGGCAGTCCGACCAGTTTAAAAAATGAAGGTCCGCACCGGATTGTGGCTATGTCTTTGGCATCCACTTCGATCTCAACCTGTCCGCCGGGCAGCTCGCGGCAGATATTGAAAAACCGGCGGGCCGGCAGTGTTGTTCCGCCGCCCTCATTGATTTCGGCTTTAGCGCCGGTTTTAACGCAGACTTCCATATCGGTCGTGGTTAACGAAACCGTATCGCCTTCGGCTTTCAGAAGAACGTTCGAAAGAATGGGAAGCGTGCTGCGCTGTCCGACTATAGATTGAACTTTTTGAAGCGCTTCAAGCAGAGCATCTTTTTCAACTGTGAGTTTCATCAACAACCCTCCGGAATTAATAGGATTATAAATTTATATAAACCGTATTATTATTAGTACTGTAAATAGACTACCCCGTCAGCCTATTTTTTGTTTTAAACCCGTCTAATCAGCCTACTTAGCTTTGTGGATATCTCTGTTAAGAAATCAGGCTGAACTCTGCTGAGTTTCAAGCAACCCGAAGTTATTGTTTCTATACCCAGCTTATCCACAGGATATCGGGAAGTTGTTAATTTCCCTGAGCGGCTTTCTGTGAACTGTGGCTGACGCGCTGGCGAAGCAACGAAAGTGTCTGTCTCAGCTTGATATCCTCAGTCTGACGCTGCTCCACAAGCTGGCAGGCATGAACAATCGTGGCATGATTACGACTGAAGGCATCACCGATCACCGGGAACGACTGGCTTGTCATGGTGCGGGCCAGATACATGGCAACCTGTCTGGGCCAGGCGATGTTCTGCGGACGTTTCGGCCCGACCAGATCACTGACCCGGATGTCAAAATGCTCCGCAACAGCCTTCTGGATCCCTTCAATACTGATCGCGTTTTTCTTTTCCTGATCCAGCGTATCGCGCAGAAGATATTCCAGCTTCGATCGATCCAGACTCTGCCCCGTCAGCGAAACATAGGAAGCAACGCGAATCAGCGCACCTTCCAAACGGCGGATATTGGATGAAATCCGTTCGGCAATATAGAAGAGCAGACTCTGATCGATCATCAGATTCAGCTGTTCACATTTTTTACGGAGAATGGCCACCCGGGTTTCAATGTCCGGACTTTCCAGCTCAACCACCAGGCCCCATTCAAAACGCGAAACCAGACGCGGAGCCAGCCCCGATAATTCACCGGCCGGGCGATCCGATGTCATCACGATCTGTTTATGATTTTCAAAAATGGCGTTGAAGGTGTGGAAAAATTCCTCCTGCATCCGGTCTTTACCGGCGAGAAAATGAATATCATCAATCAGCAGCGCGTCCACCGTCCGGTATTTTTTACGGAACTTGGCCAGTGTATTGGTCTGCAGCGCTTCGATATATTCATTGGTGAAAGATTCGCAGGTGGCATAGCACACTTTGCCGCGCGAATTCTTCGAATGAATAAAATTACCGATCGCCTGCATCAGGTGGGTTTTGCCGAGGCCGACATCGCCGTGGATAAAGAGAGGATTGTAGGCGCGCGACGGGGCCTGCGCCGCCGCAATGGACGCCGCATGTGCAAACTGGTTGGACGGCCCGACAACAAATGAGTCAAACGTGTAGTTTTTATTGAGATTATGCTCAGCCGGCTTCTTTGCCGTCGCGGCAACAGGAGTTTTATCCCTCTTCTCTGCCGGCTGTTCCGTGATCAGCGAATAGTCCACCGTCAGTTCAATCTGCATCTCGCGGCCCGAAACGACACCCAGCGCTTTCCGGATAAGCGGGAGGTAATGCTCCTCGAGCCACGACTGGTAGAAATCATTTCCGACGACGAGGACAGCCCTGGTGTCTTCCATACTGCGACACTGAATAACAGCAATCCACTTCTCGAAAATATCTTTCGGAAGTGTTTCCTGCAGGTGGCTGCAGGCATCTTCCCAAAGCTTATCTTTATCTTTGCGCATAGGACTCCAAATCGGCACAGTTACAAAATCATTAACAATTCAAGGGGGGATATCGACAGGTTATTAACAAGCGAATCCCCTCTGCGCTTTCGCGACGTGGAGAAGCTAATAAACTCAGCACAGATGCCCAAGGGCAAAGCCCGACCCGCCGGAAAAAACCGTACCGGACACAAGATGTAGATTGGAAAAAAGGACAGCCCACAAAATAACGTCTAAAGATCGGAAAAAGAAAAACTCACCAAACGCACCTTTTTTTTGTAAACACGCCACTAACAAAACCTTTACGCATATGAAAAAAGCAGCACCTGTCCACATACTTATCAGCAGCGCCGGAAACGCCGCCGACATCCGGTATTTGTGCGGAGCGGAACCCCCTGAACCTGCGGTGCTTATCCTGAACGGAGCCCGTGGAACACTCATCGTTTCCGAAATGGAATACAGCCGCATGCGCCGAACCGTCAAACGCAGCATCGCTGTCGTGCATCCCGAATTGATCGGATCCTCCTGGAAAAAAGGTCCTGCCGACTGGATAAAAAAAACTGTAACCGGAAAAAAACTGACGGTTGCTTCCGGCTTTCCGTTCGGCCTCGCGGAAAAACTCAAACGTGCCGGGCGTAAACTTGAAATAAGCGAAACGCCTCTCTGTCCGCAGCGCGAAAGAAAAACCGCTGACGAAATTTCCGCCGTTAAAAAGGCACAGCGCGCCGCCGTTGCCGCCATGAACGCCGCCATTCAACAGATCGCTTCATCGCAAATCGGCAAAGACGGACTGTTGCGCTGCGGCAGAACGGTACTCACCTCCGAGATGGTTCGCGCCACCATCTGCCGCACCCTGCTCGACCGTGATTGCGTCGCGACCGAAACCATCGTCGCCTGCGGACCGCACTCCGCCGACCCGCACGAACGCGGAGCCGGCCCGCTTCGCGCTGGACAGCCGATCGTTCTCGATATTTTTCCGCGCTCCACCGCGACGGGTTACTGGGGCGACCTGACGCGTACGGTTTGCCGCGGCCCGGCACCGGCGGAACTGAAGAAAATGTACAACACAGTTAAAGCCGCGCACGCCGCCGCGCTCAGCGCCGTCAAAGCCGGCGCCTGGACCGATGCGGTTCATAAAGCCGCCGCAGATGAAATGGAAAAGCGCGGCTACAAAACCAAAACCATCGACGGCGTCCCGCAGGGATTTATTCACGGAACCGGCCACGGCGTCGGACTTGAAATCCACGAAGCGCCGCGCGTTTCATCGGCAGTACATAAAAAACTGCGCGCCGGAAACATCATCACCATCGAACCCGGACTTTACTATCCGCATATCGGCGGCATCCGCATCGAAGACACCATCGC
>DAONGM010000076.1:0-1085 GCA_035404105.1 Pontiellaceae bacterium
CGCGGGAGTTTGATTTTGCGGCGGATATAGGTCGGCACGTCGAGGTCTTCGCCTTCCCAGATGGTGCGTTCCGCGCCGCCAAAGGTGCGCGAACGCGGCTTGAGGACACCGGCCAGCTCGCCCTGTTTTCTGTCGCCGGAAACCGGCTTAAGTCCGCCGCGTCCGTCGTCCACCAAAGGTTCTTTCCAGGCTTCAGCCGCCAGCACAATGGCGGATATGCGTCCCGTAAACGCCGGATCGATCGCGATGCCCAGCTTGATCCAGCATTCTTCTTTGTCCGGCGCAATGGTTTCAACAATCTGCTGAATTTCGGCAAGCTTCAGATCTTCGCCGCCGGTGATGCCGATGATCATGCCGGGCGCTTTTTCAAATACGGCAGTGTCCTTGACCAGCGGATGGGTGCGCAGTGAATCGATCAGTGCGTCGGTGCGTCCTTCGCCGGTCGCCGTGGCGCACGAGAAGCGGCAGAAAGCGTCGCAGTAACTCAGCATGGTTTGAAGCGTCGCGAAGTCGAGATTGCAGATACCGGTATACGCCAGCATCCGCCAGATGCCGATCACACCCGCCGCCAGTGTGCGGCTGCTGCGTTCCAGACTGTCGCCGAGAATCGCATTCCCTTCCGGCTGAATCAGCGCGTTGGGCATCTGCACAATGGCGTCGGCATAGGTGCGCAGCCGGCGGATCGCGCTGTGTGCTCTGCCCTGCGCCGTCAACCCTTCAAACGGGAACGGCAGTACGGTGAAGAACAGCGTTGTTGTGCCGAGATGGCGGGCCATACGGGCAATAACCGGAGCCGCGCCGGTTCCGAAGCCGCCGCCGAGGCCGGTGATGACCATCAGAAGATCGACGCCGCTCAGCATCGTTTCGATCTGACCGGCGGAGTTTTCAGCGCAGCGGCGGCCGACTTCAAGGTCGCCGCCCGTACTCATACCGTCTGTAAGCGCCTTGCCGGCGGCTATACGGTTTTCAATATTGGAACAGGTTTCCATCGTCTGGATATCGCAGTCCATAACGGCGAATTCCATCCCTTCGGGCGCCCGCGGCGCAATATGCGCAATGGTGTTGCAACCCGCTCCGCCCAGACC
>DAONGM010000076.1:1185-4165 GCA_035404105.1 Pontiellaceae bacterium
CCGCCCCAGAGTTTGGAGAGCCAGGTCCGCCACGCGGCGCGGATCGGCAGCTCCGGCTTGATTTGACTGGCGGCATAACGCACACAGCCGATGGCGGCGGCGAAGCGCGCGCCTTCCTGCTTGGTGGAGAGTCCGACACAGTCGTGAATGCGCCCGATCTGACAGGGCGCGTTGAAAACCTGCTGGGCGAGATCGGTGATGCCTTCCATCGCCGAGCCGCCGCCGGTCAGAATGACGCCGGCGCTGAGCATTCCGGAAAGTCCGTCGTCTTCAATTTTCTCGGCAATCAGCTTAAAGATCTCTTCCATGCGGGCGTTGATGATGGTGTGCAGCGTTGTAGCACGCACAACCCGTCCGCTGAAACTGCCTTCGGCGGGAATGGAAATATTCTGATCGTTCTGCATCCGGTTGATGAGAGCGCTGCCGGATTCTTTTTTGATCGCTTCGGCCTGCCGCCGGTTAAGGTTGAGTCCGCTGCAGATATCGGCGGTGACGTGGTCGCCGCCGACGGCGATGGAGCCGGCCAGCTTGACCAGACCGGCGTTATAAACGATGAAGTCGGTCGTTCCGCCGCCAAGGTCGATCACGACGACGCCGGCGCGTTTATGTTCCGGTGCAAGTACCGCCTGCGCAGAACAGAATCCGCCGAACGCGGCATCGGCACAAACCACCGGCACGTTTTCGGTCAGCTTTTTAAGGTTCTCGACCACGGCGCGCTGGCCGTGAATCAGCAGCATCCCGACACGCAGCTCTTCAGCCAGCATCCGCTCCGGATTAACGATGCCGCCGCGTCCGTCCACTTCAAAGTGCTGCTGCAGCGTATGCAGGCGGATGCGGTCGTCCGGCAGCGGAATTTTACGGGCCACTTCGAGCGCCTGATCAATATCTTCGCGTGTGATCTCGCCGCCGGGCTCTTCATATTCGTTGAGTACCGGGATTCCGCCGACGTGCAGCAGGCTTTCAGCCCGTCCGCCGGAGGCGACCAGATAAACGCTTTCGCCGATGGATTTATGCGCGACCGCTTCGGCGGCTTCCATGGCGCGGCGGACGGCGTCGAGCGCCAGTTCGAAGTCGACAATCTCGCCTTTGCGCACACCGCGCGATTCGCATTCGCCCAGTCCGGCGATCATCAGGCCGCCGTCTTCGCGGACTTCGGCCATCAGGACCTTGATGGTCGTTGTACCGATTTCAAGTGCAGTAATGAAGGGTGCTGCCATACATCATTTCCTTGTTGCGCCGGAGGGTTCGGGGTTATCCGTTTTTTCCGGCTCATAAAACGTGACCGGAACATTCCGTCCGTCGGGTGTTAAGTCTATTGTTTTCACACGGCGGCCCTGCTCATTCGACAGTTGCAGGACGCTGACGAGCCGTATCAATCGCTCGCGCCCGGAATGCAGCGGAAAGCGAACCGTCACGTCATTATTGACGATGGCGGTTACAAAGTCGGGATAGCGGGTGTCAAAACTGGAGAAGGCGACCTGCGAACCGAGCCCGAGCTGATCGGCCGCGGCGAGAATATCCAGACACTGGCGGATACCGGGGTTTTCAACCCGGTCGCCGGGGCGCAGATTCTGCAACTTGAGGCCTTCAATCAGCGGAAGCGACTGTCCGCTGCGCGTCATCGGCAGAATAACACCAAAGCGGTCCACAAGAAACGGCAGCGCGCGCGGATTCCAGCGGATTTGCGACATCGCAACCCGTTCCGTGATATTAATGATCAAGGTGTCCGGAAGTCTCCGGTCGATGGTAACAGATTCAACCAGGGGCACCTCTTCCAGCTTCTGCCGCAGCTTATCCAGATCCAGAGAAAACAGGTTTGTTCCGACCTGCAATCCGGCGCGCTCACAGAAAAATTCCGGCGGAAGCCGTCCGTCGGACGTAATGTTGATGGTCTTAAGTTCAAACTTCGGATTGCGGGAAAAAAAGAGAGACCCGGTGTATTTGAGTCCCGCGAAAGCTCCGGCCAGCAGCGCCACAGATGTCGCGGTCAGAAGAAGAATCACCATTCCGCGCCGGACGATGATTTTTTTCGAAGTCCGGTTTTTGGTTTTAGCGTAGTAAATTTTCGGTGTTTTTCGTCTTCTGGCAGCCATTGCGGTTCTCCGTCGCTATGCTTTTTCTTTTATAGCGAAGCGGTTTTCATGATTCGATCACAAAGCATGGAAAACTCAATTCCTGCCGCGGCCGCCGCCTTGGGAAGCAGGCTGTGCGAGGTAAAGCCCGGTATGGTGTTGAGTTCGAGTACAAACTGTTCGCCCTCGGGCGTCATGCGGAAATCGACGCGGCCGAATCCGCGAGCGCCGAGCGCTTTGAAGGTTTTCAGAGCCAGCGCCTGCATCCGCGCCGCGGTTCCGGCATCGAGTTCGGCCGGAATAACGTAGCGCGTGGTATCGACTTTGTATTTGGCGGTATAGTCGTACCAGCCCGCCGCCGTCACGATCTCGACGATCGGCAGCACTTCGCCGTCCACGATTCCAACGGTGAATTCGCGGCCCGGAATGAACTGCTGTACAAGAATTTCGTCGTCATATTTCAGGGCATCGGCCATCGCCGGAGCCCATTCAGCCTCATCGAAAACCAGCGAACAGCCGACACTGGAACCCTGCCGCGGCGGCTTAACAGCGACCGGCAGTGAAAGCGTACGCCGGTCGCCGCGCCGCAGCGTTTCGCTCTCCGGCACCGGCACGCCCGCTTCGCGCAGGCAGGTTTCGGTGAGCAGCTTGTCGAATGAGCGGCGGCTTGCCTCTTCATCTGCACCAACGTACGGAAGTCCAAGTTTTGTCAGCCGCGACTGCACTCCGCCGTCTTCACCGTAGGTGCCGTGAAGCGCGATGAAAACCGCGTCGATTCCTGCCGGAACCGCGAAGTCCGGCGAGGTGACATCAATTTCAGTTACAGTGTATCCGGCTTTGCGCAGGCCTTTGGCGATCGACGCGCCGGATTCGAGCGAGACTTCGCGCTCTGCAGAAAAGCCGCCCTT
>DAONGM010000076.1:4265-8748 GCA_035404105.1 Pontiellaceae bacterium
CGGCGGGCGGGATTCGCAGGTGAAACGGGTTTTAAGAGCTAAGTGAAAGGATGAATATGTTGAACCGGAAAATGAATTTGTTCTCGCAGGGCCTGCTGGGTCTCGCGCTGCTGACCTCAGTCGCCTCCGGCGCTTCTGCGCCGAAACAGTTATCCGACCTACTCGGTACTTCTGCGCCTAAAGCCGTCGAGCCGACGGAGTTGATCTGGAGCAAGTCCTGGGCGTCTCTGCCGGACCGTGCGGTTGCGCCGGAGTGGTTCCGCGACGCCAAGCTGGGCATTTACTGCCACTGGGGCGTCTACTCCGTACCGGCAAAATTCTCCGAGTGGTATCCGCGCTTCATGTTCGACACCAACTCGCCGGTCTACGCCTACCACACGCAGAAATACGGCGATCCGACCGTGTTCCCCTACCACAAGCTGGTGCCGCTCTTTACCGCCGAAAAGTTTAACGCGGTCGAGTGGGCCGATGTCTATAAAGCGTCCGGCGCCCAATTCGCCGGCATGGTGACCGAGCATCACGACGGCTTCTCTATGTGGGCCTCGAAACTGACGCCGTGGAATGTCAAAGACTGCGGCCCGAAGCGCGACACCCTCGGCGAGCTGTCGAAAGAGATCAAAGCCCGCGACATGAAGCTGATCACCACCTTCCACCATGCGCGCAATCTGCAGCGCAATGCCGGACCGAATAACGGCGGCGGCTACGACAGCCACTATATTTACGACAAGCGCTTCGCAACCGCCTCGGACGATCCGGTGCTCCAGAAGCTGTACGGCAACATGGAAACCAACGCGTTCTACACCATGTGGTTCGGCAAACTGAAAGAAGTCATCGACAACTACAACCCGGACATCGTCTGGTTCGACTCCTGGCTGAACCTGATTCCCGAGCCCGACCGGATAAAGTTCTGCGCCTACTATCTCGAACAGGCCAAGGCCCGCAACAAGGAAGTGGTGATTGCCTGCAAACAGAACGACCTGCCCGAAACGGTGATGGTTAAAGACATCGAACAGGGCGGCCATTCCGAAATCTACCCGAAAGCCTGGATGACCGACGACACGATCTGCTTCGAGTCCTGGGCGTACAGCGTCGATGACAAGGTCAAGCCGGCCTCCATGGTCCTGCACAGCCTGATCGACATCGTCAGCAAAAACGGCTGCCTGCTGCTCAACATGGCCCCGCGCGCCGACGGCTCGATTCCGGACGAACAGAAAAAATGTCTGCGCGAACTCGGCGCCTGGCTCAAGGTTTACGGCGAAGCCATCTACGCCACCCGCCCCTGGCTGGTGCCCGGCTACGGCCCCACCCAGCCGAAACCCAATCCGCACGGCGGCGTCAGCACCGTCAATTACTACACCGCCGCCGACTACCGCTTCACCATGGCCAAAGACGGCAGCGCCGTCTACCTGATCGTGCTCGGCAAACCGGCGGCCGGAACGGAACTGCCCTTGATCTGCTTCGCGCCGCACCGCTACCCGCTGCCCCGCCCGGTCGCCAAGGTCGTCGAACTCTCCAGCGGCAAAGAGGTGCCGATGGATCAGTACGACAACCGCTGTGTGCTGCGCTACCCGGACCTGCCCTATAACCAAATGGCCAACGTATTTAAAATCATTCTGAAATAATAAAGGAACTCAACATGACTCAACGCAAACTTCTTGGAATGTGCGCGGCGCTCTGCCTGCTCGGCGGGGCGCAGCTTCAGGCGGCGGAAACCGCTCCGTACCAGCCGACGTGGGAATCGCTCGCGGGCCACCAGCCGGCGCCGGAATGGCTGAAAGATGCCAAGCTGGGGATCTACTTCCACTGGGGCGTCTATTCGGTGCCGGCCTACCGCACCGAATGGTACCCGCGCTGGATGTTCTACGACTCCGCGATCTTCACCAACTTCAACTGTTCGGATGTCTTCAAGCATCACGTCGAAACCTACGGACATCCCTCGAAGTTCGGCTACCACGACCTCGTCCCGATGTTCACCGGCGAACATTTCAACCCGGAAGAATGGGCCGACCTGTTCGTTAAAACCGGAGCTAAATTCGCCGGCCCCGTCGCCGAACATCACGACGGCTTTGCCATGTGGGCCTCGAAAATCACGCCGTGGAACGCCAAAGATCGCGGCCCGCACCGGGATGTCGTCGGCGAAATGCTCGCGGCGCTCAAAAAGCGGGAGATGAAAACCATCACCACCTTCCACCACGAACGCAACCTGCAGCGCTACAAAGAGACCTGGAAACAGGAACTGGAAAAGTGGGCGCAGAAGAGCCCGAGAAAATCTTTCCCGAACAGCCACTTCCCCTATATCCCGGGAATGCCGACTGCATCGGAAGATCCCGAACTGCGCATGCTCTACGGCAATATGCCGGAAGCTGAGTGGCTGGAAAAAATGTGGCTCGGAAAACTGGTCGAAGTCATCGACGCCTATCAGCCGGACATCATCTGGTTCGACAGCTGGCTCGACTGCATCCCCGAAAACTATCGCCAGCGCTTCTGCGCCTATTACCTCAACGCGGCCGCCAAATGGAACAAAGAGGTCGCCATCGTCCGCAAACAGGACGACCTGCCGATCGGATTCACCGTCAACGACCACGAAAAGTCGCGCGAACCGAACATCCAGCCCGCGCTGTGGATGAGCGATGACACCGTCAGCACCGACAGCTGGAGCTATACCGCGGACATGAAGATCAAGCCGGTCGCCGACGTGCTCTATTCGCTGCTCGATATCGTCAGCAAAAACGGCGTGCTGCTGCTCAACATCTCGCCGAAAGCCGACGGCACCATTCCGGACGACCAGCGCCAGCTGATGCTGGGACTGGGCGCCTGGCTGAAAAAGAACGGCGAAGCGGTGTACAGCACCCGACCCTGGATCATCGCCGCCGAAGGCCCGACCAGCTCGCCCAAGGCCGGACTCAACCACTCCGTTGAATTCTTGAAGCTGAAATATTCGGCTCAGGACATCCGCTACACCGCGGCGAAAAACGGCAAAACCGTTTATGCCATCACCCTCGGCGCCCCGCAGCCCGGCGAACCGATCTGCCTGAACGGCTTTGCCAAACAGATCGATCAAATCAAAAACGTCCGCCTGCTCAACGGACAGAAACTGGACTGGAAAAAAGACGGCACAACGCTCCGCGTCACCGCACCGGCTACCGACGAAACGCTCGCGCTGGCCGTCGCCGTCGAACTGCAGTAAATCGCCGGCCAGAGCAACGGACACAGGAATCTAACGCAGAGGGCCCAGCCATGAGTAAAGTTAAAGAAATCAACCGTCGGCAGTTCATCGGATATTCGGGAGCCGCTGCCTTGAGCCTTCTCGCAGCGAGAAGCTTCGCCGGAGACCTGAACCGTCCGTCCAACGGTCAATTCCTTTTTCTGGAGGCCGAAGGATTCAGCGAGCACGGCGGGTGGGAAATCGATCAGCAGTCGATGGATCAAATGGGTTCGCCGTACCTGCTGGCCCATGGATTAGGCGTTCCGGTCAAAGATGCGGTCGCCCAGGTTCAGTTCCCTTCGGCGGGCACCTACCGGGTCTGGGTGCGGACCAAAGACTGGGTTGCCCCGTGGAACGCACCGGGCGCGCCGGGAAAATTTCAGCTGCTCATCAACGGAGTTCCGCTGGCCGAAACCTTCGGCACCAAAGGGGCCGAGTGGCACTGGCATAACGGCGGCACGGTTGAAGTGGGCGGAACCGCCCGCATCGCCCTGCACGATCTCACCGGCTTCGAAGGCCGGTGCGAGGCCGTCCTCTTTTGCAAGGACACCGCGTTTGAACCCGTTAACGACGTGGAAGCGCTGACCCGTTTCCGCCGCAAGCTGCTCGGCTTTCCGGATCGTCCGGAGTATGGCGGACGCTATGACCTGGTCGTGGTCGGCGGAGGGCTGGCCGGAATCTGCGCCGCCCTGTCGGCTGCCCGCCGGGGACTCTCTGTCGCGCTGGTACACGACCGCCCGGTGCTGGGCGGGAACGGCAGCTCCGAAGTGCGCGTCTGGCCGGAAGGACACACCAACAAGCCCCCGTACCCCTCTATCGGCGACATCGTCACCGAAATCCTGAAGCCCATCAATAAAGCGACGGCGGAAGGCAAGTGGTTTGGAACTCTGAACGGCACCGCGGCCAGTAACTTCGACGATCAGCGGAAGCTGGATGTGGTGAAGACGGAGCCCCGAATCAACCTGCTGAACAATCACCGGGCCATTCAAACGCTGACCTCGGGCAACCGGATTCAAGCGGTGGTCATCCAAAGCATACGCACCGGCCGGCAGCAACTTCTGGAGGGAACCTTTTTCGCCGACTGCACCGGCGACGCCACCGTCGGCTTTCAGGCCGGCGCAGAGTATGAATATGCGTTTTCCTCCGGAAACCCGCTCATGGGCAGCAGCAATCTTTTCAATGTCATCGACGCCTCGAATCAAAAGGATGTGCTCGACTGCGACTGCAAAGACAAGTCTGCGCTCATGACGCAATATCAGGAAGGGAAATACGAGCAGC
>DAONGM010000077.1:0-8638 GCA_035404105.1 Pontiellaceae bacterium
TTCGACCTGCCGCCGCACGTCCGCCGCACGGCAACTGAAATCCTTCGCGCCGCATAAAAAAAGAACCGTCTATTTCCGTAAGTTGCGGTGCCAGTCGATCGTCCGGCGGATCGCGTCCGGCAAAGAGCAGTGCAAACGTAAAGACAGTTCATTTTTTGCGCGATCAACCGACGGCACATAGCGCGCCGGCAAGGCTCCCGCAGTTTTCTTTCCGTGAACGATAATTTCGTTTTGCGTTCCGGCGCACTCACGGACGAGACGGGCCAGATCGGCAATGGAAATCGCTTCGTCAGAACCTACGTTATAGGCCCGTGACGGTTCACCGCGCAGTAAAATCGCCAGCAGCCATTCCGACAAATCAGCGCCGTACATGTAGGAGCGCAGCGGTGTACCGTCACCCTTGATTTCAATCGGTTCGTTCCGCAGACAGCTACCGATAAAATTGCCGATCGCGAAGTGCGCATCCAGCGGAAGCCACGGGCCGACAAAGGCAAACGGCCGGGCAATAACCGTTTCAATGCCGCTCTCAAGACACATCTTCTCCGCCGCCAGCTTGCCTTTTCCGTAAACTGTAACCGGATTGCAGGGAAAGATCTCCGGAATGCGTAACAACTGCGGAGGCTGAACACCGTAAACGGCACCGGAGCTGATATAAAGCACCCGCTTGACTTCCGCCTGTTTTGAAAATTCAAGCACCCGCCGGGTTCCATCGACGATTACAGAATACAGCCCGTCCGGATTTTCTCTTTCCAGCTTTGCATTGGTCTCGGTCGCCGCATGAATTACATAGTCGAACGGCCCTGCCGGAAAACTGAAATCGAGCACATCGCCCTGAATAAACGTGATATTCGAGCTTTTTCCAAACATTGGATACTGCGCAGCAAACTGCGCCGGATTACGGCTAAGCACAACGATTTCGGTATCCGGATTTTTGCCTGCGAATAAAAAAAGGGAAAGCAGCCATTTACCGAAAAAACCCGTTCCTCCGGTGAGGAGGACCCGGCCACCGGAAAATGATGTAACACCCTCCGAAGTTTCTTTAGAAAAAAGCGTATCCATGCGGTTCTCGTAATTATTTTCGTTGAACCAGCGAGGCGATTTCTTCCGCCAGCGACGCACAATCAAGCCTCCAGCGGGAACGGATATACTCCTGACTGCCGACATAATGACTGTATTCATCAGGGAGTGCAAACCGCTTAAACGTCACTCTGATCCCTGATTCAGCAATCACCTCAGCCGCCGCACTGCCTAACCCTCCGATTATATTGTGCTCTTCGATCGTGACAACCGGACGGCCGGTCTTGATCCGATGATACAGATATTCCGCATCAAAAGGTTTAACGGTATGTATATTGGCTAGCGACGCCTTTATTCCATATCCATTCGACAATGTCCGCACCACTTGAGTGCCCAGTTCGAACGTATTGCCGGCAGTGAGAATGCTCAAATCTGTCCCGTCGCAATAAATGTTTGCACGTCCGATCCGGCAGTTTGCGGTTGTATCTGAAACAACAGGCTCCTTGTTTTTTCCCAAGCGGATGTATACAGGGCCCTGAATCTCCTTACTCTGCGCGATCAGATGCTCCGCCTCCCACGGGTCTCCGGGCGCAAGAACTGTCATATTCGGCAGAGCCCGCATAATCGCAATATCTTCGACCGCATGGTGAGTTGCTCCCGCCGGACCATACGACAGGCCTCCGCCGACCCCGACCAGCCGAACATTGGTTTTCATGTAGGCGCAGTCGACGCGTACCTGCTCAAAAGCCCGCATTGTAATAAACGGAGCAATGCCATAGACGTACGGTAATTTACCGCTTAACGCCAAGCCAGCCGCAATAGAAACCGCATTTGCTTCGGCAATGCCCGTGTTAATAAAACGATCGGGAAATGTCCGTTCAAACTCCTCTACCACAGAAAATCCAAGATCGGCAATGACAAGAAAAACCCGGGTATCTTCTTCGGCCAATCTCATCAGGGTATTGATAAAGGTAGTTCTCATTATTCGAGTTCCTTGAGGGCTTGAGCCAGTTGTTGATCATCAGGAGACTTGTAGTGCCAGACAAATTCTCCCTCCATATAACTGACCCCTTTTCCTTTAACAGTACAGGCGAGAACAATCCGAGGTTTCGCGCAGGGCTTCATCTGCAGAGCTTTTTCGATTTCGCCGAAACTGTGACCGTTGATACAAACAACTTCCCATCCGAACGATTCCAATTTGCCGTCCAGAGGGGCCATATTCATTACTTCCGCCGAAGGGCCGTAGCCCTGATAATTGTTGCAGTCCACAATAATAGTAATGTTCAAAAGATGTTTATGAGGAATAAACATTAAGGATTCCCATACGCTTCCCTCGTTAAGCTCGCCGTCGCCCATCAACACAAAAACACGGCTGCTTATCCTGTCATATTGCATCGCCAATGCCATACCTGCGCCAAGAGACAATCCATGGCCTAGTGATCCGGAGGAAACTTCTATGCCGGGCACCGCTGTGAAGTCCACATGACCAGGAAGTACACCGCCATCGATATAATAGGTGTCCAGCAACGCTTTTTCAAAAAAACCTCGCTCTGCCAGAGTTGCATATAAGGCCGCACTAGCATGCCCCTTACTCAGAATAAACCGGTCCCTCACCGCATATCCTGGATTGCCGGGCTGCACGTTCAACACCTTGAAATAAAGAACCGTTAACAGATCGACTATCGAGAGCGCGGACCCGGTATGGGAGGCTTTTGAAGCATGCGCCATCCGCACCACTGAACGACGGATGGATTTTGCAATGCACTCGAGATCCGTATCGCTTTTTTTCATATATAGCTATTCCCAGTCGTCCACACGAATGCGTCCAGAGTCTGCGCCGAGATCGAGCAAACGGTTTTTAAACGTGCTGATCATCGCCGGCGGACCGGAGAGATAAAAGATTGAATCATCCGGTGAGGCGGAATGAATGTCGTCAATATTCAAAATTCCTTTTTTCCCGGGAATCGAGCCGTCTTCGCAATACACCGCTTTTTTAAAGTTTTGAAGTTCAGCCTCGCACCTTTCAATCAAATCCCCGAACAGGTAATATTCTGCGGAACGGACGCCGTAACAAAGCGTGACGGACTGTTCGGATCTTTCTTCGAGCATCTGTTTCAGCAAGGAGAGATACGGAGTGATCCCGACTCCGCCCGCAACCAAGGTCAGATGAACATCCGGAGGAAAGAGGAATTCTCCGTAGGGCAGCTTCAGCCAGCACTCCGCCCCTTTTTCCAATGTTTTAAAAATCCGCTCTGTAAACCGGCCCTTAACCGCAATGGTTACCGCCAGCTTCTCCTGCCGCCTCGCCGGCGACGATGCGATGGAAAAAACCCGCGACTCCGGCCACGGTGAATCCGGATGATACGCGTCCAGCGCGATATGCAAAAACTGTCCGGCACGAAATTTCGGCACCCGACCCTGCGGAGCGAAATAATAACTGGCAACCGAATCGGTGTGTTTTACAACTTCCGCAACAGTTGCCTTAATCTTTACCGGACTGGCCATACTCAGACCTGCTTCACAAAGGTACGGATCTTCTCCGTAACATAGTTTATTTTCTCTGCGGTTAACCCGGGATAAACACCCATAAACAGGGTGTTATTCATGATGTAGTCGGTGGCGGCAAGGTCACCGACAACGCGATGCTCAATGTTCATGTACCCGGGCTGACGAAGCAGATTCCCGGCGAACAGGCCGCGGGTTTCGATTAGATTTCGATCAAGATACTGAGCCAGTTCCACACGGCTGAACGGCGCAGTTTCACGAAGCGTCAGGATATAAGCAAACCACGAAGGATCACTGTGTTCGGTGGCTTCCGGCAGGATAAAGAAATCGCCCAACTCCTGCAGTCCATCCGTAATCAACCGGAAATTCGCTTTACGGCGAGCCGAGAAGGCGTCCACTTTGTCCATTTGTGCAGAGCCAATCGCCGCCTGCATATCGGTCATCTTCAGATTGTAGCCGATATGCGAATAAACATATTTATGATCGTACCCTTTCGGAAGCGTTCCATGCTGTTTCGTAAACCGGCATCCGCAGGTATTGTTTTCGCCGCCCTCGCAATAGCAGTCACGCCCCCAGTCGCGAAACGATTTAATTATCCGTGCAAGCTGAGGATCGTCGGTGATCACACAACCGCCTTCACCGGTTGTAATGTGATGCGCAGGATAAAATGAGCCTGTGGCAATATGGCCGAACGTTCCGGTCAATTTGCCCCGGTAGCGGCTGCCGAGCGCATCGCAGTTATCTTCGATCAGCCATAGACCATGTTTTTTGGCAAAGGCACACACCGCATCCAGATTAAACGGATTGCCGAGCGTGTGCGCGATAAACACGGCTCTGGTCTTCGGCGACAACGCTTCTTCCAGCTTCGACACATCGATATTGTAAGTGCCGATTTCCACATCAACAAAAACAGGGATCAGTCGGTTCTGAATGATCGGAGAAACAGTAGACGGAAACCCGGCCGCTACTGCGATCACTTCATCGCCTGCCATCAGGCGTTTATCACCAAGCGTTTCTGAGGTCAGCGCCGAAACCGCCAGCAGGTTTGAAGAAGATCCGGAGTTGGTGAGAATCACATCCGAAACACCGTAAAAGTCCTCCAGCTTACCGCTGAATTCTTCAGCATAGCGACCCGCAGTCAGCCAAAAATCGAGCGATGAATCGACCAGCTGAATCAGCTCCTGTGCATCGAAGACCCGACCGGCATAGTTAACGCGGGTTTTTCCGGGAACAAATTCCTCGCCGGTCTTATCATGGGCAATCCTGTAGAATTCTTTAACTTTCTCCAGAATTTCATTACGCAAAGCTGTTGTTTTATCCATTAGACTCTTCCCAAAAATTGATTTTGTCCGAATAGCTGACAAGATCGGATTCTGTCGCCAGCACTCCGTTTTCATAAAACTGCCGGTACCAGCCAACAGTTTTTGCAAAAGTCGTCTCGCTGTTCCAAACAGGCCGCCAGTTGAGCTGACTGCGCGCCTTTGCACAGTTAAGCTTGAGCAGGTTGGCTTCGTGCGGAGCCTCCGGGAGCTGAGCCAGACGATAGTCAATCCGGCTCCAGTACCGTTGAATACATTCCACCACGTCACGCACCGAAAGATCCGCTTCTTCGTCCGGGCCAAAATTCCAGCCCGTGGCGTATTCGGGCCGTCTTTCCAGCAGCCGCTGTCCGACCATCAAGTAGCCGCCCAGCGGCTCCAGCACATGCTGCCAGGGCCGAGTCGATCCCGGATTGCGGATTTCGACCTGTTTGCCTGCGGCCGCAGCCTTCATGATGTCCGGAATAAGCCGGTCTTCGGCCCAATCACCACCGCCAATTACATTGCCCGCCCGACAACTGGCCAGCAGAGTCTGATGCTTTCTGCCGAAATCCGCGTTATTAAAATAGGAGTTGCGGTAGGACGCTGTCAGCAATTCAGAACAACCTTTCGAGGAGCTGTAAGGATCATGTCCACCCATGGCATCCTCTTCACAGTAGCCGCGAGTCCACTCTCGGTTTTCATAACATTTATCGCTGGTTACATTAATAATCGCCCGTACAGACTCTGTTTTCCGGCAGACCTCAAAAAGGTTCAGCGTCCCCATCACGTTCGTTGAATAGGTTTCCACAGGATCGCGATAAGAGGCCCGCACCAGCGGCTGCGCTGCCAAGTGAAAAACAATTTCGGGCTGAAACTCACGGAATACGTTTCCCAGAATTTTTGAATCACGGATATCTGCGATTTCCGAGCGAAGGTCGAGTTTGAGCAGATTCCAGTGTGATGGTTCGGTGGAAGCAGGCAATGCATAGCCGCAAACTTCGGCCCCCAGCCGCTGAAGCCAAAAGGCCAGCCAGCTTCCTTTGAAGCCGGTATGTCCGGTCAACAAAACCCTTTTCCCGCAGTATATTCCGCCAAACATTATAACCAGTCTTTCGTCCAGGGCGCTTCACCGGAATCCCACATTTGCGTTAACAGCTGATGCTCTCGCGCCGTATCCATGCACTGCCAGAAACCTTGATGCTGATAGGCTCCCATTTCACCGGCTTTTTGAATTTCCCGCATCGGATTCTGTTCAAAAATCAATGCGCTGTCCGTATTCAGATAACGTTCAGACAACGACCGGTCGGCAACCATAAAGCCGCCGTTAATAAACCCCTGCTCCGCTTGCGGCTTTTCATGAAATCCGGTGACATTTCCGGAGGCATCAATGCCCAGCTCGCCGAATCGTCCGGCAGGATGCACCGCACTGACCGTCAGGGTCTTGCCGGACTTCCGATGAAATTTCAACAAGCCAGTAAAGTTGATGTCGGAAACGGCATCTCCGTATGTGAGAAAAAACTCCCGGTCGCCTGGTTTTAAATATTTAGCGGCGCGGGCAATACGCCCTCCGGTCATCGTCCGGTCACCGGTGTCAACCAAGGTCACTTCCCAGTCCTCCTCTCCATGACCGGCGTGATAGGTGATATCATGCTGTTTTCCCAGCCTGATCGTCACATCCGTCGCCCGAGCATGATAGTTGAGAAAATAGTCAATAAACGTCTCCCGTTTATATCCCAGACAAAGAATAAAACGTTTCACTCCGAAGGCTGCGTAGCCTTTCATAATGTGCCAGACGATCGGATGCGGGCCGACCGGAACCATCGGTTTTGGCAGGAGTTCTGTTACATCCCTCAACCGGGTGCCTTGCCCCCCGCACAGAATCATCACGGGAGGCATCTCAGACTGATTTTGACCCTGTTTGACAGACATTTCTCCTCCTTTAAAATTCAGGACGGAACCTTACCGGTTCCCCCTTAAACATCAAATCTTATGTGGAGCCGGCCTGTTCGGCAACCTCGGGAAAGAGACCATTGCACCACTCAAGGTTCATACAAAACAGCCTCTTTTATAAACAATGCCCCCTCCACCACGCAATTGCCTCAGTCAGCCCCTGATCCAATGGAATTGCAGGAGTCCAGTTCACTTCGCGATTAAGCCGGTCCACGGAAGCCGTCAGTACGGGCGGGTCGTCAGAGGCTGCTGACAGTGCGCCCAGTTTCAAAAGATATTCCGCCCCAAGACACCCCGCAATGCGGCGGGCGACATCAGCCAGCCGAACAGGCCGGCCCGAGGCGATGTTGACCGGCCCCTCGACCGGGCTTGCTAATAATGCAACAAAAGCGGACGCCACATCGCGCACATGCATGAAGTCCCTCTCCTGAGTGCCTTCTGTACAGCGGGCCTCTTCGCCGCGCAACAGGGAAAGAATGACGGACGGAACAAACCGCTGCGGGTATTCGTAAGGACCGTACAGATGGAACACCCGGCCCCATGCCATGCTCCGCCCGTTCTGTTGCGCGAAATTGACCGCGAATTGATGCAGTTCGTTTTTACAGATACCGTAGAGCGTGGCGGGTTTCAGCGGAGTCTGATTTTCTACACACTGTCCATGCCCGGTTTCATATTCCGCACAGGTTCCGGCAAAAACCACGCGCTGTCCGCCGGTATCGCAAAATGCGTTCAGCAAAACTTTGCCGGCTTCCAGCCAGTCACGGTTCTCCGGCGCATTCCAGAATTTTCCGGGCGCAGCGTACCAGGCCAGATGAAGTAAATGAGTCGGCTTGACGGCGTTGAGCAGTTTACTGATTTCTAAAGGGTTCAGCAGATCGTTTGTGTACCAGCAGATGCCCGGCGGCGCTTCATCCGGAACCGTAAGGCTGGCGGCATGTACTTCACAGCCGGCGGCCAGCAGCGGAGCCAGCGTCTGCCGGCCGATAAATCCGCCTGCGCCTGTAACAAGCACCCGCTTCACAGTTTAAAATCCTCATAAGCGCGATCACGGTCGGACAAAACCGGGTTGCTGACCGGCCATTTGATTCCGAACGCCGGATCGTCCCAGCGCGCACCGCGCGCCAGTTCAGGGACATAAATCTCCGACATCTGATAAAAGAGTTCGGTGTCCGCTTCCAGCGTCTGAAATCCGTGGGCTACGCCTTCAGGAATATAGATCGTCCGGTGATTATCCGCACTCAGTTCAACAGCGGTCCACTTGCCATATGTCGGGCTCGCAGACCGCAGGTCGAGCGCAACATCCCAGACCGCACCGCGAGTACACCGAATCCATTTGGCTTCGGCATGCGGCTCGGCCTGCCAGTGCATGCCGCGCAATGTTCCGCGCATTTTATTGAATGAAATACTGCATTGAACACAGGCCGGATTCAGTCCGTGCGCGGCGGCTTCTTCGGCGCACCATGTGCGGGAAAAAAAACCGCGTTCATCCTTGTGCGGCTCAATATCAATCAACCACACGCCGGGAATCGCTGTCTGCTCGAATTTCATTACACTATTTCAACTTCAGGAATCGGCACAACAAACCGTCCGCCCCAGCTGCGAATATCGGCCATCTGGCGGACAATTTCGTCTTTCAGGTTCCACGGGAGAATCAGCACATAATCCGGCTTAACTTCGCGGATCCGGTCCGGGGCATAGATTGGAATGTGCGTACCGGGAAGAAACCGACCGGCTTTATGAGGACTGATGTCGACGGTAAAGGCCAGCAGATCTTCACGAATACCACAGTAGTTAAGCAGTGTATTTCCCTTGGCCGGAGCGCCGTAGCCAGCCACCGTTTTTCCGGCTTCACGGGCATCAATCAG
>DAONGM010000078.1:0-1216 GCA_035404105.1 Pontiellaceae bacterium
GTTCCGCAACATCGAAGTGCAGCCCGGCACCCCCGGCAGCCAGGGCAAATCCGCCACAGAGCCCGTCCAGGAAGAACCGTAAGAGAGAACCAAGCGCTCACGCTCTGGACGGTTCGCCGTTCCACAGCGTGAACGCTGAAGTTCAGCCGATCCGCAGCACCTGTGGGCTGCCCCGTCACCTTCCATGAAGGTTTCAACGCAACCAGCTGATCAAGGTGGAACGCGCCCGCCTGCCCTGAGTTCATCGAAAGGTCGGGCGCGTTCAAGCGTGCACGGAGTGCCCGCTCCACCATTGTAGCCGCGATCCATGATCGCGGAATTAACCGAGGTCATGGACCTCGGCTACAACATTGTTAAAAATCCGCCGCAAACTTTCCAAGGTCCGGAAACCTGCTACACTGCCACCCGTTCAACAACACCGTGTCATTAAAATTCACCAAGGAGAGTCTATGACTTACAAACTAGTTGAAGATGAACGTGTAAATATTACCTTTCACTATAAAGACGGGACATCAGTCCACTATCAAAAAATCTACTTTTTCAACATGCCATACTTTCCTCTACTGATTTTTAACGGGCTTAATTCCGCCATCGTCATAGATAAAGAAAGAATCGAGAGCGTCTCAGTAAAAGATAAGGAATATTCAATCGACCGACTTGATATTGAAAAAGGAACCGAAAACCAGCTTCTTCATCTCAAAGAACACTAATACCCACAAAAAGGGTTCCGTTCATCACCCGTATCCAGCATTTAGCCGATGGCTTTAACCTTTTCGACATACCCCTCAATATCACACTTCCGCTTGAGACCGGCGGCGTTCATATAGCGGGTTTTGCCAAAGATTGGACGCTCTTTCCACGCGGTGTCGTGTTTGCCGAAGACCCAGGCGACTCCGGCGCAGGAGTTCGGGTCGCGGCCATCGAGAAAATATTTGTTGTTGATGGCGAGCAGTGTTTCAAATGCCTCTTCGGGTGAGCGGCTCCACTCCAATACCTTTTTTCCCCAGTACATCCGCATGTAGTTGTGCATAAAGCCGGTGACGCGCATTTCGGTCATCGCGGCGTTCCAGTACGGATCGTGCGTCTGCGACTGTTCCAGCTCTTCGCGGGTGTAGAGATATTCCCGCTTATCCTTGGCGTGGTTTTTCAGCGTCAGCTTCGCCCAGTCGGGCAGGCAGGAAAATTTATCGTAGTCCGGCGTGAACCAGACAAAGTT
>DAONGM010000078.1:1316-8620 GCA_035404105.1 Pontiellaceae bacterium
GTTCGATTTCCTGCGTGATGATCTGCAAGGCGATGTTGTAGGTGACCGGATCGGCGTCCTTCGTCACCTTCATCAGCTTTTCATAGACGCCAATGGCGCACTGTTCGCCGGCGATGTTCTGTTCGAGCACCTTCTGAACGAACGGATCTGCCGGCGCTTCATATTTACAGTTGGTGAGCTTGAACCAGTCGGCCGGCGTCAGCACCGGCGTTCCGCCGAGCTGGATGATGCGGGTGGTGAGCAGTTCGGCATGCGCCATTTCTTCGGCGGCATGTAATACCAGCTCAGCGATTACCGCATCTTTCATCGGCCCGGCGATGACTTTGGAGCCGACCCAGTACTGGTAGTGCGCCAGCCATTCGTCGGCGAGCGCTTTGTTGAGTAGCGTCAGCAGCTTCTTGACGTCCATTCCTACGAGTTGAATTCCGCGACTGCCCATGGAACACCTCCTGTTTTATGTTTACCGGTTACATCTGCGGCGGCTCGCAGCCCAGTCCGGCTTTCCGGAGGCACCAGTCGGTGCGCTTGAGCAGCAGCCAGGCGACAAATCCCTGGGCGGCCGGAACAACCAGATTGAACAGCAGCACTTTGACCACAATGATCCAAAGCATTTTGAAGAATCCGACGCTGGCCGGACGGTCGGAGAAAATGAAGGTCATCAGCGTGTTCAGCACCGCAGACCCCGCACCGATTAACGCCATGACGGCGATATAGATCCCCAACAGCTTAGCTCCTACTGCAATCCAATCTTTTTTCTGCATAATTTGACCGCGCGCCGCGGGTTGTTTGCCGGCGCGAACTTCCTTTCGGGCGTTAGACTACCGCTTTTTTTTTGAAAAGCAACCGGCAGGAAGGAGGTTTGAGGCTGAAATCAGGCCAGTATGATCAGGAGAATCCCGGCCATGATTCCGGCCAGCGCCCACGCCTTGCCGCGCAGGTTGACGTCGCCGAAGATAAACCCGCCGGCGAAAAAGGAGACCACCACGCTGCTGCGGCGAAGCATGGAGAGAATCAGTATCAAAGCATCCGGCTGTTTGACGGCATTGAAATAGACAAAGTCGGAGGCAATCAGCAGCAGGCCGATAAGAAGAATACTTCCGCGCCACCGGAACGGCGTGAAGGTTCTGCGCCGCGGAAGCCAGCAGCAGAGGGTGAACAGGCCGAGCAGAACGACATTGTAGAATGCGAACCAGAACTGGACCAGCATCGTGGCATAGCCGAGCTGCTGGAGCAGATATTTATCGTACAGCGTACTGAGCGTACCGATGAAGGTGGCGAGAGCGATGCAGAAAACCCAGCGGTTGCGAAGAAAGATAATCCCTTCCTTCCGTCCAAGAACCGAGAAACCGTAATAGGCGCACAGTATGACGGCGATGCCGGCCCAGTGCAGCGGCAGCGGACGTTCATGAAAAATGAGCAGCGCGCCGATCAGCGTCCAGACCGGGCCGGAGGCGCGGATCGGAGAAAAGATCGAAATCGGCAGGTGTTTCATGGCGAAGTAGGCCAGCACCCAGGAAACGGAAACGATGAAGGCTTTGAGGAAAATATGCAGATGTTCGGAACGCGTCGCAACCGGTACATAGCAGTGGATCTGCTGCGTAAAATCCGGAGCCAGGCGCGATGCCGCCAGACAAAAAAGCATCGGGATGAGTCCGGCCACGGTGGACAGAAACAGCACCGGCAGCACGGCATTACCTTCCAGCGCGTGCTTTTTACAGACATCGTAAAGCCCCAGCAGCACACAGGAAATCAGTCCGAGATATATCCACATAAAAACAGTCCGGCAATGTTAGACAGAAGCGGGGCATGGTACGCATTCCGCTCCGGCGCACAAGACGAAACCGGAACCGTTCAGCGCCGCGTAACTTTTCATTTCTTTACCATTGCACTTCAGCGTTAAGGTCTTATAGTCCGCGGACATGACGGTACCCGGCATAGATATTGATGTTCTGTTGGAAGCCACCGGCAACGACCGTACAATCGCGGCCGAGCTGATGCGGCTTTTCTTTGAACTGACCGGCCAGGAACAGGCCCGTCTGGCCGACGCCGTCGCTCAGGGAAATCATGCCGCCGCCTCGGCGGTTGCCCATAAAGTCGCCGGATCCTGCGTCGCCTGCGGAATGAGCGGCATATACGCCCGGTTCAAAGAGCTGGAGAATCTCTGTAAAGAAGCCATGCCGGAAGATGCCTGCGAGCGGATTCAGGCCATCGACCGGGAGCTGCAGGATGCCCGCCGGAATCTGGAAAAGTATTTCAACTGTACCCTCGTGTCATGAAATCAATTCTGTTCATCGATGATGACCGGTTCGTAACCACGCTCTACAAAGCCAAGTTACAGAACGAGGGTTTTGCGGTGGATGTTGCGCACAGCGCAAACGAAGCCTTCGAACAGCTCGAACACAAGAAACACCCGGACATTATTGTTCTCGACCTGAACATGCCGGGGATCAACGGCGTCATCATACTCAAAACCATCCGCAGCGTTCCGCAGCTGCAGCATATTCCCGTCATCATTTTTTCCAGCGGATATGTTAAGGCGCTGGTGGATGAAGCTTCACAGCTCGGCATTTACAAGTTCTTCGCCAAAGCACAGTGCCCGCCGAAAATGCTGATTTCAGCCATCACAGAGATTCTCAGTAAAATGGCCATACCGGCCTCCGCACTGACAGCCGATGCGGACACCGCGTCCGGATCCCTGACCGCCGACGACCTGCCCGCCCTGCTGTATATGTTTGTCGCTTCGGAAGACCCCGACGCCCTGCGCTCCACTCTGCTGAAAATTTACAAAGCCTCCCGCGACTGCATCAACAAAGCACTGGCGGCAGACGAAAGCACCGCACAGGGCAAACTGAGCCGCATGGTGGAGAAACTGTTTGAAGACCTCTACGCCCACCCGGAACACATCACCGCCTCCACCAAACACACACTGGCGGCAGGACTTCAGAAACTCAGTGATATTGAGGCTGAAAATGCCGGGCCGATACTGGATTCCGAACTGGCACTGAAAGACATTCTGCGGACACTGGAAACTCAATCCGCCTGAGAACCGTCCAGCTCCGCCCAGCGGGCGAACGCGGCATCCATCTCGACCGGAATAGCAGCGGCCCGGTCGGTGACCGTTTTAATCTCATCCGCCGGCTGCTGGTAAAAATCCGGATCGTTCAGCTTCCGGTTCAGCTCCGCCAGCTCAGCCTCAAGCTTCTCAATCTTCCTGGGCAGATTCTTGAGATCCTCTCGCTCGCGATTGCTCAGCTTGCGCTTCCTGGCCCCTTTTCCGGCAGAAATCTGCGGTTCTTTGACGTCTGCCTTCTGATCTCTGGCCGCGGCCCGCTGCGTCAGCCAGTCATCGTAGCCGCCGACATATTCATTGATCGCTCCGTCGCCTTCAAACACCAGCGTTTCCGTCACCACATTATTGATGAAAGCGCGGTCGTGGCTGACCAGCAGAACCGTTCCCTGATATTCCACCAGCAGCTCTTCGAGCAGATCGAGCGTTTCGACATCGAGATCGTTGGTCGGCTCGTCGAGCACCAGCACGTTGGAAGACTGGGCGAAAATTTTGGCAAGCATCAGCCGGTTACGTTCACCGCCGGAAAGCGAACTGACCGGCTGCCGGGCATCCGCCGGGGAGAAAAGAAAATTCTGCAGATAACCGATTGCATGCTGCCGCCCGGTACCGGTCTGCACATAATCATTGTCCATGCAGAGATTCCACTTCACGCTCTTCTGCTCATCCAGCGCAACACGGTGCTGATCGAAATAGGCAATTTCCAGTCTGGTGCCGTGTTTGATTTCGCCCTGCCTCGGCGCGAGCTGACCCAGCAGGGTGTTCAGCAGTGTAGACTTTCCGCATCCGTTGGGGCCGATAATTCCGATCCGGTCGCCGCGCAGAATTTCGACGGAGAAATTTTTAATGATATCCACGCCGTCATATCCGGAGAAAACATCTTTGGCCGTAATCACTTTCCGTCCGGAACGTTCCGCTTCGTTCAGCTGCAACTTAACCGTACCGACCCGGTCGCGCCGCTGGCTGCGCTCGCTGCGCATTTTTTCCAGTTCACGTACGCGGCCTTCGTTGCGGGTGCGCCGCGCTTTGATCCCTTTACGGATCCAGACCTCTTCCTGCGCCAGCTTGCGGTCGAACTCCGCCCACTGGCCTTCCTCGGCGTCGAGCAGCGCCTGACGGCGGGCTAAATAGGTTTCATAGTTGCAGGCCCAGCTGGTCAGCCGCCCGCGATCCAGTTCTACAATACGCGTCGCCAGCTTCCGGAGAAAAACGCGGTCATGCGTCACAAAAAGCACCGTGCCGCGCCAGCGCAGCAGAAAGTTTTCCAGCCACTGGATGGATTCGATATCGAGGTGGTTGGTCGGCTCGTCGAGAATCAGCAGATCGGGTTCGTTAACCAGCGCCTTGGCCAGCAGCGCGCGGCGGCGCATCCCGCCGGAAAGCGAAGAGAACTCCTGTTCCGGATCGAGACCCAGCAGAGAGATCGCCTTCTCCACGGGATGATCCAGCGCGTGCTCGTGGTTCCAGTCTGAGGAAACCAGATCGAAAACCGTCCCATGAACATCCTGCGGAACGGTCTGCTGCAGGCGGGCGATGCGGACATCGCGCGACCGGACGATCTCACCTTCATCCGGTTCCAGATCGCCGCTGACGATTTTGAGCAGCGTCGATTTTCCCTCACCGTTGCGTCCGAGCAGACAGATGCGTTCCCCGGGTTCGATCTGGAGCGTCACGCCGTCGAGCAGCGGAGGTCCGCCGAACGCAATATGAAGATTCTGTAAACTGAGTAGCGCCATAAGAAGGCGGAGAAGGTACCAGTCCGGCCGGCTGATTCAAACAGCATTTACACAAAATGCAGCCCCAGAAGTTCTTCGACCTGATCGCGCCAGACGGCATCATACGTCCGGCCTTTCTGCAGCCGCACAAAAATCCGGCGCGCAGCAATCTGGCCGAACAGCTCCGCCGACGCAAAGCGATCCAGCAGGTGCAGCGGCTGTTTTTTAATCGTCGCAATCAGCGCTTCCAGCAATTCGATCGGCTCTTCGCGCTCCGGACAGAGAATAAACTGCCAAAGCACATCCGGCTCGTCGGCGATCACCTGCTCAATCATCCGGCAGATTTCTTTTCGGCGGCCGTGCAAACCGCCGCCGCGGAATATCAGCGCACGGCGGTTCAGCCCGGCCTGTTCTTTAAAAAGCCCGGTCAGCCGGTAACCGGTAAAACGCGAGGTTATCGGATCAGCGGGCATATCGTCGCTGTCGTGCAGGAACGCTTCGATCCGGCGCATATCCTCCTCCGGCATCGTCGAAGTGGAAAATACGCCGTACGGCGGAAGCGGCATCGCTTTCATTCCGTACTGTTCCGCCTGCCCGCGCAGATCGGTTCCCGGCAGAAGAAGCGTTTGCATACACTGAACAGTAATGCCCGGCCCGAGGCCGCGCGCCCACTCAATGCTGCGAAGCACATCGTCGAACGTCTGTTCCGGCAGACCGTACATCAGATCGAGCGTCACACGAACGCCTGCGCCGGTCAGCAGCCGGATGCCGCGCTCAACCTGCGCGATATTCGCCGGACGGCGGATGGTACGAAGCACTTTTGGATCGGTACTCTGCACACCAACTTCGACATCGATGAAATTGACTTTCGCCATCAGCGCCGCCTGCTCCGGCGTCAGCGTATCGGCACGCAGTTCGGCGAAAAACCCCAGCTTCCGGTCGGCGTTGATTTCCGCCAGCCGTTCCAATAACCGGACAAAGTCGCCGCGGGCGTTAAACGTCGGATCGACAAAGCGGATTTCCCGCGCGCCAGCAGCGCGCAACTGCCGGACGCGCTCAGCGGCGGCTTCCGCCGGAAGTGCGCGGACACCTTTCTGCAAATGATGATAACGGCAGTAGGTGCAGGTCAGCGGACAGCCGCGCGAAGTTTCGATGTAAACCGCCGGGCGCGCTTTGATGCAGTCCATCAGCGCCGACGCCGGAACCTGCACCGAAGCCAGATCGATCTGCGGCGGCGGCTTGCTTCCGCGCCGCCAGCCCTTATCCGACGAAATCAGCACGTTGTCATACGCCGGCAGTTTGCCGGTGCGGATTCCTTTCAGAATTTCCGGAAAAACCGCTTCGCCTTCGCCGGTTACCAGCGCGTTAAAAACCGGATCCTCCAGCAGAAACGGATGATCCTCCGCAATCTCCGGCCCGCCCGCTATCAGGAAAAGATCAGGACGCGCTTCCCGCAACCGGCTCGCCAGCCGAAGACTGCGCTCTACATTCCAAAGACAAAGCGTGAAGGCAACAGCCTCGACTTCGCTTGCCAGAACTTCTTCAAGCAGGCGGGCGTTGTCTAATTCATCCCACTTTGCCGGCGCCGGAACGACATCCCAGAATTCGCCTTCGGGATGCTGTGACAGCGCATGCGACAGCCAGAGCGCCGCGAACGGAAAATTTTCATTCGGCGTCGACGTGTCATTGTCCAGCAGCGGAAGCTGGATGAATAAAATTTTCTTTTTCATCAGGAGTCTTTTCCCACGAATCCCACGAATGAACACGAATAATCCGCCGGCTGGATTCGTGAAAATTCGTGTGATTGCGGGCGGTTCTTATTGTTGGGTCGTTAGTGGAGGCCGAACATGCGGCGGATAGCCGGGAATAATTTCCGAAAGAGCCTGCTTGATGCGGGCGATGGCGAACGGACCGTTTGTTCGTGCATTCACGACATCCACCGGCGACTGATTTTCCGGCGACTGTTCCTGTTCAATCCGCAGGTACGGCAGCGGATCAATATTAGCGGAAGCACTGACAAATCCTTTCGCACCCGCCGCGTAGGCCTCGGAAATTTTGCGGTCGCCGCCGACAAAGTAGCGCGGCGTCGCAGGAATCAGCGCCAGATCCGCCGAAGAATCCTTCAGCCCCCAGTGCGGAACCTGTGCCAGAATTTCCGGCGTCAGCGGATTGCCGGTATGTTTCGGAAAATTGTAGAGAATCAGCGGCAACGCCGTGGACTCCGCCAGCTCATTAAACCAGCGGACAAGTCCGGAGCCGGGCGCACCGGCAAAATAAAACGGCGGCAGCGACACCAGAAAATCCGCGCCGATTTCTTCCGCGACGTGAGCGGCCTCGCCGCACGATGCGAGCGCCGGACTGCCGGTATGGGCGATAATGATTCCGTCCCAGTTTTCGCGGGCGGTCTGAAGCAGCTGCAACTGCTCGGCTGGCGACAGCGAGAAAAACTCACCAGTCGTGCCGTTCACCAGCAGATTGCGTACGCCGCATTCCGCCAGCCAGTCGAGATGCGCCAGAAACGC
>DAONGM010000079.1:0-8095 GCA_035404105.1 Pontiellaceae bacterium
TTCAGGTCGCCGGAGCTCTGGCGCGCCAGCAGGTCGAGCATGCAGTGCGGAAATTTCGAAACGAAGATGGCGAGGCGCGGTTTGTAGTCCGAGAAGTGCAGCTCGTATTTCATTTCGAAGCGGGATGCGATCAGGCTGAATTTTTCGCCGATCTGGTCGCGGGGCAGGGCGAAGCCGTTCAGTTCCCACTCGACGCGCATGAAAAAGACGCGCTCTTCGGTGTCAACGTGCTGTTCGAGGTCGATGATGTTGCCGTTATGGCGCATCAGGAAATCGGTGACAGCGCACACCAGGCCCTGCCGGTCAGGGCAGGAGATCAGCAGAATGGCGGAAGCTTCATTTTTCACAGCCGGGTTCCTCCGTAAATTGAGAACGAACTTTATAGACATTGGCGGTAAACACCAATAGGTTTTTGCACATGAAAAACAATCTGAAGGCATTGTGCGGCGTGTTTGCGGCAGCGTTTCTTCTCGTCGGCTGTTCCCGGGCCGAAGTGGAAGCAAAAGTCGAAAATACTCCGGAACCAGCAAAGGAAACCAAAGTCATGATTCTGATGAAAACCACCAAAGGTGATATCAAACTCGAACTCGATGCGGCGAAAGCGCCTAAAACCGTCGCCAACTTTCTCAAGTATGTTGAAAGCGGGCATTATAAGGACACCATTTTCCACCGCGTCATCAGCAACTTCATGATTCAGGGCGGCGGCATGACAGCCAATATGAATCAGAAGAAAGCACCGTACACCGTGGAAAACGAAGCCAACAACGGACTCAAAAACGTCCGCGGCTCCATCGCGATGGCCCGCACCTCGGATCCGCACAGTGCCGGCGCGCAGTTCTTTATCAACGTCGTCGACAACGGCTTCCTCGATTTCAAAGCGCCGACTCAGCAGGGCTGGGGCTACTGCGTTTTCGGCAAAGTCGTCGAAGGCATGGACGTTGTAGATGCCATTCGGGCTGTTCCGACCGCTCCGGGCGACGTGCCCCGCGAAACCGTCACCATCACCGAAGTCTCTGTGATTAAGTGAGCAGCGAACGCATAGAGCGTATCTTGAACTCCGGCCGGCGGGCGGTGCTGGTCACCACCGGCGGCGGTTCAAGTGCGCTCAATGCGATCCTTACCACGCCCGGCGCTTCGCGTTTTGTTCGAGCAGCGCATATTCCGTACTCGCTCGAAGCACTTGAAGAGTTTCTGGGCGAGAAACCTGAACAAGCCGTTTCTCCGGCAACTGCCAGCAAACTTGCCGAAAAAGCATTCCATTCCGGCGTTGGCACATCTTTGCCTATTGGAATCGGCTGTACTGCTGCACTGCAAACCGACCATGAGCGGCGTGGCGAAGATAGGGCGTTTATCAGTTTTGTAACGGCTGGCGTGGAAAGACTCTACGCTCTCTATTTTTCAAAAACCTCCCGCGCGGAGCAGGAGGCGCTTTTAAGCGGCTGGCTGCTTGTTCTGATTGCACAGGCCGTTGGCGCGGAGCGCGGACTGATGCTTCCCGGTTCGTTCAATCCGGTTCATCAGGGACACCGCAATCTGCTTAAAGCCGCCGAGGAAATGACCGGTCTGCGCGGTGTTTTTGAACTCTCCTGCGCGAATGTCGATAAACCGGCGATTGAAGAAGCCGCTGCGCTGCGCCGCGCCGCCGCGATCCAAGACGTTCCGGTTGCGCTGACGCATGCGCCGCGCTTTATCCAGAAAGCGCAGCTCTTTCCAAAAACCGCCTTTGCCGTCGGATTCGATACTGCGATCCGCTTCGTGAAGGACTATTCGCCGGACGATTGGAAAAAGTTCCAGACCCTTGAAACCCGCTTTCTTGTCGCGGGCCGTCAGTTCGGCGGATCTTTTCAGACGCTGAAAAACATGGAGCTGCCGGCAGGGTTTGAGTCTCTTTTCGAAGCGGTTCCTGAATCAAAATTCCGCGAAGATATTTCCTCAACTGCGTTACGTATTTCATGAAAAAACATCCGGCATTTCATCGCACTGAACTGCTGATCGGCGCGGATGCGCTGCAGCGGCTGGCGGATACCCGTGTCATTCTGTTCGGAGTAGGCGGCGTCGGCAGCTGGTGCGCCGAAGCGCTGATCCGTTCCGGCGTCGGTCATCTGACGATTGTCGATAATGATGTGATCTGCGTGACCAACATTAACCGCCAGCTTCAGGCCACGTCGAAAAACGTCGGAAAGCCGAAGGTGCTGGCACTGCAGGAGCGGCTGCTGGATATCCATCCCGACGCGGACATTACGGCGCTGCAGAAAGTTTATAACTACGAAACGCGCGCGGAATTTAATCTGTCCGGTTATGATTACGTTATCGATGCCATCGACAGTCTGTCGCACAAGGTCGATCTGATTGCTTCCGCGATGGAATCCGGTGTGACGCTGTTTTCCGCGATGGGTGCCGCCAGCAAGCTGGATGCCACGACGATCCGTGTGGATTCCATCTGGAAATCGCGCGGCTGCAGACTGGCCCACTTCGTCCGCAAACGGTTGCGCAGCCGCGGCGTGACCGGCGACTGCCTGTGTGTTTATTCGGAGGAGTTTCTGCCGGCATTCGAGGCTGTGAAAGCCGCCTGCGGTTCGGCGCAGTGCTTCTGCCCGAAACAGCTGGACGATGAAGGAAATGAAATTCCGTCGGATGTCTGGTGCCATCAGAAAGCGCAGATTAACGGCTCGATGGTTCACATCACCGGAGCCTTCGGTTTCAACCTTGCCGGGCTGGTTGTGCAGGATATTGTCCGCAAAGCTTTCTGCGACGACAGCACTTCGCAGCCTGAATAATTTATGCCGACTGCGGTTTACTGTTCAGTGCGCTGAGCAGCAGCGACCAGAAGCAGAGGATGATATTAAAAAGCGGAAACTGCAGCGCCAGCGGCAGGCTGTAAAGAATGAAGACGGTCGGCAGCCAGACACCCCAGATCGAAATCAGGACCGACAGCATTTCGAATGCGAACACTCTCGCTGAAAGCTCTGCTTTGGTCTTCTGCCATGAAAAGTCGCAATTTTTCCAGTGCATGGCGACGGCTGTAACCGGCGCGGAATAGAGCGGGCAGAACACAAACTGATCGACTGTGATTTTTTTAATCAGCGTGGCGAAATCGGCCTGATCGCCGAACAGCAGGGCCTGGCCTTGATACAGCAAATCAACCATCATACCGTTAAAGGCCCAGAATCCCGTCAGGAACAGCAGATGAGGAATGTAACGTCCGGCAGGAATCTCTTTGCGGAACGCCAGAAAAATGAACGGCAGGATTCCCCCGGAAAATGCCGTCATCAGCAGCGGAAAACTGATGCCCATCCGCGCTTTGATTTCGGGAATAGTCATCAGCAGCTGGCGGGTCGGTGCATGAAAATAATACAGCAGCAGCAGCGCCAGCGCGAAGCCCTGCAGCAGCAGGCCTGGTCCAATGTTTTTCTTTGCGGCGGCCAGTCCGTTTTTGAAAATAATGTGCATAAGGCGCGGGTTGTACGCTTTGCCGTTATTGCTGACGATCAAAAACGCAGATTTTTCCGATGCTTGGAAAAGCCGGCCGGTCTTATTCCTTAACCAGAATACGGTGTTCACAGGTGAACGTGCCGCCCGCGGGCAGCTGCCGGATGCCCGGTTTATTCATGATATCACCATACGGCTGTTCCGGATCGGCATGACCGTACCACGGCTCAATGCAGACGAACGGTGCGCCGGGCTTCGCCCAGATGCCGAGCTGGGGGAATCCGGGAAATTCAACCGTCAGGCGCCGCGAGCTGTTTTTTGCGCCCAGCGTGATCCGGTCGGATGCGGTATCCAGAAAAATCAGCGCATCGCGGTCGAACAGTGTTTTGCTGAGCGGAAGTCTGTTTGAATCTTTCAGAACGGGTACCGTTTCATTCGAAAGCAGTCCTTTGCTGCTGAGCAGTCGGGCATACAGAGTTTCGTTTTTTTCGAAATCCAGAAAGCATTCGTCGATCGGCCCCGGCAGCATGAAGGCCGGGTGTGCACCGACGGAGAAGGGCATGGTTTCTTTGCTTCCGTTTTTCACGGTGTACCTGATGCCCAGCGTCTGCCCGGTCAGGTGGTAGGCAATCCGGAAGTCGAATTCGAACGGATAGCTCTTGCGCGTTTCCGCCGTCGGCAGAAGTTGATAGACGAGATCGCTTGAGCGTCGTTCGATCAGGGCGAAATCCATGTCGCGTGCAAATCCATGCGGCGGCAGTTCGCAGGTTTTGCCGTTCAGCGTATAGCGGCCGTCGAGCAGTTTTCCGACGATCGGGAAAAGTACCGGAGCGTGGCGGTTCCAGACCGCCGGATCGGCCTGCCAGAGAAGTTCATTACCGCCGGAGTCTTTAAGACTGCAGAGTTCTGCACCGTGCGACTTGACGTAAACGTTCAGAATCCCGTTTGTAATGGAGTGCATCGGCTATTTCCTTTTACGTCGTTTCTGCTGCTTCGGCCCGTGCGGGCGGTTGCCGGTCAGGGTAACCTGCTGTTTTTTCTGTTTACTGCGCGGAGGTCCGGCTTTTTTTCTGCCCGGCATGAACTTCGAGGCCTCTTTCTGTCCGGCAATCTGGAAGTCAATGAACTTGCGGGCCATATCCACTTTGACCAGATCGACTTCAAGCATATCGCCGATCTTGAACAGTTTGCGGAACCGCTGGCCGGTGGCGCGGGTTTTTGCGGCGTTGACGTCGTAGCGGTCGTCGGTGATGGAGGAGAACGGAACCAGTCCGCGCTGAATGGTGTCGGTGAGTTCAACAATCAGCCCCTTGTTGAGAATGCGGATGATGCATCCGGAGTAGGGGCCGGTTTCGCCTTTGTAGAGCAGATTGTTGTAATACTCGACGCGGCGCAGTTCGATGCTTTCCTTCTCGGCGGCATCCGCTTCGGTTTCCGTGCGGGTACACTGCGCGGCGATGGACTCAATATCTTTGGTCCGGTATGGCGACGCTTTCTGTTCTTCCAGCGCCGTGAGCTGGCGGTGAATCACCAGATCGGGGTAGCGGCGGATCGGCGATGTGAAGTGAACATAATCATCGAAGGCGAGTCCGAAATGTCCTTTGGGTTCGGCGGAATAGCCGGCGCGTTTGAGGTTGCGCAGAACCGCCAGACTGCCGGTGTATTCCAGCGGCGTGTCTTCGATTTTTTCCATCACCTTGTTGATGTCGCTGCGCGTCAGCGGAATGGAGTTGATGCCGAGGGCCTGCAGTTCCGCGCCCATCTGCGCCCACTGGTCTTCGTCCGGCTCCTCGTGGATACGGTGAATCGCGGGCCTCTGGGCTTCTTTCAGCATGCGTGCGACGGCGACGTTCGCCAGCAGCATGCATTCTTCGATGAGCTGATAGGCTTCTTTCGCTTCGCCTTTGGTGATGGAGGAAACCTTGCCGTTTTTATCGAGCAGACATTTAATCTGCGGTGTATTGATTTCGAGCGAGCCGGCCGCGAAACGCCGTGCGCGAATGGCGCGGGTGAGCGGCAGCAGCTGCTGGAGAACAGCGGCCACATGCGGCGGCACGCCGTGATCGGTCTGGCCCTGAAACAGCGCGTGGGCCTGTTCATAGGTCAGGCGCGCGTCGGAGTGGATGATCGAGCGGAAGCTTTGCGCGCCGGTCATCTCGCCGCTTTTATCCAGCATGATTTCGACGGTGTGGGCCAGCCGGTCGACGTGCGGGTTGAGGCTGCAAATGCGCGTGGTCAGCTCGGTCGGCAGCATCATCACCACGCGGTCGACGAGGTAGATGCTGTTGCCGCGGTGCAGCGCTTCCCGGTCGATGACCGAACCGCGCGGTACAAAGTGGGCGACGTCGGCGATATGCACCGAAAGCTTCCAGCCGCCGGGGGCCTTTTCCAGCGAAATGGCGTCGTCGAAGTCGCGCGCGGTTTCGGGGTCGATCGTGAACGTCAGCTCCTGGCGCAGGTCGCGGCGGTTGTGATAGTCCTCGGGCCGCAGCTCATGCGGCATTTGCGCGGCTTCGGCGAGGACCTCGTCGGAAAAATTCTGGCGGAAGCCGTGGGCGCGCAGGATGCATTGCATTTCGACGTTCGGATCGTCGCGGTGTCCGAGGTCTTCGATCACCACGCCGGTGAGCGGCTTGAACGGATCGGTCCAGTCGTCCAGATGGATGACCACTTTATGGTTTTCGGGCGTCTGCTCCAGTCCGCTCTCCCATTCAGATACGCGGACGTCCTGAATCAGGCGCAGATTGTCCGGAATGACATAGGCATAGTACGGGGTGCGGCGCAGCAGACCGACAACTTCGCTGTTTTTGCGTTCGAGGATTTCGACCACGCGTCCTTCACGGTTGCCGAACTGTATGTTCTTCCCGCCGCCGCGTTTTTCCGCCGCCGCTTTCGGAAAGAGTTCAATGGCCACGCGGTCTTCGTGGAGTGCGCACTTCAAATCGTCGCGGGCGATATAGATTTCTTCGCCGCCTTCGTCGGGGGTGAACAGGCCGAAGCCTTTTTCCATCACGCGCACCGAGCCGGTGATGGTTTTAACCGCGGTTGTCTTTCCGGCCGCCGCCCAGCGGTTTTTGCGCAGGCAGGCAACTTTGCCCTGTTTTTCGAGGTTGATCAGCGCCTGTCGCAGTTTGTTGCGCTCGGTATCCCGCAGCCGCAGTGCCTTGGCGAGCTCGGGGCGGCGGAGCGGCTGGTATTTCGGCTGGTTCAGAAACGTCAGGATGCGCTGTTCGAGCGTTGGATTTGTCATGCGGGGAGATTACCGAGTGTGGTGCAGAATACAATCCATTAGGCTTGCGGTATTTCGTTTCTCATTTATCGTGTCACCTCGCGTTGAGTAACAATTCTCTTGAACGAAAGACCGGATCGCGCAGTCCGACTAATTGTTCTCGCGGTGATGAGACCAGGCAAACAGGAGGCATGAAATTGATGAAGACATTCGTATGGATAGCGGGTCTGAGTGCACTGATGCTGCTCAGTGCCCCGGTGCAGGGACAGGAGTCGGCAACCACCAATTCAACGGTTCCCGCTCCTGCAAAAAAAGCGTCCGCAAAAAAGGCGGCTGCGAAGCCGGCGTCCGGCGGATCGGCGACTAAAACCGCCGAGGCACAAGGCCAGCACGACGAGCTGGGAACCGGTGCGCTGGAAAATGATGCGGGCGGTCTGTCAAATCCTCATCCCGGAGCGCAGTGGTTTCCGGAGGCTGGCTTTGGACTTTTCATTCACTGGACCATGTCGGCGGTACACGGCGGGGCGGATGCCTCGTGGAGCATGCTGGCCAATAAGCCCTGGCTCGGCGATGGAACGATCACTCCCAATGAGTATTGGGGGCTGACGAATCAGTGGAAAGCCGATCGATTCGATATGGACAAGACCTTGAAGGCGGCGAAAGAGGCCGGCTTCAAATACGCTGTGTTCGTGACCAAGCATCACGACGGCTTCACGTTTTGGCCGACGGAGTACGGCGAAATCGGAACCAGACAGACCTTCGCCGGGCGCGATTTTGTGAAGGAGTTTGTCGATGCGTGCCGGAAATATGATTTGAAGGTCGGTCTCTATTACTCGCCGCCGGACTGGTACTTCGATCGCGAATACCGTTCCTTCAGCTTGAAAGGACCTTATTTGGATGTGAATCACAAGCCGTCGACGAAAAAGCCCAAGCCGGCCGGGCATGACGAAGCGCGGGCCGAACTCGTCCGGAACCATGTGCGGGAACTGCTGACGCGCTACGGAAAAATCGATCTGATCTTTTTCGACGGCGGTAGGGCCGAAATGCCGAACAGTGAAATCCGCAAACTCCAGCCCGGCATCGTCATCAACAAGCGCAATAAGGATGTTCTGGACAAGGGCGATTACGGTGACTCGGAAGGCAAGCCGCCGGAGGTGCGCTTCAAGGGCTGGTTTGAGTTTAATGATACCTGCTGGCCTTCAGCCCACTGGGCCTATTCCGCAAGCGACAACATGGATGATGCCTCTACAGTGCTGTGCAACCTGATCAAAATGCGCGCCTGGGGCGGCAACTATCTGGCCAACGTCGGCCCCTGCGGCTCCGGCGAAGTTCTGCCCGAGGTCTATGCCGTCTGGCGGGAAATCGGTCAGTGGATGGCGCATTCCGGCGAATCGATTTATGGCGTCAAGGGCGGTTCCTATCCGGAAAAGGCCACCG
>DAONGM010000080.1:0-7996 GCA_035404105.1 Pontiellaceae bacterium
AAAGCCTATGGCCTAATGACTTTCCTTTTTATTCCAGGCGGCAATACATTCGTCGATCGAGAGTTCATAGCGCCGGTTGCAGAACCGGCAGTGAATCGCGACGGGTTCCTTTTTCTGCACCAGTTCCATGCGGTCGGGAATCGGCAGGGTGCGGACAACCGCCTCCATTTTTTCGTGACTGCACGGACAGGCAAAACGCGGAGCAGGACAGGTTTCCATGTGCAGACCGGTAAACCCGGCATCTCCGTCAATCAGTGAATTGGCAATCGTTTCAAAATAGCCGTCGGTTTCGCTTTCCCGGCTGAGCAGTTCGCGGAAAGAAAAACCGTCCATCCGCTGGCGGACGCGGTCGAAGTGTTCAAGATCGGTTCCCGGCAGCGCCTGAATCATCCATCCCTGACAGAGCCGGACAGGATTTTCCGGATCGGCATTGAAGCCGATCATGGCGCTGAGGCCGGTCTCAACCTGATCGCTGATGCAGAAGTAGTAGGCCAGATCGCCGGCAACGTCATGCAGGGAAACCGGCGCAGTTCCGGAGTTGAGGATTTTACCGGCATGCGAAGTGACGACCTGCAGATCACCGATGTCGCCGTACAGCTTGTCCGGGTCGTCATCTTCGAGATTCAGCTGCGTTGGCGAAATGAACCCGCGGACGGTTCCGTCCTGACCGGCATCCGCTACGATGGTGCGCAGGATGCCTTTATATTTCCAGCAGGCATTCAGGCGCCGGCCTTCGGGGAGAATCGCCGCCGCCAGCAGCGCGCCGGTGACGGCGCGGCCCAGAATATGAGCGGCGGCCGGGTCGCAATTGTGCCGGAGAACGATTTCGTTCACCGCTTTCGTCGTCACCGCATAGGTGAATGCAATGTCGAGACCCTTAAAATGTCCTTTGATCAGCAGATCGTCCACGGTAGGTTCCTTTTTTTGAAAGCCGGAAGGGTAGGGAACCGGGCCCGACTCGGCAAGCTCCTGTTTCACAGATTGGAAAATTCTTATGGATGACGCAGTTGAAATTTATACCGATGGTGCATGCAAGGGGAATCCCGGGCCGGGCGGCTACGGCGTGGTGCTTCTGGCCGGCGGCCGGAGGAAAGAGCTTTCCGGCGGATTCCGTAAAACCACCAACAACCGGATGGAGCTGCTGGCCTGTATCGAAGGACTGCGCTCGCTGAAGCGTCCCTGCACCGTGGTGCTGACCAGCGATTCAAAATATGTGGTGGAAGCCATGAATAAAAGCTGGGCCAAACGGTGGCGAGCCAACGGCTGGAAACTTTCTCCGTCCAAACCGGCAAAAAATTCCGATCTTTGGAAACAGCTCCTTGATCTTTGCGGCAGCCACCAGGTCAGCTTTAAATGGGTGCAGGGGCACAACGGCCATCCCGAAAATGAGTGCTGCGATGTGCTGGCGGTGGCGGCGTCGCAGTTAAAGGATCTGCCTGCCGACATTGCCTTTGAGACCGGCATCCTCGCCGACGATCTTTTCAGTGGAACGGTCCCGGCCAGTTCCGTCATTTGATGATTTGACTCCCCGCCGGTTCTCCGTATCCTGCCGCGAATGAATTTTGAACGTAAAAGCGGAATTTTACTCCATATCACTTCGTTGCCGGGGCGCTGGGGAATGGGCGAGCTCGGTCCGCAGGCGCGGGCTTTCGGAGACTTTCTGGCCGCCGCCGGACAGAAGCTCTGGCAGATTCTGCCGACCGGCCCGGTCGGCTACGGCTATTCGCCGTACTCATCGCTTTCCGCCTTTGCCGGAAACCATCTGCTGATCAGTTTTGATGAGCTCATCGAAGAAGGGCTGCTGACGGAAAAACGGTTGTCAAAATTCCCGCAGTTCGATCCGCACCGAATCGATTTTCCTGCCGTGATCGAGGCCCGTGAAAAATTTCTGTTCGTTGCCGCCGACCGGTTCGGGCCGGATGCGGATTTTGCAGAGTTCTGCGAGCGTGAAGCGGACTGGCTTTCCGACTACGCGCTGTTTATGGCGATCCGCGAAACACAAAGCAACCGTCCGTGGACGGAATGGCCCGACGGTTTGCGCGACCGCGATTCCCATTCTTTGGAAAAAGCGCGGAAGCGGCTGGCGAAACGGATTCGCCGCCACGAAGTTCTTCAATATCTGTTTTTCAGGCACTGGAAAAAGACGACGGAAGCTCTTCGGCCGTCTGGGATTTCGATGATTGGCGACATTCCGATTTTCGTGGCCGGAGATTCCGCGGATGTCTGGGCGAACCGTGAGCTGTTTTTTCTGAACGGTGACGGTACGCCGTCGGTCGTTGCGGGCGTTCCTCCGGATTATTTTTCCGCAACCGGCCAGCGCTGGGGCAATCCGCTGTACAACTGGGAGGTGCACCGCGAAACCGGTTATGCGTGGTGGACAAAGCGGATGCGCCGCATCCTTGAAATGACGGATATTGTGCGCATCGACCATTTCCGCGGGTTTGAAGATTACTGGGAAATTCCGGCGGACGAGCCGACGGCTGTCAAAGGCCGCTGGGTGAAAGGTCCCGGCCTCGAACTGTTCCAGGCTCTTGAAAAAAATCTCCGCCATGATCCGGTTTATGGAAAAAATTTCCGGCTGGACGAGCATGTCATTGCCGAAAATCTCGGCATTATTACCGAGGAAGTTGAAGCGTTGCGCGAGGCGTGCGGGTTCCCCGGCATGTGGGTTCTGCAATTCCGTTTCGGCGCGGAGGATATGAACCGTGCGGGCTACCATCCGGAAGGAACCGAGAAAAACTGGACGGTTTATACCGGTACGCACGATAACGATACGACGGCGGGCTGGCTTCACTCGCTGGATAAAGAAACACATCAGCGCGTCTGCAACTGGTTGCAGGCCGGCAGCTCTGTGTCGCATCACGAGCTGGCGGAGCTGGCGTTGCGGGCCCCGGCTAAATGGGCGGTTCTGCCGATGCAGGATGTGCTGGGACTTGGCGGCGCGGCGAGGATGAATATGCCGGGCACGACGCAGGGGAATTGGGGCTGGCGGTTTTCGGAGGATATGGTAACCACGGCGACCGTTCAGTGGTTGCGGGAGATGACGGAGAGAAACAGGCGGTAGAGATATTATTGCGTACTCCGTATTTTTACCGGATTGCAACCCGGCAATACGCAATACGGAATAAGCGGTACTTGTAAGGAGTTTTTTATGGATTCGGCGACGGTTACAACAGTTGTGCAGCAGGCTATAGAGAAAAATACCTTTTTTGATTTTCTGCTGATGATTCTTCTCGTGCTGACCGGATTTCTGGCCGGGCGGTTTCTGAAATATTTCTGCGAACAGGCCATCCGGAAAACTCCGCTCGGGCAGAACAGTTTGCACCGGACGGCGCTGGAACTGGCGGCGCGTACGACAACGTTTCCGGCGTCGGTAATCGGCGTCTGTTTTGCGCTGAAGGTGCTGGCAATCAGAGGTGCGCTGCGCGGTGATGTCATCGCGGTGCTGGTCACAGTCGTGGTGACCTATATTGTTTATCAGGCCGTTGAACTTTCCGGCTGGTGGGTTCGCCATTTGCGGGCAAAAACACGGACGGCGCTGGACGACATGATGGAGCCGGTGGTTCGCAAAACACTGCGCACGATTGTTGTCATTCTCGGTCTGGTGCAGGTTGCCCAGCAGCTGAGCGATAAACCGATCACTTCCATTCTCGCCGGACTCGGCGTCGGCGGTCTGGCCGTTGCGCTGGCGGCACAGGATACGATTAAAAACTTTTTCGGCTCGCTGGTGATTTTTGCGGACCGTCCGTTTCAGCTGGGCGATTCGGTCTGCGTAGACGGCATCGATGGTTCGGTGGAAGAAGTCGGTATGCGGTCGACCCGTCTACGAACAGCCGACGGCCATCTGGTGACGATTCCCAACGGCGAACTGGCGAATAAAACCATTCGCAATGTGACCCGTCGTCCGTACCTTAAGCGCGTTACCAATCTTGCGCTTGCCTGCGACACGCCGTCCGGGAAAGTGGATCAGGCGATAGCGATTGTCAAAGAGGAGCTGAACCGCGCGAACGAAAAGCTGCATCCCGGCATGCCGCCGCGCGTTCATTTCAACGAATTCAACGCCGCTTCGCTGAACATTCAGGTGATCTACTGGTTTGCCCCGGCTTCCGACTATTGGGGTTTCATGGAGTTTGATCAGAAATTCAATCTGGCCGTGCTCCGCCGGTTCAATGAAGAGGGAATTGAATTCGCGTTTCCGGGCCGGATTCAGGATCCCGGGAAAACCGGTTAGTTCCTGTTTTGGGTAACGACGGAACCGGATTTTTCTCCAGCCAGATCAACCATGTCGGCGAGAATATTCACCGTTTCGTCGAGGATCGGATCTTCCTTATCGGCTTTTTTGCTGCCGACAAGCTCTTCGTCCTGGAGTTTTTCCAGTTCCTTCTCAGCGACAATTTCTCCGACGCGGTCTGAAAGTTTCAGCGATATTTCCGGATTTGCCATCCGTGAGCGGAGGCGGTCGCGCCGGGCAAGAAAGGATGTAAACGCCGGATTTCCGGCCATGCGCATTTCGGAATGTTTCCTCAGTTCAGGAATGGCCGGTTTAACCGAATCCGGCCACATCCGGTAATAGGCGCTGCGCACCTGCGACCACGGCAGCGCTTTCGGCAGCGATTCTTCACCGATATCAAGCGCGTCGTAGAGTGAAGGAAGCACAACGTCCGGCACGACACCTTTGAGCTGCGTGGAGCCTCCGGCGATACGGTAGAAGCTGGCCGTCGTGACTTTGATCGACCCCAGATCATCACTGAGTTTGGAAAGGGGAAAGACGGTCTGCACCGTGCCTTTACCGTGAGTTTTGCTGTCGCCGACAATCAGAGCGCGCCCGTAGTCCTGCAATGCGGCGGCAACAATTTCAGAGGCCGAGGCGCTGAGCCGGTTGACGAGTACAACGAGCGGGCCGCTGTATACCGTGTCGGGGTCGCCGTCAGGCAGCACGGCAACACCGCGCTGTTCACGAACCTGAACGACCGGGCCGGCTGAAATGAAGAGCCCTGCGATATCAATGGCTTCCGCCAGCGAACCTCCGCCGTCATTGCGCAGGTCGAGAATGACGCCGTCGACACGTTTGGCGGCAAACTCGCCGAGAATGCGGCGTACATCAACGGAAGCCCGCCGTGCGCCGTCTTTGCCGTTCCGCGCGGCGGCAAAGTCAGCGTAAAATTCGGGCAGGGTGAGTACGCCGATACGATGCGGCACGCCGTTGGTTTCGGTGATCTGGCGCACTTCGCCTTTGGCCGCCTGCGCTTCCAGTTTTACTTCGTCGCGAATCAGATCAATGGTTTTGGTGCGTGTTCCGGTGGTGTCGTCGGCGGGAATGATTGTCAGAACAACCTTGGTTCCTTTTTCGCCGCGAATGAGACGTACGGCTTTGCTGAGCGGCCAGTAGAGAATACTTACCGGAGCGGCATTGCTTTGGGCGACGGCGATGATTTTATCGCCGGCCCGGAGCCGTCCGTCCAGTTCCGCCGGGCCGCCGGCAATGAGCTGTGTGATTTTCGCCATGCCGTCTTCGTTGCGAAGCATGGCACCGATACCGACGAGCGAGAGGCTCATATTGATGTCAAAGTCCTCGACGCCGCGCGGAGAGAGATATTCGCTGTGCGGGTCATAGCTGCGGGTAAAGGCGCTCAGATAGCGCTGCAGAACGGTTTCCTTGTCAAAGTTGTTGTCGATCAGCAGCTGATATTGTTTATACCGCTCGCGAACAAATTCAACCGGCGTGAGCGCCTCGATTCTGGCTTCGTCGACCGTGTTGGTCCCTTCGGGCTTGGGATCGTTTTTGCCGGCTTCTATGGCGGCGATCCGGGAGACGTAATCGTTCTTTACTTTTTTACGCCAGAGATCATTCCACTCCGTCTCATTTTCCGGCCACGGAGCGGTATCGCGTTTCCACCGGTACTTTTCCGCCTGATCGAGATCCATTGGCTGGTTGAGCAGCTGATTAACGTATGCCACGCGATTTGTGACCCTCTCTTTGAACCGGTCAAAAATGACCTGTGCATAGGAGGTGTCGCCGGCGACAACCTGATTATCCAGATTGGTTGCCTGCTTCTGGAATTCGGCAATGTCGGACGCCAGAAAGAATGTATGGTCGTAGTCCAGTGAATCGATATAGAGCGCCAGCGCGTTGGTGGCAATCGAGTCGTCGAATGCATTGCGGTTCAGGTGGATATGCGGCAGACGATCGGCAATCCGCGCTGCAATCCTCTCGGACGGGATCGGGTCCTGCGCCAGCGCATTGGCCGCATTGGCAGGAACTTCCGGTTTCCCGCATCCGGCCAGAACGGCGGCGAGCAGTAATAGATATAGCGGGTGTTTGCGCATAACTTTCCCTTTTTACCATAAATGCCCGCAGAAACAAGCCGCGTCCGCCGACTTTACCTCATTTTTGGTTTTATCCTCCGGCCCGCAGCCGCTACTCTGCGGCCTGATTTTAAACCGGAGAAATTGAATGCTCACAAAACGTCCTGAATGGAAGGCGCTTTCCGCCCATTGGAAAAAAACTCAATCAGCACATCTTCGCGACCTCTTCGCCGCCGATCCGCAGCGAGCTGAAAAATTTTCAATGAGCGCCTGCGACCTGCTGCTGGACTATTCAAAAAACCGTATCACAGACGAAACAATGAGTCTGCTGGTTCAGCTGGCTGAGGCGTCCGGACTGCGCGGAAAAATCGAGGCGATGTTCAGCGGCGAAAAGATCAACCGCACCGAAGACCGCGCCGTGCTCCACACCGCGCTCCGCGCTCCGCGCGGCACAAAGGTTTGCGTGGACGGAGAAGACATCATGCCCGGCATTCATGCGGTGCTTGATCAGATGGAGAAATTTTCAAACAGCATCCGCTCCGGCGAGTGGAAAGGCTACACCGGCAGGCCGATCCGGAATGTGATCAATATCGGTATCGGCGGTTCCGATCTTGGGCCTGTCATGGCGTTTGAAGCGCTCAAGCCGTATTCTCAGCGCAACCTGACGATCCGCTTTGTGTCCAACGTGGACGGTACCCACATCGCTGAAGCGGTGCGCGATCTGAACGCCGAAGAGACCCTGTTTATCGTTGCTTCCAAAACCTTCACGACACAGGAAACCATGACCAACGCCGAAACGGCGCGCACATGGCTGCTGGCGGCGCTGAAAGACAAAGCGGCTGTTGCCAAACATTTCGTGGCGCTTTCCACCAGCGCCGCCGAAGTTTCGAAGTTCGGTATTGATACGGCCAACATGTTTGGCTTCTGGGACTGGGTCGGCGGGCGCTATTCACTCTGCTCGGCGATCGGCCTGCCGGTGATGATCGCCATCGGTCCGCAGAATTTCCGTAAAATGCTGGCGGGCTTTCATGCGATGGACTGCCATTTCCGCACGGCACCGTTTGCTGAAAATATGCCGGTGATTCTCGCGCTGCTCGGCATCTGGTACAACAACTTCTTCAGCGCCGAGACCCAGGCGATTCTGCCGTATGATCAGTACCTCAGCCGCTTCGCCGCTTATTTCCAGCAGGGCGATATGGAATCGAACGGCAAGTACATTACACAAGACGGCAAGCGGGTGAAGTGGCAGACCGGCCCTGTTATTTGGGGCGAACCCGGAACCAACGGACAGCACGCTTTCTATCAGCTGATCCATCAGGGCACCAAACTGATCCCGTGCGACTTCATCGGATTTGCCAAATCGCAGAATCCGCTGGGCGACCACCACGCCAAGCTGATGGCCAATTTCTTCGCGCAGACCCAGGCGCTGGCCTTCGGTAAAACCGCTGAAGAACTGAAAGCAGAAAAGACGCCGAAGAAACTGATTCCGCACAAGACCTTCGAAGGCAACCGTCCGACCAATACCATCATGGCGGAAAAACTGACGCCGGAAGTGCTCGGCCATCTGATTGCTCTCTATGAACAGAAAATTTTTGTACAGGGAATGATCTGGGATATTTTCTCGTTCGACCAGTGGGGCGTGCAGCTTGGCAAAGTGCTGGCGTCCGCCATTCTGCCGGAGCTGGAAAGC
>DAONGM010000081.1:0-7992 GCA_035404105.1 Pontiellaceae bacterium
TGCAGATCAGCAGCCTGTCGCTAATCGTCGCCTTCGGCTTTTCGGTCTTCATCGGAATTTTCTTCGGTCTCTGGCCCGCCATGAAAGCCTCCAAGCTCGACCCGATCGAAGCCCTGCGCTACGAGTAGCCAAGTTTGCGTGTTAGTGTTTTTTTAGCGCGTTTCCGCCCAGTCTTAACTACCCGCAACCGGTATTTCAGAGCAGGATGTCCGCATGCAAACGACAGACATTCTCTTATTCGGCGCGTTCGCCGTTTTACTGGCAGTGCTATCGCCCTGGATCGGACGATGGATCGCAAATGTGATGGACGGTTCTCCCGGCAGACTGCCCGGATTCCTAAGACGGCTGGAACGTTTGATCTACCGCGGCTCCGGAATTAATCCGTCGGAGACGATGGATTGGCAACATTATACCGGCGCACTGCTGGCATTCAACCTGACCGGATTCATCGCCGTGATGGTTCTGCAACTTCTGCAGAACCGGCTGCCGTTTAATCCGCAGGGACTGCCTGCGGTATCCTGGCCGTTGGCATTCAACACGGCGGTCAGTTTTGCCACCAATACGAACTGGCAGGCCTACTCCGGCGAATCGACGCTGAGTTATCTGACACAAATGCTGGGCCTGACCGTCCAGAACTTTGTCAGTGCCGCCACCGGCATTGCGGTGGCGTTCGCGCTGGCTCGCGGGCTGGCAAGCCGCTCCGCACGGGAGCTGGGAAATTTCTGGTGCGATATGACGCGCGCCACAGTTTACATTCTTCTGCCGCTGTCCGCCGTGCTCGCGCTGATTCTGGCCGGTCAGGGCGTGGTGCAGACCTTCCATTCCTACGTCGAAGCGCACACGCTCGAAGGAGCGGTACAGATGATTCCTCTCGGCCCGGCGGCGTCGCAGATTGCCATCAAACAGCTCGGAACCAACGGCGGCGGGTTCTTCGGCGTAAACAGCGCGCATCCTTTTGAGAACCCCACGGTGTTTTCCAACCTGCTTCAACTGTGGGCGATTCTGCTGATTCCCGCGGCGCTCCCGTTTGCGTTCGGACGCACCGTTAGAAATCCTCGTCACGGAGCGTGTCTGTTTGCCGCCATGCTGACAATGTTTCTGGCCGGTCTTGCGCTGACTTATACGGCAGAACTTCAGCTCGCTGGCCGTTCGGCGGCTGGCATCTGGGAAGGTAAAGAAGTCCGGCACGGTCTGGCCTCCAGTGTCCTGTGGGCTTCGGCAACCACAGCTGCTTCCAACGGAAGTGTGAATACGATGCACAGCAGCCTTTCGCCGCTGGCCGGAATGGCGGCCCTGTTCAACATCATGCTGGGCGAAGTCATTTTCGGCGGAGTCGGAGCCGGCCTCTACGGCATCATCGCCTTTGTCATTCTCACTGTATTTCTGGCGGGGCTGATGGTGGGACGCACGCCCGAATATCTGGGCAAGCGGCTGGATCGCGGCGACATCCTGCTGGCTTCAGTTGCCGTGCTTGCACCCTGCGTTGTTATTCTGCTGGGCTGCGGCATTACGATGATCTGGACGGGCACGCTGGACAGCCGTGCCAACACAGGGCCGCACGGATTTACGGAAATCCTCTACGCGTGGTCATCCGCCGCCGGCAACAACGGCAGCGCCTTTGCCGGACTGAATGCCAACACCGGATTTTTCAACATCGGCCTCGGCATCGCAATGCTGATCGGACGTTATGCGGTGATCGTTCCCATGCTGGCACTGGCAGGACGGTTCGCCGTCCGGAAAATCACGCCGCCGTCGTCCGGTTCGTTCCCCACCGACGGAGCCACCTTTGCGGTGCTGCTGATCGCTGTCATTCTGATTGTCGGCGGACTGACCTTTCTTCCAGCGCTCTTTCTCGGCCCAGCGGCCGACCACCTGCTTTGGATTTCCGGACGCACTCTTTAAGGAAAAACCATGACAACACGTTCTTCCATTTTCGATCATTCGCTGCTCCGGCGGGCACTGCTGGACAGCCTGCGCAAATTTGATCCGCGCGTTCAGTTGCGCAATCCCGTCATGTTCGTCGTCTTCATCGGCGCACTGGCAGTCAGCGCCGTCTCTGCCCACACGCCGTCCGCGTTCAATCTGCAAATTGCGCTGTGGCTCTGGTTTACCGTACTGTTTGCCAACTTTGCCGAAGCGATGGCAGAAGGCCGCGGCAAAGCACAGGCCGCCGCACTGCGCCGTATGCGGGTATCGCTCAAAGCCCGCCGCCTGCGCAATGGGCGCGAAGAATCGGTGGCGGCGGCGGAACTGAAAAAAGGCGACGAAGTGCTGTGCGAAGCCGGTGACACGATTCCGACAGACGGTGAAATCATTGAGGGTGTAGCCAGCGTGGATGAATCAGCCATCACCGGCGAATCGGCACCGGTCATCCGCGAAAGCGGCGGCGACCGCTCGGCGGTAACGGCGGGAACGCGCGTCATCAGCGACCGGATTAAAGTGCGCGTAACCAGCGAGCCCGGACAGACTTTTCTGGACCGCATGATTGCGCTGGTAGAAGGCTCCGTGCGCGGACGCACTCCGAACGAACAGGCACTCGGTGTTCTGCTGGCCGGACTGACCTTTATTTTCCTGCTCGCGGTTGTAACGCTGCCCGCATTCCTCGGCTATGCCGAACGGGAAGGCGGCGTAAAAACCGGCGGACTGCTGAGTCTTCCGGTGCTTGTATCGCTGCTGGTCTGCCTGATTCCCACCACCATCGGCGGGCTGCTTAGTGCGATCGGCATCAGCGGCATTGACCGGCTGTCGCGCCGTAACGTGCTCGCCACCAGCGGACGGGCGGTAGAAGCGGCGGGCGATGTGGATGTGCTGCTGCTGGATAAAACCGGAACCATCACGCTGGGCAACCGTATGGCCGTTGATTTTCTTCCCGCGCGCGGCGTGGATGCAAACCGGCTGGCGGATGCGGCGCAGCTGGCGTCGCTGGCCGACGAAACGCCGGAAGGCCGATCCGTTGTTGTGCTGGCCAAACAGCTTTTCGCTTTGCGCGGCCGAGAACTGGCAGACCGTCACGCACACTTCGTGCCGTTTTCCGCCCAGACCCGCATGAGCGGCGTCGATCTTCCGGCGGATGCAGAGCACCCCGCCCGTTCCATCCGCAAAGGAGCCGCCGGCGCTATCCGTCAGCATGTGGAACAGCAGGACGGAATCTGGCCTGCCGATGTGGAGGCTCATGTCGAAACGATCTCGCGCCAGGGCGGCACTCCGCTGGTGGTCTGTGAAGACAGTCATGTGCTCGGCGTCATCTTTCTCAAAGACGTGGTCAAAGGCGGAATCCGCGAACGGTTTGCGCAGTTGCGGCGTATGGGCATCCGCACGATTATGATTACCGGAGACAACGCCGCTACGGCCGCCGCCATTGCGGCGGAGGCCGGTGTGGATGATTTTCTGGCCGAAGCAACGCCGGAAGACAAACTCAACCGGATCCGGGCCGAGCAGGCAGACGGACATCTGGTTGCCATGACCGGCGACGGCACCAACGATGCGCCCGCTCTGGCGCAGGCCGACGTGGGTGTTGCCATGCATACCGGCACGCAGACCGCCCGCGAAGCCGGAAACATGGTGGATCTCGACAGCAGTCCGACCAAGCTTCTGGATATTGTGGAGATCGGCAAACAGATGCTCATCACGCGCGGCGCACTGACCACCTTCAGCGTGGCCAATGACGTGGCGAAATATTTTGCCATTCTGCCCGCGCTGTTTCTCGGCCTCTACGCCGGAACCGGTTCTGCCACCGGCCCTCTGGCCGCGCTGAATATTATGCGGCTGGCCTCGCCGGAAAGCGCTGTGCTCAGCGCGATTATTTTCAACGCGCTGATTATTGTGGCGCTGATCCCGCTGGCGCTGCGCGGCGTCGCTTACCGCGCGACCGGAGCGTCACTGCTGCTGCGGCGCAATCTGCTGATCTATGGCGCAGGCGGACTCGCCGCGCCGTTTCTCGGAATCAAACTGATCGACCTTGCGCTGACTGCGCTGGGATGGATTTGAAAGGAGATCGCATGAAACAGATTTTAATACCGGCTCTCCGCCTGCTGCTGATGATGACACTTTTGACCGGAGTCATTTATCCGGCGGCGGTCACGTGGGCGGCGCATCTGCTCTGTCCGGAAACGGCGCAGGGCAGTCTGGTGTACCGCGATAACAGAGTGGTTGGATCCGCGCTGCTGGCACAGAAGTTCGAATCTCCGGGCTATTTTCGTTCGAGGCCGTCGGCTGCGGAATGGAGTACGCTTCCGTCGGGCGCAAGCAACCTCGGCCCGGCGAGCGGGAAACTTCAGGAACAGATTAAGGAACGCGCCGATGTGTGGCGCGACCTGCTGGCGCTGCCGGCAAAGACTCCCGTTCCGTCCGATCTGCTGGCGGCCTCCGCCAGCGGGCTTGACCCGCACATCACGCTGGAAGCGGCCCGGTTTCAGGTTGCGCGTGTGGCGCAGGCGCGTCGCCTGCCGTTCGCGGCCGTTGAAGATATTCTGCAGAAGCATCTTGAGAATGCCCGCCCCGGAAGTCCGGGCGTTCCGTATGTAAATGTTCTGCTGGTGAACATGGAACTGGATCGGATACACTCTGCGCCATGAATAAGCCGTTTCGCCCTGATCCGGATGCTTTGCTGGCGGAGCTGAACAGACAGGCTTCGCAGCAGGGACGTCTGCGTATATTTTTCGGCATGTGTCCCGGCGCGGGAAAAACCTACGCGATGCTTCAGGCCGCCCGTCAGCGCAAAGCGGAAGGCGTCGATGTGGTGATCGGCCTGGTCGAAACGCACGGACGTCCGGAAACCACCGCCCTGCTGGAGGGGCTGGAAGTTCTGCCGCGCACTTGCATAAATTATCGCGGCACCGTTCTGAAGGAGATGCATCTCGACGGGCTGCTTCTGCGCAAACCGCGCCTGGCTGTTGTCGATGAACTGGCGCACACCAATGCACCGGGATCGCGGCATCCGAAACGCTGCGCCGATGTGCTGGAACTGCTGGAAGCGGGTATTGATGTGTATACTACGCTGAATGTCCAGCATGTGGAAAGCCGCGCGCCGGTGGTGCGTCAGGTTACGGGAGTGACCGTCCGCGAAACCGTTCCCGATTCCGTGCTGGACCGGGCGGATGAAATTGAGTTGATTGATATTTCACCCGAACAGCTGCGTAAGCGGCTGGCTGAAGGCCGCGTCTATCTGGGCGACCGGGCTGCCGCCGCCGGCGAAAACTTTTTCCGTGAATCCAACCTGACCGCTCTGCGCGAAATGGCCCTGCGCCTGACCGCCGAACGGGTGGATCAGGGAATGCGTGAACATATGCGTGAACAACGCATCGCCGGCCCCTGGAAGGCGCGGGAACGCCTGCTGGTCGGAGTGGGACCTAGTCCTTTTGCAGGTGATCTGGTGCGCTGGACACGGCGCATAGCCGACGCCCTCGACGCCACCTGGATGGCTGTTTATGTGGATGATGGACATCCGCTGACAGAAGAAGAGAAAAAAAGGGTTACGGAGTTTCTTGCACTGGCCCGCCGGCTGGGAGGCGAGGTCGAATCGGTGTCCGGCTCGCGCGTAGCCGGTGAACTGATGCGTGTGGCGCGTGAGCAGAACGTAACTCAGATTGTGGTCGGCAAGCCGCGGCAGAGTCTGTGGATGCGCCTGCTGAGCGGCGGCAGTCTGGTGGATGAACTGCTTCATCGCAGCGGCGATATTGATGTGTATGTTGTCCGTCCGGAGAAATCCGCCGAAGCCGTCCGCACATCGCGTACCCGTGAAGGAGTCCACTTTCGCGAATGGGGCTGGGGCCTTCTGCTGCTGGCTGGCGTAACGCTTGCCGGGTGGATGCTGTGCGACTGGGTTGGCTATCTGTCTGTCGCGCTGTTTTACCTTCTGATGACGGTAACCGGCGCGCTTTTTCTCCGCCGCCGGGTGGTTCTGGTTACAGCAGCGGCCGGAGCATTTCTGTGGAACCTTTTGTTTGTTCCGCCGTTGTTTACGTTCCGGATCGCACAGTTTCACGATGCCATGATGTTTTTCCTGCTGATTGTGGTGGCACTTGTCATGGGCCACCTGACCACCCGTATGCGTCAGCGCGAAGAAGGAGAGCGGCAACGGCAGAAAAGCACAGCTGCTTTGTTAAAACTGACCCGCTCCAGCGCGCTCAATCCGGATATGAATGACGGGCTCTGTGAGGCACTCGACCAGATTAACGCGTTATTTTCCGGAAAAACAGTTCTGTATCTTCGCGACCTGAATACCCGCCAGCTAAACGCAAAACCTCATGCAGCCAGCTTGTGGACGCCTTCTTCCAAGGAATACAGCGTGGCCGAATGGGCTTTCAGCAACCGCCGGATAGCCGGTCGTTTCACCGATACACTGCCTGGGGCTGAGGGCACCTTCTGGCCTCTTCAAACCCGCACCTCATTAATGGGTGTATTGGGACTGCGGCTGGGGTTTGAGTGCGAACTGAATCTGCCGGAACGGGATCTTCTGGCCTCTTTTGCAACCCAGCTTGCGCTGGCATTGGAAAAAGATCATTTCCGGGCCGCTTTCCAGCGCTCTGAAGTTCTTGATGCATCAAACCGCCTGCGCCGCGTGCTGCTGGATAATGTATCGCATGAACTGCGGACACCGCTGACAGCACTAAAGGCGGCGCTGACGGCTCTCAAGTCCATACCGCAGACCGGCGAGCTGCTGGAGGAGGCTGAAGCGGCGTCAGACCGGCTTACCAATATGGTGGATCTGCTGGTGGATTCGGCCCGACTGGAAACCGCTCAGCCCGGCGTGAAAAAAGAATGGTGCGAAATCAGCGATCTGATCGAGGATACTGTGCGCTTATGCCGGAAAGAATTGATGAACCGTCCTGTCCGGATTAATTTGATCACCCCTGACCTGCTGGTGCTTACGGACACTCGGCTGCTTCAACAGGCGCTGATTCATATTATCCGGAACGCCGGAATTCACACGCCGGCCGGCAGCGACATTGAAATTCTCGCCCGGATCAATAACGGCAATCTGGAAATAACAGTCCGCGACCACGGCACCGGCTTTGCCGATCCGGTCCGCGCCTTCGAAAAGTTCTACCGCGATCCGCACGCTCCGGCAGGCGGCCTGGGCCTCGGCCTGTCCATCACGCGCGGCTTGATCAGCGCCTTGAATGGTCAAGTTGATGCCTGCAACCGTCCGGATAAAGGTGCCGAAGTGACCGTCAGCGTTCCCGTAGAAGCCCGGATGCCGGAAGCATGAAAAACGAAACGAAAAAAAACGGCCCCTTGATTCTGGTGATCGATGACGAAGCATCTGTCCGACGAATGTTGCGCTATGCACTCGAAGGACATGGCTACCGTGTTCAGGAAACAGCAACCGGAGAAACCGGCCTGACTGAGGCGGCCACCTGTTCACCGGATACGATTGTTCTGGATCTGGGTCTTCCGGATATGGACGGTGCGCAGGTTCTGCGCAGACTCCGCGAGTGGTCAGCTGTTCCCGTGCTGATCCTCTCCGTCCGCGACGAGCCGGATGACAAAGTCGACGCCCTGGATGCCGGGGCAGACGACTATGTGACCAAGCCGTTTGATACGGAAGAGCTCTTGGCGCGTTTACGTGCCATCCAGCGGCGCGCCAGAACCGGAGAATCGGCCCCTGTTATCGTGGTCGGAAAACTTGAGGTTGATATGCCATCTCATGCCGTGCGGATACACGGGCAGGAGCTGAAGTTAAGCCCAATTGAATTTTCGCTCCTGCGGGTGCTGGCGCAACATGCCGGCCGGATTGTCACCCACCGCACGATTCTGCGCGAAGTCTGGGGGCCGAAATCAGAAGAACAGTCGCAGTATCTGCGCGTACACTTCACTCACATCCGGCGGAAATTGAAAGAAGCCGGACTGGAATCGCCATCTGTCATCAATGAGCCCGGTATCGGTTACCGGCTGGCCGGCGAATAATCTCTCCCGTTTTCCACGCCGTTGGACCAGTTACGCGGCTTGACTGCAACGGCTTCTCATAGATAATGCAACGGTTGTTTCCGG
>DAONGM010000082.1:0-7961 GCA_035404105.1 Pontiellaceae bacterium
CGGGTTATCTCAAATGTCTTTTTTTCGGGTCCAATGCCTTTGATTGTGAGTTTTTCCCATGCTTTTGGTAAGCATGGCTTTTCTTGAACTATGCCGTTATCGGTTATGTGCAATCCTCCAAAACCAAACAGAACGGTTTGCAGTAATCCTCCGGCACCGGTCGCAAAATAGGAGTTATTAGCCGTAGCAGTTTCTGAAAGCGCACCAAACGGCGGATGCTTATTCGGGATATAGCTTTCATTAAACAAACGATAGGCGTTGTCCGCATCTCCTAACCTGGCATAGATGACAGCAAAGATGGATTTGCCCATTGCCGGCCCATTCTTGTCCAGTTTAGGTTCATAATATTTCAAATCTTTAAGCATTGTTTCGCGGTCATTCACAATGCTGAGTGGATAAGATAATAAATTCACATCTGCCTGCTTAATCCGCGCTCCTGCATATTTAGAGTGTTCTAAAGTGGTTCCATCCTTAAAACGGCGAATTATTATTTTATCAGCCACATTTTTCCATTCAGGATCTGCTGCAACTGCTAATTCGGCGGCTGCCTGGATGGCGTAGTTTAATGCCGTGATTGCCGAGCCGTTGGTAAAGGCATTGTCATCAATGTTTGCTGCAAATTCATTTGCTCCAATAACATTTTTTATCGAATAGCTTCCGTCGTCATTTTTAACGGCACGACTGACCCAAAAGTCTGCTATTTCCTTAAGGACTGGGAATCCTTTCTCTTTCAGCCAGAGTTTGTCTTTTGTAACCCTGTAATAATTCCAAAATGCAATGGCAATGTCGGCCGTTATGTGATGCTCAAAAGTTCCTGTCAATGCAAAGGGAGGCGTCGCTTCTTCGCCGGTATCATCGCTTTCCCACGGGTACATGGCTCCTTTATAGCCATAATTTTTCGCTTTTCGTTTGGCTGCATCGAGCCGATCGGATCTGTAGTTTACAAGCGATTTGGCAATATCTTGATTGAACATTAAAAGCGGCGGGAACATCCATAATTCTGAATCCCAGAAAATATGTCCATTGTAGGGGGTTTGGACTGAAAGGCCCATCGGAGCGATACTTAAGTCATTATCTCCCCGGCCAAACGAATATAGATGATACAAGGCCAATCGCACATCCTGTTGAGCCTGCAGATCGCCTTGTATTTCAATGTCACCTTCCCACAATTTACTCCAAAGATTTTTATGCTGTTGAATTAGTATGTCTCTGGAAGTCAGCAGATTATTAATGATAATCCTTTCGCTTTCAGACTTCGGGTCGGCAAAATTCTTGTCCGTGCATTCTGCTGCAGTCCAGGCAAATTCAAGCGAAGTGTCTTTGTCTATTTCTTTTTCGAATGAGAGGCAGTTTTCCTGTTCTGAAGGTATGGAATGGAGCAGTTTTGGACGCTCACTTTCTCTCGACGAGTTGATGGCATGCCAAACAAAGGTAGCAGAAGTGCTTATTGTGTGATTTTTGCGCGAACTTAATGCCACTGTTTGAAGTATAGGCATCGACGTTTTTCCGTCTTTTAATACCTTGTAGGTGTTTTTTGGCTTTTGATAATCCGCAGTTGGCGTTGAGATTTTTCCGGTCACATGGACTGCAATTTTGTTTTTAGCCCCGACCTTGACATCAATATACCCAGCATTCGGCAAATTTCTCAGAGCATATATCGTATATGAAACAGCAGCTTTGTCTTTAAATGTGAATGATGTGGTTAATTTCGCTTCCTTTAAATCAAGCGTTTGGCTCCAATTCTCAATGTTGCTGTCGGTAACTTTCTCCCCATCAATCTCCATTTCGAGATTTCCAAAGTTCATTCCTTGGACAATTCTGCTCACTTCCGTTTTCGGATCGAGATCGTACGTGTTATTGAGAATTATGTGTTTGATGCCAAAAACATGTTCAGACGGTAAAATTCCGATCTGGCCGTTGGAGAGTACAATTCCGGTATACTTTTCTGTTTTTTTCGTTGTGATGTTCCACTCATCATTTTGACCATGAGCTAGCATCGTTACTAATGATAAAACTGCGAATATCATTTTTTTCATTACTTTTCCCTCATTAACTGAATTTCAATCGATCCAAACATGAACGGGGCCTGTCGATAATTTACGAATAGACTCGTCCGGTCCGCCTCGCGATCCGAAGTGGATCGAAGCACCGTATCCAGTAACTCGAACCTAAACTATTTGAAAATTACTGGAGTACAGGGCCCTTCCGTCCGAACCGCGGTGCGGGAAGGTTAGTTGATCAGGCGCGAAATGCCGGTGCCTTTTTCAACGCGGCCGATGATGATGGCTTTTTCGCCGGCTTTGCGGATGGCCGCCAGCGCGGTGTTCGCGTCGTCCGGACGGACGAAGAGAACAAAGCCGATGCCCATGTTGAAAACGCGGTACATTTCTTCATGGTCAACGTCACCTTCTTTTTCGATGAATTCGTAAATGGCGGGTGTTTTCCAGGTTGAGCGGTCGAAGACGGCGTCAACGGTTTTGGGCAGGACGCGCGGGACGTTGTCGACCAGTCCACCGCCGGTGATGTGGGCCATGCCGCGCACCTGAACTTTGTTCATCAGCGCGACGACCGGTTTGAGGTAGCTCTTATGAATGGCGAGCAGCACCTTTTCAAAGGTCAGTTTGGTGCCGGGAACGAGGTCGCTCAGTTTTTTGCCGGCTTTTTCGAAGATGACTTTGCGGGCCAGGGAGTAGCCGTTGGTCTGGAGCCCGGTGGAGGGCAGGCCGATGATGACGTCGCCTTTGCGGATGGTTTTGCCGGTGATGAGTTTTTTCTTTTCAACCTGGCCGACGATGGTGCCGACGAGGTCGTATTCGCCCGGCGGGTAGAGGCCGGGCATTTCGGCGGTTTCGCCGCCGAGCAGGGCGCAGCCGTTTTCGCGGCAGGCTTTGCAGAAGCCGGAAATGACGTCTTCGAATACTTTGCCTTTAAGGGCGGCGGTGCCGAGGTAGTCGAGGAAGAAGAGCGGGGTGGCGCCCTGCACGAGGATGTCGTTGACGCAGTGGTTGACGAGGTCCTGTCCGACGGTGGTGTGCTTGCCGGCCATGTGGGCGACTTTGAGTTTGGTGCCGACGCCGTCGGCGCTGGCAACCAGCAGAAATTCCTTGCCGGGCGACTGGAAGAGTCCGCCGAAGGAGCCGATTTCGCTCATGACGCCTTTGGTGCTGGTGGATTTGACGTCTTTTTTAATCCGCTGAAGAGAGTTCATCATGACGTCGATGTCGACGCCGGCCTGTGCGTATGCGCTTTTCTTTGCTGCCATAGGATTCTCCGTTTTGAAAGGCGCACAATGTAGCACGGCGGGCGGGGCGGACAATAGAAAAAGGGGCTGGCCGGTTGTTTTTTGGCCCCGGTATGGCTATCCTTTGCCGAAGAAACATGAAATTGCCGACGACATCTTTTTTCCGCAGCCTGGCATTTGTATTGCCGGCCGTGCTGACTGTTGTGGTGAGTATTGTTCTTTTTACAATTGCGGGCGTATTGATTGCGCAGGGAAAGACCGCGGCCGAAAGCGAAATTCAGCGCAATATGGAGCAGAAGCTTTCGCTCACAAAAATCGCGCTGGAGAGCCCGGTTGCCGAGCGTGATGAGGCGGCCATCGGCCATTTTCTGCAATCGCTGCTCAACGACCGTGACATTGTTTTTGCCGGGCTGACGATCGGCGATCCAAAGAATCCGGAGCTCCAGGTCAATAAAGTAATCTACGGATTCGGCTGGGTGGTTCATCGCGATCAGGTGGCAGAAAGCCGCTATATGCAGGGCACGACGCTGATCCGGCTTCCGGAAGGAAAAGCGGCGGAAATCCGGCTGGTGGCATCCAACCGGAATGTCTGGGAAGAGCTGGGCCAGCAGGTGCTTATCATTATTGTGATTACCATGCTGGTGGTCATCAGTCTTTCCATTTCCACTTTCCTGCTGACCCACCGGCTGATCTTTGTTCCGGTTCAGGAGCTTTCCGCCGCTGCCGAGGAGATTGCTCACGGACACCTCGAAAAAGAGGTGCCGGTCAGCCGGTTAAATGAAATCGGCGGGCTGGCTCAGCAGATGGATGCCATGCGCCAGTCGCTGAAGAAGCTGATCGGCGATCTCGACCGGTCCAGGTCGCGTTTGGAGCAGCGGGTTGAAGAGCGTACGCGCGACCTGCTGGAAGCCAAGGAAGCCGCGGAAGTGGCCAACCGCGCCAAGAGCGAGTTTCTCGCCAATATGAGCCACGAACTGCGCACGCCGATGAACGGCGTCATCGGTATGACGGATATTCTGCTGGAAACGGAGCTTAAGGACGACCAGAAGCACGCCGCAGAGACCATTCAGTCTTCCGCGCAGTCGCTGCTGACGATCCTTAATGACATCCTCGATTTTTCCAAGATCGAAGCGGGCCGGCTGGAGCTGGAGAAGCGTACGTTTTCTTTCCAGTATGTGATCGAAACGGTGCGGAAGATTTTCATGCCTGATGCGCTTTCCAAAGGGCTCAGGCTGGAATTCCATTATCCGGAGGATGTGCCGTCCCGTCTGGTCGGTGACGAAGTCCGTATCCGGCAGGTGCTCACCAATCTGGTCGGTAACGCCATCAAATTCACAGAACGGGGCGGCGTTTTTGTGGATGTTAAAAAAATCGCCCAGTCGGTAACCGCGGTGACGCTGCAGATCAGTGTGCGTGATACGGGCATCGGTATTGCGCCGGAGCAGCAAAAAGTCGTTTTCGAAAAGTTTACGCAGGCCGACCTTTCGACCACGCGGAAGTTCGGCGGTACCGGACTCGGTCTTTCTATTTCCAAACAGCTGATTGAAATCATGGGCGGACGGATTGGAGTGCACAGCGAACCGGGTGCCGGATCGACCTTCTATTTTGTGGTGACCATGCCGCTGTCGAACGAATGTGGTGCGGAACGCGACCCTGCTGTTCCATCCAGACGGCAGATCAAAGCACGCGTTCTGCTGGCCGAAGATAATCAGGTCAATCAGCTGGTGGCCCGCAAGATACTGACCAGCCTCGGAATCGAAGTAGAGGTTGTCGAAAACGGCCTGCTGGCACTCGAAAAAATCCAGGCCGAAACCTTCGACGCGGTGATGCTCGACTGCCAGATGCCGGTTATGGACGGCTACACCGCCGCCCGCGAAATCCGCAGGCTCGGCGGTTCTTTTGAAAAGCTTCCCATCATTGCCATGACCGCACACGCCATGACCGGTGACCGCGAAAAGTGCATTGAATCCGGGATGAATGAGTACATCTCCAAGCCGGTCAAAAAAGAGGCGGTCGTCGAGGTGCTTTCCCGGCTTCTGGCCTGAACCTTTTTAAAGGCTTCCGGTTCTGAATAAAGCCGAAGATTGAACGGCTGTCTGAGAATTTTCCCGCTGTTTGGAAAAATGCGCTTTCCAACGGGGGGCGCAGGACGTAAAACGTCCCCGCTTTTTAATCTGAGGAGAACGAGAGTGACAGAAAACGGCAAGTGGTCTTCCATTCAGTCAACGGAGCTTTACGGCGTCGACAGCTGGGGCGCCGGTTATTTCAGTGTCTCGGAAAAAGGCGAGGTGGCGGTTCACCCGGACGGCCCCGGCGGCGCTTCTGTCAGTTTGTATGACGTGGCCAAGGGAATTCAGGAGCGCGGCTTCGATCTGCCGGTACTGGTGCGCCTGAGCGACATTCTGGATGCGCGCATCAAACGGCTCCACGAAAGCTTCTCCAAAGCGATTTCTGAATACAGCTATCGCGGCGTTTACCGCGGCGTTTATCCGATCAAGGTCAACCAGCAGCAGCAGGTGGTTGAGGAAATCTGCGGATTCGGCGCGCGCTATCATCACGGACTGGAAGCGGGCAGCAAGGCCGAGCTGATTGCCGCCATATCGTTTCTGCAGGATCCCGAGGCCTATCTGATTTGCAACGGCTACAAGGACGAGGAATTTATCGATCTGGGCCTCTATGCGCTCAAGATGGGCATCCGCTGTGTATTCGTGATCGAGATGCCCTCCGAGCTCGATCTGATTCTCGACCGCTCCAAAGTGCTCGGCGTGAAGCCGATTCTCGGCATCCGCATGAAACTTTCCACGCAGGCCAGCGGTCACTGGACCGAATCCGGCGGCGAGCGCAGTGTATTCGGCCTCAACACCGCACAGGTGATTGATGTCGTTGACCGCCTCCGCAAGGAAGAGATGCTGGATTGCCTGAAGCTGCTGCACTACCACCTCGGCTCGCAGATTCCCAACATCCGCGACATCCGCGAGGCGGTCAAAGAGGGCTGCCGCATTTATACCGGGCTGGTCAACGAAGGCGCGGCGATGGGCGTGCTCGACCTCGGCGGCGGTCTGGCGGTGGATTACGACGGTTCGCACACCAACTTCACCAGCAGCTGCAACTACACCACGGCCGAGTACTGCTCTGCCGTCATTGAAGAGGTGATGAGCATTCTGGATGAAACCAATACGCCGCATCCCGACATTGTCACCGAATCGGGCCGCGCGACCGTGGCCTATTACTCCATCCTGCTTTTCAACATTCTCGATGTCAGCCGGTTCGAAACCCACGCGCTGCCCGAAAAACTTCCTGATGATGCCCACGAACTGCTGGTCAACCTGATGGGAGCCTACGAAGCGCTTACGGCCAAAAACGTGCAGGAGTGCTACCACGACGCCATCTATTACCGGGACGAAATTCACGAGCTCTTCAAGCGCGGCGACTTCACGCTGCGCGACCGCGCTCTGTCCGGGCAGATTTTCTGGCACATTCTCACCCGGATCGCCGGGCTGATCCGCGGCATGCGGTATGTGCCCGACGAATTCGAGCACCTGACCAGCGCGCTGGCGGACGTCTATTACGGCAACTTCAGCCTGTTCCAGTCGCTGCCCGACTCGTGGGCGATCGACCAGCTCTTCCCGATCATGCCGATCCACCGGCTCAACGAAAAACCGACGCAGGAGGCGATTCTCGCCGATATTACCTGCGACTGCGACGGCAAGATCGACCGCTTTATCGACCAGCGCGACGTCAAACAGACACTGCCGCTGCATACGCTCAAAGACAATGAAGACTACATTCTCGGCGTCTTCCTGGTCGGAGCCTATCAGGAAACGCTCGGCGATCTGCACAATCTGCTCGGCGACACCAACGTCGTCAGCGTCCGCATCGACGCCGACGGGCAGGTGCATTACGCCCGCGAAATCGAAGGCGACTCGGTGGCCGACGTGCTCACCTATGTGGAATATGAACCGAAGGAAATGGTCCGGCGGGTGCGTGAAATGTCTGAGAACGCGGTCAAGACCGGGCGGATGAGCGCCAAAGAACGGCGCGCCGTCATGGACGCCTACGAAAACGGCCTGCGCGGTTACACCTACTTTGAGCGGGAAAACTAGATTTCACAGAAGGCAACCAAGAAAACGAAGCCCGGTCTGAGGAGATGTCTGTGCATTCATTGTATGAAAAAGCAGATGGATTGAGCCGCGAGGTCATCTCCGCCCTAATTGAGGTTCACCGGGATAAAGGTCCGGGGCTGATTGAGTCGATCTATGAAAGATGTTTTCTGCGGGAACTCGAAATCCGGAAGCTGACGGCTGTTAATCAACGGATTGTTAAGGTCGAATACAAAGGATTGGTCTTCGAGGAACCGCTTCGCTGTGACGTTTTGGTGGAAGACTGTCTGCTGGTGGAGTTGAAGGCCGTTGAAAAAATTCTTCCGGTGCATAAAGCGCAGTTGCTGAGTTACATGAAACTATTGGAGATTCCGGTGGGATTGCTGATCAATTTTCATGAAATAAAACTGGTCGATGGACTTCATCGGTTGATTTTGCCGGGAGCGAACCTGTAGCTTCGTTTCCTTTGTTACCTTCTGTAAAAAATATTAGTAAGAGGAATTAGAGATGGGAAAAGTTCTGATTATCGGGGCCGGGGGCGTCAGCGGTGTGGTGGTTCACAAATGCGCGCAGCATCCGGAAGTGTTTGAAGAAATCGTGCTGGCCAGCCGCACCAAGTC